>NZ_JBPPGD010000011.1:3645-112701 GCF_051303165.1 Actinomyces sp. W5033 | reverse complement strand
CCCCCCACCCCGCGCCCCGCCCCCCCCACCCCGCCCCCACCCCGCGCGAGGTCGGGGGTTAGGGCGCGAGAACGTCTCCTCGGCGGCCGGTCTCAGCACCTAAGCCCCGACCTCGTGGGGCCTCGGTGTGGCTCGTGCCGACGTGAACGGCACAGGCCTCGACGAGCTCAGCGAGGCGTTCGCCGGCCACCCGGCGCCGCTCGGAGTCGGCGGCGAGGTCACCTGCTTGCCTCACGGGCAGGCGGAGTCGTGCTGCTGATCGGGCAGGCTGAGGTCCCTGGTGACCTGGTGCAGATCCCAGAGCATGACGGGCCGGGCCTCGCCCCACACCGCCCCGTGCGTGGGGGCCTTCAGATGCTGCTGGGGATGACGGGCATGTGCCAGGACGTGGTGGTGTGGACCTCCTGCTCGCTGCTGAGGTCCACGAGCCAGGAGCGGCGTCCCCGTGGGGCTGTAGTGCTGTAGTGGAAGGCGGCCGTTGGTGCGAAGGCTTGGATGTTGCCGGTCCAGCTCAGGTGCTCGTTGCGCTGGGGGCAGTCGGCGGGGATTGAGGCAGAGGTGTCGCGCATGGACCAGCGGGAGCTCTCATGCAGGCGGGTGACCCACTCGTCCGAGGCGCAGAAGGCTCCCCAACCGCTCCGTCTCGGTTGCCGCACGACGGCGCGCACAGCCGCCTCGATGGCGGCCCTGGTGGCCTCACCGCCCCTGGCCGGCCGGTGACGTCCGCGTCGCGCAAGTCGTGGATGGCGAAGACCGGATCCTGCTCCACATCGCCGTCCCGGACGGGACGTAGGCGTCCGCGGAGGCCACCTGGCGCAGGGGCCGCGTGCCCAGGCGGCCGTCCTCAAGAATCCCGGCGTGACGGAAGGTGTCGCTCTGGTCTGGCTGGCCACTCGCCCGGGTGCGCAGGCACTCTCGTGCTGTGTGAGCAGATCGAGCGGCCCCTGTTGCTCGGTGCTCGCTGGTGCCGACGCTCTCGCGGTTGGGCGCAAGGGTGGGTGCTGATGCGCGGATATGGCTTGACTCGCATCGTGTGAACGTTCACACTCCCTGTGTCTCGACGGGCGACGACGTCGTCGTCATCCGTCCTCACCGGTCACCCAGGGCCCCTCCCGGGACCGGGTGAGACGTACCCCCAGATTCTCAAAGGAGAGAACCCCATGAAGCGTCGCGACTTCCTCGCCCTCGCCGCAGCCAGCGGTGCCGTCATCGGCCTGGCCGCCTGCGGCTCGGGCTCCCGTCGACGCCGTCAGCGATGAGGAGATCGACGCCCTCGTCGAGGAGTACCTCGACGTCTACGACGTCGTGCCCGCGCTGAGGCCCGGCGCCGAGCGGCACGCCTCCCTGCGCTACGGCGCCCGCCTCGAGGCCGGCATGCGCCGCTTCCTCGTCGAGCACGACGCCACCGCCTTCACCACCAACTTCGAGGACCTCGGCGGGCTGCGCCAGCTGCCCGGCCTCGCCGTCCAGCGCCTCATGGCCGCCGGCTACGGCTTCGGCGCCGAGGGCGACTGGAAGACCGCCATCCTCGTGCGCGCCGCCAAGGTCATGGGCCACGGGCTGCCCGGCGGCGCCTCCCTCATGGAGGACTACTGCTACGAGATGACCGAGGGCAAGGAGAAGATCCTCGGCGCCCACATGCTCGAGGTCTGCCCCTCCCTCACCACGTCCAGGCCACGCCTGGAGATCCACCCGCTGGGCATCGGCGACCGCGAGGACCCGGTCCGCCTCGTCTTCGACGCCGACAAGGGTCCCGGCATCGTCGTCGCCATGTCCGACATGCGCGAGCGCTTCCGCCTGACCGCCAACGTCGTCGAGGTCGTCGGCCCCGACGCGCCGCTGCCCGCTCTGCCCGTCGCCCGCGCCGTGTGGGAGCCCGCCCCCGACTTCCACACCTCCACCGAGTGCTGGATGCTCTCGGGCGCCGCCCACCACACGGTGATGTCGACGGCGACGACGCTGGAGACCTGGCAGGACCTGGCCGAGATGGCCCAGATGGAGCTCGCCGTCATCGACGAGGGCACGACGACGCGCGGATTCGCCCAGGAGCGGCGCCTGAACCAGGCGTACTACCGCCTCACGCAGGGCGTCTGAGCGGCCTGCCTCGCGGCGGCCACCGCCGGTTGCCCGGCCGCCAGTGCGGTTCCCGAGCGGACGGGCCGTCGGCAAGACACTACTGACGCGCTGTGCCGGGGCTCCTCGTCGAGGACGTCCCGGCACAGCGCGTGTACCTTGTGCCACACACCCGACCCACACGCCCGAGAGGCCGATCATGATCAACGGAGAGCTCATCGACCTGCGAGCCGGAGCCTACGAGGCGCGCATCGCCACCCAGGGTGCCACCCTCGTCCACCTGCGCCACGAGGGCCGCGACGTCGTCGTCCCCTTCGACGCCGAGGCCGCCATGCCTGAGGGCTGGCAGGGGCGAGCCCTCGTGCCCTGGCCCAACCGCATCAAGGACTCCGCCTACACCTACTGCGGGCAGACCTACCCGGTGCCCTGCAACGAGCCCGCCACCGGCTCCGCCCTCCACGGCCTGGTCGGCTGGTCTGACTTCGCCGTCGCCTCCGACACCCCGCAGGAGGGCGAGCTCAGTGAGGTGCCCCTCGAGCTGGCCCTGCCCGCCTCCTACGCCTACCCGTGGGCCCTGGAGATCTCGGTGCGCTTCCACCTCGACGCCGCCGACGGACTGACGGTGACGACGACGAGCACCAACGTGGGGGCCGCCGTCTCCACCCGTGCCACCACCGGTGCCCCCGTGCTCGACGGCGTGAGCGCCCCGGCCCCGTACGGCGTGTCCTGCCACCCCTACCTCACCCGCTCCGTCCCCCTGGACGAGTGCGTGCTCGAGGTGCCCGCTGCCCTCGTGCTCGACGTCGATCCTCACACGATGGCGCCCCTCGGCACCCGCGAGGTCGCCGGGACGGACTGGGACTGGCGTGCCGGCCGCCTCGTGGGTGCCACGCAGACGGACAACGCCTACACCGGCCTGCCCGAGGGACCGTGGTCAGTGACCCTGACCGGCGGCGAGGGCGGCCACAGCGCCGTCATCACCTCCGACGTCCCCTGGTGCCAGCTGTACTCGGCCGACAGGCTGGGACGGCCGGGCGTCGCCGTCGAGCCCATGACCTGTCCTCCCAACGCCTTCAACACGGGCGAGGACCTCATCACCCTCGCCGTCGGCGAGTCCCACGAGTTCGTCTACCGCCTGTCCGAGAAGGCCTGACGCCCACCGGGCGCCGGGAGGTCGGCCGCGATGACTGGGGGTAAGAGACGAAGGCCCAGCATGGTGGACGTCGCCCGCCTGGCTGGCGTGTCCCACCAGACGGTCTCGCGCGTCCTGAACTCCCCGGAGGGGGTGCGCCCCGCGACGCGCGAGAAGGTCCTCAAGGCCATTGAGGAGCTGGGCTACCGCCGCAACATGGCGGCCCGGGCGCTGGTGACCGCGTCGTCGCGCCTCATCGGCGTGGTGACGGCCTCCTCGGAGTTCTTCGGGCCGGCCTCGACGGCGAGCGCCATCGAGGCGGCGGCCCGGGCGGAGGGCTACGGGACCCTCGTGACCTCCCTGCGCACGAGCGACGAGGGGGAGATCGCGGAGGCCTTCACCTTCCTCGTCAACCGGGGCGTGGACGGCATCATCTCGGTGGCACCGAGGACCGGGATCGCGGCCTCGGTGACACGGGCGGCGCAGAGCGTGCCGATGGTCGTCGTGGCGGACGGCTTTGAGCCGCAGGGGCGCATCCACGTCGTGTCGGTGGACCAGGAGCTTGGCGCCCGGATGGTGGTGCGCCACCTCATCGGTGCCGGCCGCCGTCGGATCGCCTACGTGGCAGGCCCGGACGACTGGTTCGACGCCCAGGCGCGAGAGCGGGGCTGGCGCAGCGCCCTGGATGACTCGGGGCTGTGCCCGGCGGGCCGCCTGAGTGGGGACTGGACCGCCGAGTCGGGCTATGAGGCGGGTAGGGCCCTGTGCCTGCAGATCGCGGCGGCGGGACCGGACGAGGCCCCGGACGCCGTGTTCTGCTCGAACGACCTCATGGCGCTGGGCCTGCTGGCGGCGGCCCGTGACCAGGGCGTGCGCGTGCCGCAGGACCTGGCCGTCGTCGGCTATGACGACACGGCGGGCTCGGAGTTCTTCGCCCCGGCGCTGACGACGGTGACCCAGCCCTTCGAGGAGCTGGGACGCCTGTGCATGGAGGTGCTGCTGAGCGCGCTCGCGGGGGAGCCGGGGACGCGGCACTCGGTCTCACCGACGCTCAGGGTGCGGCGCTCCTCTGTGTGAGCAGGGCCCCGGGTGGGAGGACGGCCCATATCGACGTGAACGTTCACTATCTGGGTGCCCCAGCCTTTTCGGCCCCGATTACCTACTGCTCGGTAATCCGCGGAATATTAAGGAAAAATCGAATCCGGCTGATTTGACAGCCTGTCTGTGAGCGCTCAAGCTTCAGCCGTTCAGGAGCGCGAGCGCGCAGTTGTGCACGTGGCTCCGCCCCATCTCGAAGAGGAGATCCCCCATGTCCCGCATGCTCACCCGCCGCTCCGTCCTCGCGGGCTCCCTCGCCCTCGCGGGCGCTGCCACCCTCGCCGCCTGCGGCGGCTCCGGCGCCGGCGGCTCCAGCTCCAACGACACCGCCAACCTCGACGCCTCGCAGATCAAGATCGGCGTCGCCATGCCGACCAAGTCCTCCGAGCGCTGGATCAAGGACGGTGAGAACGTCAAGAAGCAGCTCGAGGAGCTCGGGTACAAGGTGGACCTCCAGTTCGCCGAGGACGACATCCCCACCCAGACCAACCAGATCGACAACATGATCACGCAGGGCGTCAACCTGCTCATCATCGCCCCGATCGACGGCACCGCCCTGTCCAACCAGCTCGACGCCGCCGGTGAGGCCGGCATCCCGGTCATCTCCTACGACCGCCTCATCCGCGACAACAAGAACGTCTCCTACTACACCTCCTTCGACAACTTCGTCGTCGGCGGCCAGATGGGCACCTCGCTGCTCACCGGCATGGGCATCATCGACAAGGACGGCAAGGACACCGGCGTCACCGGCCCCTTCAACATCGAGCTCTTCGGCGGCTCCCCGGACGACAACAACGCCCCCTTCTTCTTCAAGGGCGCCATGGAGAAGCTCCAGCCCTACATCGACAAGGGCGTCCTGAACGTCAAGTCCGGCCAGACCGACTTCGGCACCGTCGCCATCCTGCGCTGGGACGGCGCCACCGCCCAGACGCGCATGGACAACCTCATCACCTCGACCTACACCGACGGCTCGCGCGTGGACGGCGTCCTGAGCCCCTACGACGGCATCTCCATCGGCATCCTCGGTGCGCTCAAGGGCGCCGGCTACGGCACGGGCTCGCTGCCCTACCCGGTCGTCACGGGCCAGGACGCCGAGAAGCCCTCGGTCATCTCCATCCTGCGCGACGAGCAGTACTCCACGATCTTCAAGGACACCCGTAAGCTCGCCGACGCCGCCGTCCAGATGGCCGTCGCGATCCTCAAGGGCGAGGAGCCCGAGGTCAACGACACCAAGACCTACGACAACGGCGTGAAGGTCGTCCCCTCCTTCCTGCTGTCCGCGGAGATCGTCACCAAGGACAACGTCACCTCCGTCCTCGTCGACTCCGGCTACTACACCGCTGACGAGCTCAAGTGAGCAGTGCACGGGTTGGCCCCGGTTGCGGGGCCAGCCCGTGCACATGACAGGAGAGACGATGGAGACAGACACCATCCTTGAGATGCGAGGGATCACCAAGCGCTTCCCCGGCGTCCTCGCCCTTGACGACGTCAACTTCTCGGTGGCGCGCGGGGAGATCCACGCCATCTGCGGCGAGAACGGTGCCGGCAAGTCCACCCTCATGAAGGTGCTCTCCGGTGTGCACCCGCACGGCACCTACGAGGGCCAGATCTTCTTCGACGGCGAGGAGTGCACCTTCTCGGACATCAAGAGCTCGGAGGCCAAAGGCATCGCGATCATCCACCAGGAGCTCGCCCTGAGCCCCTACCTGTCGATCGCCGAGAACATCTTCCTGGGCAACGAGTGCGCCAGGCGGGGTGTCATCGACTGGCACGAGACCAAGTCGCGCGCCCAGAAGATGATGCGCTAGGTCGGCCTCGACGAGGATCCCGAGACCCGTATCCGCGACATCGGAGTCGGCAAGCAACAGCTGGTGGAGATCGCCAAGGCGCTCGTCAAGGACGCCAAGCTCCTCATCCTCGACGAGCCCACCGCGGCGCTCAACGACGAGGACTCCGCACACCTGCTCAACCTCATGCGCCAGCTGCGGGAACGGGGGATCACCTGCATCGTGATCTCCCACAAGCTCAACGAGATCCGCGAGATCGCCGACTCCACCACCATCATCCGTGACGGCCACACCATCACCACCCTTGACATGCACCGCCCGGGCGGCGTCGAGGAGGCGGAGATCATCCGCCACATGGTGGGCCGCAGCCTCGACAACCGCTACCCGGACCACGTCTCGACGGTCGGCGACGAGGCCCTGCGCATCGAAGGCTGGACCGTCCACCACCCCAACGACGCCAGCCGCAAGGTCGTGGACAACGCCAGCATCACCCTGCGTCACGGGGAGGTCGTGGGGCTGGCCGGCCTCATGGGCGCCGGGCGCACCGAGTTCGCCATGAGCGTCTTCGGCCGTTCCTACGGGCGCGACATCACCGGGCGGATCCTCAAGGACGGCAAGGAGATCTCCGTGCCGACGGTGGCCGCCGCCATCGAGCACGGCCTCGCCTACGTCTCGGAGGACCGCAAGCGCTACGGCCTCAACCTCATCGGGACGGTCAACCACAACGTCGTCGCCGCCTCGCCGGGGCGCTTCTCGCGCCGCGGGGTGCTGGACCTGCACCGGGAACGGCAGGCCAGCGCCGAGGCCTGCCGCGACATGAAGGTCAAGGCCCCCTCGATCGAGTCGCGCGTGGGCGGCCTGTCCGGCGGCAACCAGCAGAAGGTCGTCCTCGGCAAGTGGGTGACCACCCAGCCCGACGTCCTCATCCTCGACGAGCCGACCCGAGGCATCGACGTCGGCGCCAAGTACGAGATCTACACCATCATCAACCAGCTCGCCGACGCCGGAAAGGCCGTGCTCGTCATCTCATCGGAGCTGCCCGAGCTGCTCGGCATCTGCGACCGCATCTACACCCTCTCAGCCGGCCGCGTCACCGCAGACGTGCCCCGCGAGGAGGCGGACCAGGAGGTCCTCATGCGCTACATGACCCAGGAGAAGGAAAGCTGATGTCCACCTCGTCCACGTCGCTGCGCAGCAGGCTCAGCGCCAACCTGCGCTCCGGAGGGCTTGCCGTCGCCCTCGTCGCCATCATCGCCCTGTTCGCGGTGCTGACCGGAGGACAGTCACTGTCCCCCCAGAACGTCTCCAACATCATCACGCAGAACGCCTACATCCTCGTCATGGCGATCGGCATGCTCTTCGCCATCCTCATGGCGGACATCGACCTGTCGGTCGGCTCCGTCGTCGCCCTGACGGGTGCGGTCGTGGGTGTCATCACGGTCAACTGGGGCCTGCCCTGGCCGGTGGGCGTCGCCGCCGGCCTCGCGGTCGGCATCCTCGTGGGTGTCTGGCACGGCTTCTGGATCGCCTTCATCGGCATCCCAGCCTTCATCGTCACCCTGGCGGGCATGCTCATCTTCCGTGGACTGACGATGATCGTCCTCAACAACCTGCAGATCTCCCCCTTCCCGGACGGCTTCCGCTCCATCTCCTCGGGCTTCCTCAACGGGCTGCTGGGTGGGTACGGCTACGACCTGTTCACGCTCGTTCTCGCCGGCGCCCTGCTCGTCCTGTTCGTGCTGCGCGACCTGCGCGCGCGCAGGCGCTCCATCGCCAACGAGGTGGCGGTCGTGCCGGTGGGTCTGTGGGTCGTCAAGGTCGTCGGCGTCTGCGGCGCCGGCATGGCCTTCGCCTGGCTGCTGGCCACCTACAAGGGCACGCCCTTCGTGCTGCTCATCCTGGGTGTGCTCATCGTGCTCTACTCCTTCATCTCCAACCGCACGGTCTGGGGCCGCCAGGTCTACGCCATCGGCGGCAACAGGGAGGCGGCCGCCCTGTCCGGTGTCAAGGTCAGGCGGGTGCGCTTCCTCGTGTTCGTCAACTGCTCCCTGCTGGCCTCGGTCGCGGGCATCATCTTCACCTCGCGTCTCAACGTCGCGGGTCCGAAGGCCGGCAGCGGCTTCGAGCTCGACGCCATCGCGGCCTGCTTCATCGGCGGTGCAGCCGTCACCGGTGGTGTGGGCACGGTGATTGGAGCGATGATCGGCGGTCTGGTCATGGCGGTGATGAACAACGGCATGTCCCTCATGGGTGTGGGCATCGACTACCAGCAGGCCATCAAGGGTCTCGTCGTTCTCGGTGCGGTCGCCTTCGACCTCATCAACAAGAAGCGGGCCGGAGCCGCCGCCTGATCCCAGCCTCGAGCCTCTCCGGCGTGCCCGCCCGGCTGCCACGCCGGAGGGGCTCGGGGGGCAGCCGGGCACCTGCCTCTGGCGACGGGGCGCCCGGCTGCCCGCGGTGCGGCCTCGCTCGAGCAGCGGTCCTCCGACGCGACCATAGGATCAGGCGCGTGAACCACGTGAGCCCCGACCTCAGCCGCCTCGCGGATCCGACCTTCTTCGCCGACAACCGACTCCCGGCGCACTCCGACCACCTGTGGTACGCGAGCGCGGCAGAGGCTGCCAGCGGGCGCTCCTCCTTCCAGGTGTGCCTCGACGGCGTGTGGAAGCTCCACTACGCCAAGAACCCCGCTCTCGCCGTCGAGGGCTTCGAGGACCCCGCCTACGACGTCAGTGAGTGGGACGACGTGCCCGTGCCTGCCCACCTGCAGCTCCACGGCTACGACAAGCCCCAGTACGCCAACATCCAGTACCCCTGGGACGGGCACGAGCGGCTCGAGCCCGGCCAGGTCCCCACCTCCTACAACCCCACCGCCTCCTACGTGCGCACCTTCACCCTGCCGCAGCAGCTGCCTGCTGGTGACAGGCTCGTGCTGCGGCTGGAGGGCGCGGAGTCCGCCGTCGTCGTGTGGGTCAACGGCACCTACGTCGGCTACGCCGAGGGCTCCTTCACCCCCAGCGAGTTCGACCTCACCGCCCACGTGTGCGCCGGCACCAACCGCCTGGCGCTGCGGGTGTACAAGTGGTGCTCCGGCTCCTGGCTGGAGGACCAGGACTTCTTCCGCTTCTCCGGCCTGTTCCGCTCGGTCTACCTGCGCCGCCTGCCCGCCACCCACCTGGCGGACCTGCGCGTGGGCGTGAGCCTGAGCGAGGACCTGCGCACCGCCGAGGTGAGCCTGCGCACCACCCTTGAGGGGCCCGGCAGCGTGCACGCCGTCCTCGACGGCGTCGGCCCGCTCACCGCAGGCGACGACGGCGTCGCCCGTGTCACCGTCACCGACCCCCACCTGTGGAGCGGGGAGGACCCCTACCTCTACGACCTGTGCATCGAGGTGCGCGACGCCGACGGCGCCCTCACCGAGATCGTCCCCCAGCGCGTGGGCATCCGCCGTTTCGGCATCGAGGACGGCGTGCTCAGGATCAACGGGCAGCGCATCGTCTTCAAGGGCGTCAACCGGCACGAGTTCGGCGAGCGGGGCCGTGTCGTGAGCCGCGAGCGCACCGAGCTCGACCTCATCGCCCTGCGCCGGGCCAACGTCAACGCCATCCGCACGAGCCACTACCCCAACAACAGCTACCTGTACGAGCTGGCGGACGAGTACGGCTTCTACGTCATCGACGAGGCCAACCTGGAGACGCACGGCACCTGGGACGTCCTCCGCCGCCTCGGCCAGGACGCGACGCCGGCCCTGCCCGGCAACCACCCCGAGTGGCACGACGCCGTCCTCGACCGTGCCCTCGACATGTACGAGCGGGACAAGAACCACCCCTCGGTCATCATGTGGTCCTGCGGCAACGAGTCCTACGGCGGCGACAACATCGCCGACATGGCCGACCTGCTGCGCTCGAAGGACTCACGCCCCGTCCACTACGAGGGCCTGTTCTGGGACAACCGCCGCCCCGACACCTCCGATGTCGCCTCCCAGATGTACACCCCGGCCGCCACGGTTGAGGCCCAGCTCGCCGAGAGGCGCGACAAGCCCTTCATCCTGTGCGAGTACGCGCACGCCATGGGCAACTCCTTCGGCGCCGTGGACCTGTACATGGACCTGACCGAGCGCGAGCCCCTCTTCCAGGGCGGCTTCATCTGGGACTTCGCCGACCAGGCCATCCGCCTCACCGCCCCCGACGGCACCGAGTACTGGGGCTACGGCGGCGACAACGGCGAGTCCCCGCACGACGGCGACTTCTGCGGCAACGGCATCTTCTACGCCGACCACACCGAGTCCCCCAAGATCCAGGAGGTGCGCCACCTCTTCCAGGGCCTGCGCACCGAGGTCACCGCCGAGGCCGTCACGGTCACCAACCGTTTCCTGTTCACGCGCTCCAGCGCCTACGACTGCGTCGTCACCCTTGAGCGCGAGGGCGTGCTCGTGGCCGCGCAGAACCTGGAGACCGACGTGGCCCCGGGTGAGAGCGCCACCTACCCGCTGCCGCTGGCGCTGCCCGACGGCACCGGCGCCAGCGCGGGGGAGTACGTCGTGACGGTCTCCTTCCGTCTGCGTGAGGCCACCGCCTGGGCGGGGGCCGGCGAGGAGGTCGCCTGGGACCAGGGCGTCGTCGTCGTCGAGGCCCCTGCCGACGAGCCGACGGCCTTCGCCGTGGCCGGGGACCCGGCCGCCCGCCCCGTCGTCGTGCGCGGCGGCTACAACATCGGGGTGCACGGAGAGTCCTTCCAGGTCATGTTCTCCGGGCTCACCGGTGCGCTGACCTCCTACCGCTACGGCCGCACCCGGGACGGCGGCGCCGAGCTGTTGAGCGCGCCCGTGCTGCCCTGCTTCTGGCACGCCCCGACCGCCAACGAGCGCGGTTACGGCGGCCCCTACGAGGAGGGCGCCTGGCAGCTGGCCTCGCGCTACCCGCGTCTGGTCGAGGACCACGACTGGCCCGCCACGGTCGTCGAGCACGACGACGGCAGCGTCACGGTGTCCTTCACCTACGCCCTGGCGGGCCTACCGGGCACCCGCTGCCGCATGGACTACCGCGTGCTGGGTGACGGCACGGTGGAGGTCACCCAGGTCCTCGACCCGGCCGGTGAGGTGCCCTCGCTGCCCGAGCTGTCGGTGATGATCCAGGTGCCGGGGTGCGTCAACCGCCTCACCTTCTACGGGGAGGGCCCCGAGGAGACCTACGTCGACCGCCGCGGCGGCGGGCGCCTGGGCGTGTACTCCAGCGAGGTCGACCAGCAGATGGCCGGCTACCTCAACCCGCAGGAGTCCGGCAGCCACACGGGTGTGCGCTGGGCGCGCGTGACGGACCGCACGGGACGAGGCCTGCTCGTCAGCGCCCCGGCGGGCGGCGAGATCGAGCTCAGCGCCCTGCCGTGGACGCCCTTCGAGGTGGAGAACGCCCGGCACGAGTTCGAGCTGCCGGTGACGGGTCGCACCGTCATCCGCCCCGCGCTCATGCGCCGCGGGGTCGCCGGCGACGACTCCTGGGGCGCACGCCCCAAGGAGCAGCACGAGCTGCCCACCGGCCGGCTCGTGAACCGCTTCTCCTTCAAGGGCGTGCTCTGAGCCTCCGGTGCGGGAGGGCGACCTCCCGCACCGGCCGCCACCGTCGACCGCCTGCGTCCGCGCGTGCCGTCTGCCGCGCCGGACGCGGGCGGCGCGCTGTCAGGCCCGGTTGGCGAAGCGCTCCAGCAGCGTGGCGTCGCCGCCGACGACGAGCACGTCCTCGGGGGACACGAGGGTCTCCGGTGAGGCGTACTCGAAGGGCTCGCCCGGGCTCATGAGGCCGAAGACGGTGACGCCGTAGCGCGAGCGGATACGGGCCTCACCGATGGTGAAGCCGTGCAGCTCCGACGGCGGTCGCATCTTGACGATGGTGAAGCCGCCCTTCTCCATCTCGATGTAGTCGAGCATGCGGCCCGACACCAGGTGCGCGGCACGCTGGCCGGCGTCGAACTCCGGGTAGACGACGTGGTGGGCGCCGATGCGGCGCAGGATGCGCCCGTGGGCGCGGGAGATGGCCTTGGCCCAGATCTGCGGGGTCTGCAGGTCCACGAGGTTGCCGGCGATGAGGACGGAGGCCTCCAGGGAGGAGGCCACACCCACCACCGCGGTGCCGAACTCTGTGGCCCCCAGCTGCTCGAGGGCCTCCATGTCGGTGGCGTCGGCCTCCACCAGCGGGACCCGGCCGGTCCACTGGCGCACCAGCACCGGGTCCTTCTCGACGGCGAGGACCTCACGGCCCAGGCGGTCGAGGGTCGCGGCGACGGCGGAGCCGAAACGGCCCAGCCCGATGACGAGGGTCGAGTCGGTGCGGTCGACGGCGGCCATAAGCGCTCCTGAGGACGAGGTCGCGGGCCCGCTGGGCTCGCACGTGCTGGCGACAGGGTAACCGTCCGCCCGCCCGGTCGCTCAGAGGGGGCGGGCTGGGGCCTCAGCCGATGAGCGGGCGCTCGGCGGGCATGCGGATGACCCGGCGCCGCTCGCGCAGGGCCAGCGCGGAGGCCAGGGTCATCGTGCCCACGCGCCCGACGAACATGAGGACGATGATCGTGTACTTGCCCGAGTCCGGCAGTATCGAGGTGATGCCCGTGCTCAGCCCCACGGTCGCGAAGGCGGAGACCGTCTCGTAGAGGATCGTGTCCAGGGGCAGGTTCGTGATGTGCAGCAGCAGGAGGGTCGACACGCCCACCGCGGTGGCCCCGATGAAGACGACGGCGACGCTCAGGCGCACGGTGGACAGGGTGATGCGTCGGCCGAAGGCCTCGATGTCCTCGTCACCGCGCGCCTCGGCCATGATCGCCAGCACGAGGACGGCGAAGGTCGAGACCTTGATGCCCCCGGCCGTGGAGGCCGAGCCGCCGCCGATGAACATGAGCAGGTCCTGGAGGAACCAGGTCGTCTCGTGCATGGAGGAGGTGTCGACGGTCGCCAGCCCCGAGGAGCGCGCGTTGACGCCCGACACCAGCGCGGTGAGGACCCGCCCGTGCGTCGGCAGCCCGCCCAGGGTCACCGAGTTGCGCCACTCGAAGAGCCCGATGAGCAGGGAGGACACGAGGGCGAGGGCCGTGTAGGTCGTCAGCGTCAGCTTGGTGTGCAGGGTCCACTGGCGCGGGCGCGTGCGGTGGCGGGTGACGTCGAGGATGACGGGGAAGCCGATGGCGCCCACGGCCGTGCCGACGACGATCGGCAGGCACATCCACCAGTCGCTCGCGTAGGGCGCCAGCCCCTCGGGCATGATGACGAAGCCGGCGTTGTTGAAGATCGACAGCGACATGAACACCGCGTACCACAGGGCGTGGGGCAGGTCCTGGCCGAGGCTGAGGAACCGCGGGAAGAGGACGAGCGCGAGGGCTGCCTCGACGCCGACCGCCGTGTAGATGACCGCCCGCAGCAGGGAGGCGACGTCGCCCAACCGTGACTGGTTCTCGCTGGCGGCCAGGATCCGCTGAGTCAGGCCCACGTGCCGCGAGACGGCGAAGGACAGCAGGGAGGCGAGCGTCATGATGCCAAGTCCCCCGACGAAGGCGCCGGCGATGATGACGGCCTGCCCGAAGGGGGACCATGCGGTGGCGGTGTCCACGGTGGTCAGGCCGGTGACGCACACGGCGCTGGTCGCGGTGAACAGGGCATCGACGAAGCGGATGGTGGGGTGGCCGTCCGGGGTGGCCACGGGCAGGTACAGCAGTGCGGTGACGACGGCGATGATGCCCGTGAAGACGGCGACGGCGAGACGGGCGGGGGCGAAGCGGGCGGCGCGCTCGACCCGTGATCGCAGCCCCGTGCGCTCGAGCAGGCGGCGCAGCAGATCGCTGTGGCCGGTGTCCTCCGGGGCGCCCGGGCGCAGGGGGAGCGGGCGCGGGGTGGTGTGGGCGCGGTGCTCGGGGTGGGGCGAGTGTGCGCGGGAGGGCTTGGGCACGGTGCCATTGTTCCCTTAACGGGCCGACGGCGGGGCGCACGCCCCGCTGGGGCCTGTGACGGCGGTGGGCCGGGTGGGGCGCGTGGTGTGGGTGCTGGGGCTCATGAGGCCCCCGACTGCCTGTGCGTCTGCTGGGACTCGGGATATAGTGACGCGGTCGGCCGGGGGCGAGCCTGGGGCCTGACCAGGCTCCGGTGTCCAGCCGACGCCTCCCACTGTCCGTACTCCTCAGACGGGACCACACGCATGGCACCGGGTCTGCGCACCCCCTCCGGCGCTTCGGGCGCCCCCTCGTTCCTCACCGTGGCCGAGGTCGCCGACATGCTGCGGGTGTCGAAGATGACTGTGTACCGCATGGTCCACGCCGGGGAGCTGCCTGCGATGCAGGTCGGCCGCTCCTTCCGTGTTCCCGAGCGTGCCGTCGAGCAGTACCTCGCCGCCGGTCTGGGTGACTGGGGCCACGAGGAGACGGAGTCTACGGGCTCCTGATACCCGTTAGAATCGCCCGGTCACCTGTGTGGGCGCGGCGGACCGTCTCCGTCCGACCACCTCCTGCTCGCCCGGCGCCCGCGTCGGTGTGCCGGCTCAACCGCCGGCACCGCGAGCGCCCGGCACGCACGACTATGAGGAGTCCCCATGGGATCTGTCATCAAGAAGCGCCGCAAGCGCATGTCCAAGAAGAAGCACCGCAAGCTCCTGCGCAAGACGCGTCACCAGCGTCGCAACAAGAAGTGACGGGATGTGCCCGGGGCCGTGCGCCCCGGGCACACGCGTACCTCCCCCGCGGTGAGCCGGCGTGAGCCCCCCCGCCCGCCCCCTATCCTGGCCCCGCAGCCCAGAACCGAGCGGAGCAGACATGAGCGACCACGACGTCCCCTCGCCGAGGACCTCCACGGCCCCGGACACCGCCCGGCAGGGGGACGAGGCCTGCCTGCGGCCCCTGTCGGCAGGGCCCTCGCCCTGGCCCGGGGCGGTCAGCGCCCTCGCCCGCCCCCTCGACGGCCCGGCCCCGACGACCTTGGCCGAGCTCACCACCCTGCGCGTGGGCGGCCCCATCGGCTCCTACGAGCAGACCACCACCGAGGACGAGCTCATCGAGGCCGTGCGCGAGGCCGACGACGCGGGCACCCCGCTGCTCGTCGTCGGCGGGGGCTCCAACATCCTCGCCTCCGACGCCGGCTTCGACGGTCTTGTCCTGCGCGACGCCCGCCAGGAGGTCACCCTCGTGTCGGACTGTGCCTGCGGCGGCGTCGAGGTCACCGCCACCGCAGGCACGACCTGGGACGACCTCGTGCGCCAGGCCGTGGCCTCCGACTGGGCCGGCTTCGCGCCCCTGTCCGGCATTCCCGGCACCGTCGGGGCCGTGCCCGTGCAGAACGTCGGCGCCTACGGCACGGAGGTCGCCGAGCTGCTGGGCTCCGTGCAGGCCTGGGACCGCCTGCGCCGACGCCGCGTCCACCTGGCGCTGGCCGACCTGCACCTGGCCTACCGCGACTCCGCCCTCAAGCGCTCGCTCACCGACGCCACGGTCGGTGGAGGACGCACCTGGGGCCCGACCGGCCGCTGGGTGGTCCTGTCCGTCACGTTCCACGTGCGCCAGGCCTGCCTGTCAGCCCCCATCGCTTACGCCCAGCTGGCCGCGGCCCTGGGGGTGGGCACCGGGGACCGGGTCAGTGCCAGGGCGGTGCGCGAGGCTGTCCTCGCGCTGCGTGCCTCCAAGGGCATGGTGCTCGACCCCGCCGACCATGACACCTGGTCCGCCGGCTCCTTCTTCACCAACCCGGTCCTCACCACTGAGCAGGCGTCGGCCCTGCCCGAGGACGCGCCGCGGTACCCGGTGACTCACCACGCGCACAAGGTCGCCACCCGCCAGGCGCCCGTCGTCGAGGGCCTGGTCAAGACCTCGGCCGCCTGGCTCATCGACCACGCCGGCTTCCCCAAGGGATACGCGCTCGCGGCGGGTGGCCGCAGGCCACCGGCCTCGCTGTCCACCAAGCACGTGCTGGCCCTGACCAACAGGGGCTCGGCCACGGCCGCCGACCTCGCGGCCCTGCGCGACGAGGTCGTCGCTGGGGTCGAGGAGGCCTTCGGTGTCACGCTCGTGCCCGAGCCGGTCCACGTCGGCTGGTGAGCGGGCCCGGCTGGTGAGCAGCCGACGCCGGTGAGCGGGCGCCGCCGCTCAGGCTGCTGGGCCGGTCGCCGGGTCCGGGGTCTTGAGCCAGGCATCGACCTCGGCCAGCCACCGGGCCTTTGAGGCTGCTGAGGCGAGGCTGGCGCGCACCGAGCCCCGCGCGAGCTCCGCCAGGGCGGCGTCGTCCAGGCCCAGGGACCGGGCGATCTCGTACTGCGCCGTCAGGCGTGAGCGGAACAGCAACGGGTCGTCGGCACCCAGCGCGACCTGCGCGCCGTGCGCCAGCAGCGTGCCCAGCGGCACGTCCCCGCTCTCGCGGTACACCCCCAGGCTCACGTTCGAGGCCGGGCACACCTCCAGGCTGATGCCGGCGGCCACCACGGCGTCGAGCAGGGCCGGGTCCTCGCTCGTGCGCACGCCGTGCCCCAGGCGGGTCGGGCCGAGCGCGTTGACGACGTCGCGCACGTGCTCAGGCCCCAGCAGCTCGCCGCCGTGCGGCAGGGAGGCCAGCCCCGCCCGGCGCGCGATGCGGAAGGCCGGCCCCCAGGAGGCCGTGTCCCCGGCCCTCTCGTCGTTGGACAGGCCAAAGCCGACGACGCTGCCCGGCTCGTCGCCCGCGTAGCGCACCGCCAGCCGGGCCAGGGTACGGGCGTCCAGCGGGTGGCGGATGCGAGAGGCGGCGACGACGACGGCGACCTCCACCCCGGTGAGGACGGTGGCCTGGCGCGCCGCGTCGAGGATGATCTCGAGCGCCGGGGTGATGCCGCCCACGAAGGGGGCGTAAGAGGTCGGGTCCACCTGGATCTCCAGGCGCCGGGACCCCTCGGCGGCGTCGTCCAGGGCGGCCTCGAGGACGATGCGGCGCATGACCTCCTCACTGGTGACCAGGTGGCGGGCGGTGTCGTAGGCCCGCTGGAAGCGGAACCACCCCCGGTGGTCGGCCGGGACGCGCAGGGGGTCGCCGTCGATGAAGGAGGAGGGCAGGCGCGTGCGCGAGGCCTGGGCGAGATCCACCAGCGTGTCCAGGCGCATGGACCCAGTGAAGTGCAGGTGCAGGTGCGCCTTCGGCAGGGTGGCGAGGTCACGCATGGGCGGATTGTCCCACGTGCGCGCGTCCTGCCGGGGTGCGGCGGCCCTCGGCCTGCGCGCGCCCCGCGGGCTGTCCCGCTGCGCCGGTGCGTGAGGCAGACTGTGCCCATGAGCAACGTCCGCCAGGAGCCGGAGGAGCTCGCCCTCCTCACCGGTCCCCGCGCTGCCTCCGTGCTCGCAGCAGCCCTGGCCCCTGCGCACGAGCGGCTGCTCTCCTGGGAGGTCCACTCCGTCCACCACCGCCCCGGCGCGGGCGTGAGCGTAGGCTACACCGCCGTCGTCGGCCGGCCTGACGGCAGCCAGAGCACCGAGTACCTGTGCGCGACGACGGCCCGCCTGAGCAACCCGCACGCCCCTGGCGTCAACCGCGTCGCCCCCACGGCCGGCGACGGCCCGCCCGTGCACGTGTGGCGCCACCCCGCCGACCCCGAGCTGCCGGCCCTGGCGGTGGCCTGCACCCCCTCGCTCCTGTCACACCGCCTCGGCTCACCGGTGAGGACGGCGATGGTCGCCTACCGCCCCACCCGCCGTGCCGTCGTGCGCGTGACCCACCGTGACGGGTCCACCTCCTACGCCAAGGTCCTCAGACCCGCTGTCTGCGGCTCCTTCGCCCTGCGCCACCACATGCTGCGCGCCGCAGGGGTGCCGGCACCCGAGGTCCTGCGCGCCGACCCCGACGGCCTCGTCCTGCTGTCGGCCGGGCAGGGTGTGGCCCTGTCAGGTCTGCTCTCACGCGGGATGGGCGCCGCCCAGTCCCAGCGGGTGCTCGGTGCGCTCACGGCCCTGCTCGACTCCCTGCCGCGCGCCGCCCTGACCCTGGAACGTCACCCGGCCTGGTCCGAGCGCGCACGGCACTACGCCCACGCCGCCGCCACCGTCCTGCCCGAGCACGCTGCCCGCGCCCGGGCCGTCGCCGAGGGGGTCGAGCAGCTCATGGCCGTGAGCGACCCCGGCCCCGTCGTGCCGGTGCACGGCGACTTCTACGAGGCCAACGTCCTCATGGACGGCGAGAGCGTCGCCTCGCTGCTCGACGTGGACTCCCTGGGCCCCGGCCACCGGGTGGACGACCTGGCCTGCCTGCTCGGGCACGTGAGCATCCTCGACCACCTCGCCCCGGCCTCCTACCCGCACCTGCGGCCGGCCCTGGAGACCTGGACCCGGTTGGCTGAGGCCCAGACGGACCCCGTCGCGCTGCACGCACGCTGCGCGGGCGTCGTGCTCTCGCTCGTGGCCGGTGCGCGCCGTGACGACGGCGGGCCCTGGCGCCCGGACGCGGAGGGGCGCCTGGCGAGGGCGGAGCTGTGGCTCGCCCAGGCGCGCGAGCTCCACGCGCGTCGCGGGGCCCGCTGAGCCCCGAGGCCCGCTGGGGCCGGCGGACGGTGGGACCCGCGGGCCGCCGGCAGAGGCCGGGCTGCCGCCGGCAGCCGCCGGCTCCAGCGGGCGCGACGCGTCAGCGGGCCTCGGCGAGCAGCTGCTGGAGACGGCCGACGCCCTCGGTGATCGCGGCGTCGCTCGTGGCGTAGGACAGGCGCAGGTAGCCGGAGCGGCCGAAGGCCTCGCCGGGGACCACGGCGACCTCGGCGTGCTCGAGGGCGAGGTTTGCCAGCGTCATGGACGAGTCGATGACCGTGCCGCGCAGGCTCCGGCCCAGCAGGCCCTCGACGCTCGGGTAGGCGTAGAAGGCTCCCTGCGGCACAGGCACGACGAGCCCGTCGATGGCGCGCAGCATGTCCACCATGAGCAGACGGCGCCGGTCGAAGGCCTCGCGCATCTCGTGAACCGCTGACAGGTCACCGTTGAGGGCGGCCAGGGCGGCGACCTGGGACACGTTGGCGACGTTCGAGCTCAGGTGCGACTGGAGGTTGGTGGCGGCCTTGGTGACGTCCGAGGGGCTGATCATCCAGCCCACGCGCCAGCCGGTCATCGCGTAGGTCTTGGCGACTCCGTTGAGGACGATGGCCTGGTCCGCCAGCTCGGGGACGAGGGCGACGATGTGGGCGCTCTCGGCGCCGTCGTAGAGCAGGTGCTCGTAGATCTCGTCGGTGACGACCCAGATGCCGTGCTCAAGGGCCCAGTGGCCGATGGCGGTGAGCTCCTCGGGCGTGTAGACGGCACCGGTCGGGTTGGAGGGCGAGCACACGAGCAGGGCCTTGGTGCGCTCGGTGCGGGCGGCCTCGAGCTGGGCGACGGTGACCTTGTAGCCCTGATCGGCCCCGGCGAAGACCTCGACGGGGCTGCCGCCGGCGAGCCGGATGCACTCGGGGTAGGTGACCCAGTAGGGAGCGGGCAGGATGACCTCGTCACCCGGGTCCACGATGGCGGCGAAGGCCTCGTAGACGGCCTGCTTGCCGCCGTTGGTGATGACGACGTCGTCGGGGCTGACCTCGTAGCCGGAGTCGCGCAGCGTCTTGGCGGCGACGGCCTCGCGCAGGGCGGGCATGCCCTTGGCAGGGGTGTACTTGTGGTTGGCCGGGTCCTTCGCGGCGGCGACGGCGGCATCGACGATGTAGCCGGGTGTGGCGAAGTCGGGCTCGCCGGCGCCGAAACCGATGACGGGGTGGCCGGCGGCCTTGAGGGCCTTGGCCTTGGCGTCAACGACCAGCGTCGCGGAGGGGGCAATGGCGGACAGGCGTGCGGAGACACGGGACCTAGGTGCAGTAGTCACGGCGCTTATGCTCGCACGCGCCGTGGCAACGTGCCTGACACGTCCCGCCTGCGCAGGCCCGTCGCACACGGCGTCAGGGGCCCCGCACAGCCGTCGGGGGGGGCCCCCCACCGTAAGGGCCCCCCCACCGGTGGGGGGGCCCTTACGGTGGGGGGCCCCCCCCGACGGGCTCTTCCCGCCGCCCGAGGGCGGCGAGGGTCACAGGGCGACGCCGGTGGCGTCGAGGATGCGCCGCAGCATCGCGGCGCGCTGGTGGAGGCCGGCCTCGGCGGGGACCTGGCACTTGACGCCGAGGTAGCGGGCCGCGGGGGCGGAGGACTCCTCGGGGGACAGGGCCGCCAGGGTGCAGTCGCGCACGTCCTCGGCGCTCATGACCGAGCCCGGCTCGTCGATGTCGAGCGGCAGGTGCCCGTCCATCCAGGCCTTGGCGTAGCGGGTGTCCACCGGGCCGGCGCCGGAGAAGGTCACGCCCTCCAGGACCCCGGCGGCCCGGGCCAGGCGCACGTGCTCCAGGGCCAGGGCGCCGTCGTGGCCCTCCAGGGCGCTGCGCCCCCAGTTGATCGTCATGCGCACGTCGGGACGGTGCAGGGCGGTGACGACCTCGAGCTCGGCCTCGATGGTGAGCATGCGCTTCTCGCCGCGGTCGGGGGAGACGAAGGCGTCGCAGTGCTCGACGAGCAGGGTGGCGCCGCCCCAGTCCCAGTCCGCCAGCTCGGCCAGGGACTCGCCGAAGGCGCGGGCGTCGTGGGCGGTGCCGGGGGCGCCGGAGGGTGCGGAGTGCATCTCGACGCCGGCGACGACGTCACGGCCGGCGGCCTCGCGCAGCGCCTCGACGCCGTCGCGCACCTGCCGGGTGAAGGCGAGGGCGGCGGCGCGCCCCTGGGCGTCGGTGGAGGCCAGGCCGAAGGTGCCGGTGGCCCACACCCGGACCATGGTGCCCGGGATGGCGGTGATGACGTTGTGGTCCCAGGCGGGGGCGAGCTGCGAGGCGAGCCAGCCAAGGTCCCCGAGGTCGTCACGGAAGGGCAGCTCGAGGCCGCGCACGCCGGGCACAGTGGCCAGGAGGCGGTAGTACTGCTCGGTCTCCTCACGGGTGGCGGGCAGGGAGGCGTAGGCGCCGAGGACGGCGTAGGGGGTGGTGGGCATGGGCTCTCCTCGTTGAGACGGCTGGGGGTCGCTGCGGCGGCGCAGGCGCCGGCAGGAGACGGCACGACGGAGCGTGTCAGACGTCAGATGACTTGATGCTACCTCGGGAGAGGGACGTGGTGCAGCCCACGGCGGTGGCGATTTCCCGATCCGCGGTACGTGTGGCAGGATGAGACACCGCTGAAGGGCAGTGGCGCAATTGGTAGCGCACCGGTCTCCAAAACCGGCGGTTGTGGGTTCGAGTCCCGCCTGCCCTGCTGAGAACGGCGGATCTGTCGGGAGATCCCGTCGGCTCCGTCCTCTCGCCCGCAGCTCCGGGCGCTGACCGAGACCGACGACCCCCGAGGAGTCACACGCATGAGCGAGGGTAACGCCGTCGCCAAGGGCAAGAAGGCCAGGAGGACCAGCCTCCTGGGCAGTGTCCCCCGCTTCCTGCGCGAGGTCGTTGACGAGCTCCGCAAGGTCGTCTGGCCGACCTCGAAGGAGCTGCAGACCTACTTCACCGTCGTCGTCGTCTTCATCGTCGCCATCATGGCGTTCACCGGCGTGCTCGACCTGGTCTTCGACCGCCTTGTCATGTGGCTGTTCGCCTGACCCGCACCGCACGCCCCGTACAGAGGAAAGCAGGTAACCGTGTCCGAGGAGATCCTCCCCGAGGAGAGCGTCGAGGCCGCCCAGGCCGAGGCGGACGCCGCCGTCGTCGAGGACGTCGAGGTCCAGGGCGAGGCCCCCGAGGCCGGCGCCGTCGAGGAGCCCCAGGACGAGCCGGCCCGTGAGGCCGACCCGCTCGAGGAGTTCCGCAGGCACATGTCCTCGCTGCCCGGCGAGTGGTACGTCCTGCACACCTACTCCGGCTATGAGCGCCGCGTGGCCGCCGACGTCATGGCCCGTGCCGAGAACTTCGAGGTCGAGGACTACGTCTTCGACGCCGTCGTGCCCATGGAGACGGTTGTCGAGGTCAAGAACGCGGGCAAGAAGAAGGAGGTGTCGCGTGTGCGCATTCCCGGCTACGTGTTCGTCCGCATGGACCTCGACGACCCGCAGACCTCCGACCGTGTGTGGCGCACCATCAAGGACACCCCGGCCGTCACCGGCTTCGTCGGCGACCGCTACAACCCGGTCCCGCTGACCTTCGATGAGGCCGTATCCCAGCTCGGCCCCACGCCGGAGGAGCTCGCCGCCAAGCAGGCCGCCAGCGCGAACGAGCACCCGGACGAGGGTGCCCTCACCCAGGTGGTCGAGGGGGGCACCGTCTACGAGGTCGCCTTCAGTGTCGGCGAGTCCGTCATCGTCACCGACGGCCCCTTCGAGTCGCTGCCGGCGACCATCTCGGAGATCCACCCCGAGACCCAGAAGGTCCAGGTCCTCATCTCGATCTTCGGCCGCGACACCCCGGCCGAGCTGTCCTTCGCCCAGGTCGCCAAGATCTGAGGCGCCCCACGTCCTCACGCGGCGCCCGGTGCCTGCCCCCGCTCGGGGTGGGCACCGGGCGCCGCGTGTCACAGCCGCCAGCCCTGTGATACCGCCCACCGGAGGTGCTGGGCTCTCCCGCCAGGGGCTAGGATCAGTTCTCGTGCGTGCGCGCCCCTCCAGGCGCGCGAGCGCCACTGCACGGCAGGCGTGCAGTGCTCCGGACAAGAAGGACCCCCTACATGGCTCCCAAGAAGAAGGTCTCTGGGCTCATCAAGCTCCAGATCCAGGCCGGCCAGGCCAACCCCGCCCCGCCGATCGGCCCTGCGCTCGGTCAGCACGGCGTCAACATCATGGAGTTCTGCAAGGCGTACAACGCCGCGACCGAGTCGCAGCGCGGCAACGTCATCCCGGTGGAGATCACGGTCTACGAGGACCGCTCCTTCACCTTCGTGACCAAGACCCCGCCGGCCGCCGAGCTCATCAAGAAGGCTGCGGGCGTCTCCAAGGGCTCTGCCACGCCCCACTCCGCGAAGGTCGGCACGCTGACGATGGACCAGGTCAAGGAGATCGCCTCCACCAAGATGGCTGACCTCAACGCCAACGACCTCGACGCCGCCGCCGCCATCATCGCCGGCACCGCCCGCTCGATGGGCATCACGGTCGCCTGAGGCGCGGCCACCCCCACCAAGACCACCGTGGAAGGGCCATGCGCGGCCCGCACACCACGACTGCAAGGAGAAGCAGATGACCAAGCGCAGCAAGGCCTACCGCGCCGCCGCTGAGAAGATCCAGTCCGGGATCCTCTACACCCCGGCCGAGGCCGTCAAGCTCGCCAAGGCGACGTCCATCACGACCTTCGACTCCACCGTGGACGTCGTCCTGCGACTGGGCGTTGACCCCCGCAAGGCTGACCAGATGGTGCGAGGCACCGTGTCCCTGCCGCACGGTACTGGTAAGACCGCCCGCGTCATCGTCTTCGCCCAGGGCGAGAGGGCCGAGCAGGCCCTCGCAGCGGGCGCTGACGAGGTCGGCGGCGACGAGCTCATCGAGAAGGTGGCCGGCGGCTGGACCGACTTCGACGCCGCCGTCGCCACCCCGGACCTCATGGGCAAGGTCGGCCGCCTGGGCCGCGTGCTCGGTCCCCGTGGCCTCATGCCCAACCCGAAGACCGGCACCGTGACGATGGACGTGGCCAAGGCCGTCACCGACATCAAGGGCGGCCGCATCGAGTTCCGTGTGGACCGTGCTGCCAACCTCAACTTCGTCATCGGCAAGTCCTCCTTCACCGAGGAGCAGCTGGTGGAGAACTTCCAGGCCGCCCTGGACGAGGTCCTGCGCCTCAAGCCCTCCACCTCGAAGGGCCGCTACGTCCTCAAGGCGACGATGACGACGACCATGGGCCCGGGCATCCCGCTCGACATCACCAAGGCCTGACGCGTCGCTCCCTGAGACCGCTGACGCCGGCCGCCCCCTTGTGGGGCGGCCGGCGCCGTCGTTCCCGCGCTTGACCGCCGAAGCCGACGCCGCGGCGTCCCCGCCTGCCTGAGATCCGCGCTCAGGCGAGGGCGAGGAGCCAGGCGATGTAGGCACCGGCCATGAGGTACGGGCCCAGGGCGATGGGCGTGTCGCGCCGGACCCGGCCCAGGACCATGAGCGCGAGGGCCGCGCTCCCGGCCAGGAGCAGGCCGGCGACGACGCCGACGACGGGCACGGCCCAGCCGAGGCGGCCGAGCCACAGGCCCGTGAGGGCGCACAGCTTGACGTCTCCCATGCCCAGCCCCGAGGGCGCCAGGGCGAGCAGCAGGCACACGCCCCCGAGGACGGCGGCAGCGCCGACGGAGCCGATGAGCGCGGACAGCGCGAGCCCGGGCGCGCTCCCCAGGGCCAGGAGCACGGCCTCGCCGCCCGAGCAGGCGGCCGCCCAACCGGCCGCCGGGCCCAGCAACCGGTTGGGCAGCCGGTGGCAGACGGCGTCCGTGCTCCCGGCCACCGTGAGGGCGGCGAGCACCGGCAGGGCGAGCGCAGCCTCCCACCAGCACCCGGCGTCGAGCGCTGCGGCGCAGGCCGGCAGCGCGGCCGCGAGGAACAGGGCCGTTAGCCGGCGGGGGAGCAGGAGACGGCGGCGACCAGCAGCGGCGCGCAGCACGGGGGCGGGCATCCCGGCGCCCGTGCCCGGGGCGTGGGCGCCACCGTCGAGAAGGTCCTCGACATAGGCGCGGGCGAAGCGGGAAACGGGCCCGTGGACGGCCGCGCCGCAGGCCGCGAGGACCAGGGTGAGGGCGAGCAGGGCGAGGGGCACGCCCGCCACTGTCTCACGAGGCCTTCCCGCCTGGCGCGGCACCTGCCACGGCCTGTGGACAGCTGGGCGTGTGGAGGGGCCGGGCGCGTGCGCACGCCGGTCCACAGGCGGGTGGGGCCGGGCCGTGGGGCCGGCGCACGCGGGTGCGCACGGGCGCGCGGCGGCGCCGAGCCCGGCCCACGTGACCGATCGCACCGCGCAGGAGCGCCCCAGCGCTTGCGGTGCGGTGCGCCAGGACCGGTAGTGTGTCACCTGCCAAAGACCGCAGGTCTCCCGGTCCGTGAGGACCAGGACCAAGCTCGGCGCCCGTGGGCGACGAGGCCAGCGCAGGTGAGAACGAGACCCCTCCGCCCCGTGCGGTGTGAGAGCCCCGTGCCTTGCCGGCGCGGGGCTTTGTCCGTTCCCGGGCCCGGGCGCCTGCGGCAGACCACGGAAGGAGGGCCCATGGCAAGGCCTGACAAGGAGGCGGCTGTCGCCGAGCTCGCGGGCAAGTTCCACGACTGCGGTGCTGTGCTGCTGACTGAGTACCGCGGGCTGACCGTCGCCGAGCTCAGGGAGCTGCGTCGTTCGCTCGCCGGTCACGCCGAGTACACCGTGGTGAAGAACACGCTTGCCGCCATCGCCGCCCGCGAGGCCGGCCTGGAGGCCTTCGCCGACGACCTCAAGGGCCCCACCGCCCTGACCTTCGTCACCGGTGAGCCGGTCGAGGCCGCCAAGGCCCTGCGTGACTTCGCCAAGGACAACGCCAAGCTCGTCGTCAAGGGTGGTGTCATGGACGGCAACGTCCTCGACTCCGCCGAGGTCGAGAAGCTGGCTTCGCTCGAGTCCCGCGAGGTGCTGCTCGCCAAGGCTGCCGGTGCCATCAAGGCGTCGCTGTCCAAGGCTGCGTACCTCTTCGTCGCGCCCGCCTCCAAGGCGGTCCGCACTGTCGACGCCCTGCGCGAGAAGCAGGAGACCGCGGCCTGAGCCGCGTGCGCCGCCCCCACACCACACAGACCCTGTGCTGACCACATACGGCGCAGGACCCTTTTTCAGGAAGGAACGCCCATCATGGCGAAGCTGACCACTGACGAGCTCATCGAGGCCTTCAAGGAGCTCACCCTCATCGAGCTGTCCGAGTTCGTCAAGGCCTTCGAGGAGACCTTCGACGTCACCGCTGCCGCTCCGGCCGCCGTTGCCGTCGCCGCTGCCCCCGGCGCGGCCGCCGAGGGCGCCGCCGAGGAGGAGAAGACGGAGTTCGACGTCATCCTCGAGGCCGCTGGCGACAAGAAGATCGGCGTCATCAAGGAGGTGCGCGCCCTGACCTCCCTCGGCCTGAAGGAGGCCAAGGAGCTCGTTGACTCCGCCCCCAAGGCCGTCCTCGAGGGCGTCAACAAGGAGACGGCCGACAAGGCCAAGGAGCAGCTCGAGGGCGCCGGCGCCACCGTCACCCTCAAGTGACCTCCTCCCCGAGCCGGTGACCCGGGCCCGCGCGGCCTGAGCCGGCCGGGGGACCACGTCATCGTCGGGCCCCGCCCACCACCTGGTGGGCGGGGCCCGACGCGTGCGCCCGCACCTCCTGCCGTCTCACCGGGCCCGGCAGGCCGCCGTCGGAAACGGGGCCGGGTAGTATCCACGAATGTGTTCGGGATCGCAAGAACCTGGGGGTCCGGATCATAGTGGAGGGTGGAGGCGGCGTGTACGCTAGCGCTTTGCGTCCATTGTGTGTACTGGCACGAGTGTGATCGCCCGACGAGGGACAGGCCGTGGCCTGGACCCGCGGCGACGGACCCGGCCGGCGCCGCGCAGTGCACGCAGAGTGATCCCCGAGATGAGGGAAGGATCCCCCTTTGGCTGCCTCGCGCACCTCTGCACCTACCGCCGCTGACATCGCCGCGCGCACCGCGTCGCGTCGCATCAACTTCGCGAAGATCCCGGAGCCCATGCAGGCCCCGAACCTTCTCGCCCTGCAGACCGAGTCCTTCGACTGGCTCGTCGGCAACGAGAAGTGGCGCCAGCGCGTCAACGCCGCGAACGCCGAGCGACCCGGCTCCCTGCCTGACACCTCCGGTCTTGAGGAGATCTTCGACGAGATCTCCCCGATCGAGGACTTCGGCGAGACGATGGCCCTGTCCTTCCATGACCACCGCTTCGAGGATCCCAAGTACACGGCCGAGGAGTGCCAGGAGAAGGACCTCACCTACTCCGCGCCCCTGTACGTCGTCGCGGACTTCGAGAACTTCCAGACCGGTGAGATCAAGTCGCAGACGGTCTTCATGGGTGACTTCCCGCTCATGACTGACAAGGGCACCTTCATCGTCAACGGCTCCGAGCGCGTCGTCGTCTCCCAGCTGGTGCGCTCCCCGGGCGTCTACTTCGAGCGCGCCACCGAGAAGGCCACGGACAAGTACGTCTACAACGCCAAGTTCATCCCCTCGCGCGGCGCCTGGCTCGAGTTCGAGATCGACAAGAACGACCACGTCGCTGTGCGCGTGGACCGCAAGCGCAAGCAGGACATCACCGTCTTCCTCCTCGCCCTGGGCATGGACGAGGCGGAGATCCGCGAGGAGTTCAAGGCCTACCCCGTCCTGACCTCGGTGCTCGACGAGGACCGCAAGGTCACCACGCAGGACGAGGCCCTGCTCGACATCTACAAGAAGATCCGTCCCGGTGAGCCGCCGAGTGTCGAGGCCGGCCGCACCCTGCTGGAGAACTTCTACTTCAACCCCAAGCGCTACGACCTGGCCAAGGTGGGTCGCTACAAGATCAACAAGAAGCTCGGCCTGGCCGCCGAGCTGGCCGACTCCGTCCTGCGCATCGAGGACATCACCGCCGCCATCAAGTACCTCCTGGCGCTGCACGCCGGCGAGGCGGGCGTCGAGGGCGTCCAGGACGGGGAGGTCGTCGAGGTCGCCGTTGACTTCGACGACATCGACCACCTGGGCAACCGCCGTATCCGCGCCGTCGGCGAGCTCATCCAGTCGCAGGTGCGCACCGGCATGAGCCGTATGGAGCGTCAGGTGCGCGAGCGCATGACCACCCAGGACGTCGAGGCCATCACGCCCAACACCCTTATCAACATCCGCCCCGTGACCGCGGCCATCAAGGAGTTCTTCGGGACCTCCCAGCTGAGCCAGTTCATGGACCAGAACAACCCGCTGGCGGGCATGACGCACAAGCGCCGCCTGTCCGCGCTGGGCCCCGGCGGCCTGTCGCGTGAGCGTGCCTCCATGGACGTGCGCGACGTGCACACCTCCCACTACGGGCGCATGTGCCCCATCGAGTCCCCCGAGGGCCCCAACATCGGCCTCATCGGCTCGCTGGCCACCTTCGCCCGCATCAACCCCTTCGGCTTCGTCGAGACCCCCTACCGCGTGGTGCGCGACGGCGAGATCACCGACGAGACCCACTACCTGACGGCCGACGACGAGGACCGCCACGTCATCGCCCAGGCCAACGTCGAGCTCACCGAGGACGGGCGCCACTTTGCCGAGGACCGGGTCCTGTGCCGCGTCACCGGTGGTGAGCCCGCCCTGGTCGCCGCCGACGAGGTGGACCTCATGGACGTCTCCCCGCGCCAGATGGTGTCGGTGGGAACCTCCCTCATCCCCTTCCTCGAGCACGACGACGCCAACCGCGCCCTCATGGGTGCGAACATGCAGCGCCAGGCCGTGCCGCTCATCCGTCCCGACGCCCCGCTCGTGGGCACGGGCATGGAGCGGCGCACCGCCGTGGACGCCGGCGACGTCCTCGTGGCCACCAAGCCCGGTGTCGTCACCGAGGTCTGCGCGGACTTCGTGCGCGTGGCCAACGACGACGGCTCTGAGACGGTCTACAAGGTCGCCAAGTTCCGCCGCTCCAACCAGGGCAACTGCTACAACCAGCTCGTCGTGGCCAACGAGGGCGAGCACGTCGAGGCCGGCAGCGTCCTGGCCGACGGCCCCGCCACCGAGGGCGGCGACCTGGCGCTGGGCCAGAACCTCCTGGTCGCCTTCATGACCTGGGAGGGCCTGAACTACGAGGACGCCATCATCATCTCCCAGCGCGTCGTCGCCGAGGACCTGCTGACCTCGATCCACATCGAGGAGCACGAGGTGGACGCCCGCGACACCAAGCTCGGTGCCGAGGAGATCACCCGCGACATCCCCAACGTCGCCGAGGAGACCCTGGCCAACCTCGACGAGCGCGGCATCATCCGCATCGGCGCCGAGGTCCGCAGCGGCGACATCCTCGTCGGCAAGGTCACCCCCAAGGGGGAGACCGAGCTCACCAGCGAGGAGCGCCTGCTGCGCGCGATCTTCGGTGAGAAGGCCCGCGAGGTGCGCGACACCTCCCTGCGCGTGCCGCACGGCGAGTACGGCATCGTCACCGGCGTGCGCGAGTTCGACGCCTCCAGCGAGGACGCCGAGCTGCCCGCCGGCGTCAACCGGATGGTGCGCGTCTACATCGCCCAGCGCCGCAAGATCACCGTCGGTGACAAGCTCTCCGGCCGCCACGGCAACAAGGGCGTCATCTCCAAGATCAACCCGGTCGAGGACATGCCCTTCCTGGCTGACGGCACCCCGGTGGACGTCATCCTCAACCCGCTGGGCGTGCCCAGCCGCATGAACGTCGGCCAGGTCCTCGAGCTGCACCTGGGCTGGGTGGCCTCGCGCGGCTGGGACGCCACCGCCGCCCGCGAGGCCGGTGAGGTCTGGGCCCTGCGCCTGCCCGACAACGGCGTGAGCGCCGAGCCGCGCACGCCGGTCGCCACCCCCGTCTTCGACGGTGTGCGTGACGACGAGCTCATGGGCCTGCTGTCCTCCACGCTGCCCAGCCCCGAGGGCCTGCAGCTCGTCCAGGCCGACGGCAAGGCGCGCCTGTTCGACGGCCGCTCCGGCGAGCCCTTCCCGTACCCGATCTCGGTCGGCTACATGTACATCCTCAAGCTCCACCACCTGGTGGATGACAAGATCCACGCCCGCTCCACCGGCCCGTACTCCATGATCACCCAGCAGCCGCTGGGCGGTAAGGCGCAGTTCGGTGGCCAGCGCTTCGGTGAGATGGAGGTGTGGGCGATGGAGGCCTACGGCGCCGCCCACGCCCTCCAGGAGCTGCTCACCGTCAAGTCCGATGACGTCAACGGCCGCGTCAAGGTCTACGAGGCCATCGTCAAGGGCGAGGACATCCCCGAGCCCGGCATCCCCGAGTCCTTCAAGGTGCTCATGAAGGAGATGCAGTCGCTGTGCCTGAACGTCGAGGCGCTCGACCACGAGGGCAACGTCATCGCCCTGGACGACGCCGACGACGACGGCCGTCGCGCCTCTGAGGAGCTGGGCTTCGACCTGGGCCGCCGCCCGGGCGCCGCGGTCTCCACGGTTGACGAGATCTGAGCCCCACGGGACCCGGTGGAGGGGGCCGGCGCAGGCCGCCCCCTCCCGGGCCCCACGGGCCGCCGGCGACGTCGTGGAACAACGCCCCGGCCGCCCCACCAAGACACACACGATGAGCTGACACATCGGAATGAGGAACTGTGCTCGACGCTAACGTCTTCGATCGCATCCAGCTCGGTCTCGCCACCTCTGAGGACATCCGGTCCTGGTCCCACGGCGAGGTCAAGAAGCCCGAGACCATCAACTACCGCACCCTCAAGCCGGAGAAGGACGGGCTCTTCTGCGAGAAGATCTTCGGTCCCACCCGCGACTGGGAGTGCGCCTGCGGCAAGTACAAGCGCGTGCGCTACAAGGGCATCGTCTGCGAGCGCTGCGGCGTCGAGGTCACCCGCTCCAAGGTGCGCCGTGAGCGCATGGCCCACATCAAGCTGGCCGCGCCGGTCACCCACATCTGGTACTTCAAGGGCGTGCCCTCCCGCCTGGGCTACCTGCTCAACCTGGCGCCCAAGGACCTGGAGAAGGTCATCTACTTCGCCGCCTACATGGTGACCGAGGTGGACGAGGAGGGCCGCCGTGACGACCTTCCCTCGCTGCGCAACGAGCTGGAGGTCAAGAAGAAGAACGTCGAGCAGGCCGGACAGGCCGACGTCGAGGCGCGCCAGCGCCGCCTCGAGGAGGAGCTGGCCCAGCTCGAGGCCGAGGGCGCGGAGCAGGCCCAGCGTGACCGCCTGCGCAAGGTGGCCGAGCGTGAGATGGGTGCCCTGCGCCGCAAGAACGCCCGCACCCTGGAGCACATGGACCGCGTGTGGGACCGCTTCGTCGGGCTCAAGGTCGGTGACCTCGAGGGCGACGAGGTTCTGTACCGCGACATGGTCGCCGACTACGGCATCTACTTCAAGGGCGCCATGGGCGCCGAGGCGATCCAGGCGCGCCTGCGCACCTTCGACCTCGAGGCCGAGGCCGAGAGCCTGGCCGAGGTGGTCGCCAACGGCACCGGCCAGCGCAAGACCCGCGCCATCAAGCGCCTGAAGGTCATCAACGCCTTCCGCATCACGGGCACGGCCCCGGAGTCGATGGTCCTGGACAACATCCCGGTCATCCCGCCGGACCTGCGTCCCATGGTCCAGCTCGACGGTGGCCGCTTCGCCACGAGCGACCTCAACGACCTCTACCGCCGCGTCATCAACCGCAACAACCGCCTCAAGCGGCTCATGGACCTGGGCGCGCCGACGATCATCGTCAACAACGAGAAGCGCATGCTGCAGGACGCCGTGGACGCCCTGTTCGACAACGGCCGCCGCGGCCGGCCGGTGACCGGGGTCGGCAACCGCCCGCTCAAGTCCCTGTCCGACATGCTCAAGGGCAAGCAGGGTCGCTTCCGTCAGAACCTGCTGGGCAAGCGCGTGGACTACTCGGGCCGCTCGGTCATCGTCGTCGGCCCCCAGCTCAAGCTGCACCAGTGCGGCCTGCCCAGCCAGATGGCTCTGGAGCTGTTCAAGCCCTTCGTCATGAAGCGCCTGGTCGAGCTCAAGGAGGCCCAGAACGTCAAGGCCGCCAAGCGCATGGTCGAGCGCGCCAACCCTAAGGTCTGGGACGTCCTGGCCGAGGTCATCCGCGAGCACCCGGTGCTGCTCAACCGCGCCCCCACGCTGCACCGCCTGGGCATCCAGGCCTTTGAGCCCCAGCTCATCGAGGGCAAGGCCATCCAGCTGCACCCCCTCGTGTGCGGCGCCTTCAACGCCGACTTCGACGGCGACCAGATGGCCGTCCACCTGCCGCTGGGCGCCGAGGCGCAGGCCGAGGCCCGCATCCTCATGCTCTCGAGCAACAACATCCTCAAGCCCTCGGACGGGCGCCCGGTGACCATGCCCAGCCAGGACATGATCATCGGCACCTACTACCTCACCCAGACGCCGGACCCGGCGGTGGCCGTCGAGGTGGACTCCGAGGGTCGTGAGGTCGTGCCGTCCTTCTCCTCCTTCGCGGAGGCGGTCATGGCGCACGACTTCGGCAAGCTGCACGTCAACGCCACCGTGGACATCCGCTTCGAGGAGGGCATCACCGCCCCCGAGGACTGGCAGGCCCCGGAGGGCTGGAGCGAGGGCGACCCCATCACCCTGCGCACCTCGCTGGGACGTGCCCTGTTCAACACGGCGCTGCCGGAGACCTTCCCCTACGTCAACTACGTCGTGGACAAGAAGAAGCTGGGCAACATCGTCAACACGCTGGCGGAGGGCTACCCGCGCGTGGACGTCGCGGCCTCCCTGGACGCCCTCAAGGCCAACGGCTTCTACTGGTCCACCTGGTCCGGTATCACGGTCGCCTACGCCGACGTCGTCTCCCCGCAGAGCAAGCCGGCCATCCTCGCCCGCTACGAGGCCGAGGCCCAGGAGATCGAGGACCAGTTCGAGCTCGGTGCCCTCACCGAGGAGGACCGCTACAAGTCCCTCATCGACATCTGGTCCAAGGCGACCAGTGAGGTCGCCGAGGCCATGCGCGAGAACTTCCCCGCACGCAACACCGTCTACCAGATGGTGGTCTCCGGCGCCCGCGGGAACTGGGACCAGATCCGCCAGCTGGCCGGCATGCGCGGCCTGGTGGCCGACCCCAAGCAGCGCCTCATCGAGCGGCCGATCAAGTCCAACTACCGCGAGGGCCTGAGCGTCCTGGAGTACTTCATCGCCACCCACGGCGCCCGCAAGGGCCTGGCGGACACGGCGCTGCGCACGGCGGACTCGGGCTACCTCACGCGTCGTCTGGTGGACGTCTCCCAGGACGTCATCGTCCGCGAGGAGGACTGTGGCACCCGCAAGGGCCTGACCAAGCGCATCTTCACCGCCAGGGTGGTTGACGGCGTCACCGTCAAGGAGCCCAGCGAGATCCTGGGCACGACGGTCTACGGCACGACGCTCGCGCGCGACGTGGTCGATGCCGAGGGCAACGTCGTCATCGCGGCGGGCACGGACCTCGGTGACGCCGAGATCACGGCCGCCATCGAGGCGGGTGTCGAGGAGATCACGGTGCGCTCTGTGCTCACCTGCGACTCCGCCGTGGGCACCTGCGCCGCCTGCTACGGCCGCTCGCTGGCCACCGGCAAGCGGGTGGACATCGGTGAGGCCGTGGGCATCATCGCGGCCCAGTCCATCGGTGAGCCGGGCACGCAGCTGACGATGCGTACCTTCCACACGGGTGGTGCGGCCGGCGCGGCGGACATCACCCAGGGTCTGCCGCGTGTGCAGGAGCTCTTCGAGGCCCGCACCCCCAAGGGCGAGGCCGCTGTGGCCGAGGCCGCGGGCCGGCTCAAGACCGAGGACGACGCCGACGGCAAGCGCCTGGTCATCACCCGTGACGACGGCGAGGAGGACCTGGTGGTCCCGGTCTCGCGGCGCCAGCGCCTGCTGGTGACCGACGGCGACCACGTGGAGCCGGGCGACGCCCTCACCGAGGGCCCGATCGACCCCAAGAAGGTCCTGCGCCTGCGTAGCGTGGGCGCCACCCAGCGCCACCTGGTGGAGGAGGTGCAGGAGGTCTACCGCTCCCAGGGCGTGGACATCCACTCCAAGCACATTGAGGTCATCGTGCGCCAGATGCTGCGCCGCGTCACCGTGCTGGAGTCGGGCGACACGATGCTGCTGCAGGGCGACCTCGTGGACGTCATGACCTTCCGTGCGGAGAACCGCCGGGTCATGGCCGAGGGCGGTAAGACGGCCTCGGGCCGCACCGAGCTCATGGGCATCACCAAGGCCTCGCTGGCCACCGACTCGTGGCTGAGCGCCGCCTCCTTCCAGGAGACGACGCGCGTGCTCACCGAGGCCGCGATGAACGGCAAGTCGGACCCGCTGCTGGGCCTGAAGGAGAACGTCATCCTCGGCAAGCTCATCCCTGCCGGCACGGGCCTGGCCCGCTACTCGGACATCGAGGTGGAGCCGACCGAGGAGGTCAAGCAGGAGGTCTTCTCCCGCACGGGCTTCTCCGGCGACGCGTACGGCGCGGGCGAGTCGGTCGCGCTGGACGACTACAACTTCGGCGGGGACTTCCGCACGAGCTTCTCCGACGACTTCCGTACCGGCTTCTCCAGCGAGGGCTACCAGTTCTGAGCAAGGCCCCACGAGGCTCTGCGAGGAGCCGCGAGGACGTCGAAGGCGGCCCGCCACCTAGCAGGTGGCGGGCCGCCTGCCGTGCACGGCACCGAGCCGCCGTCTCGCACCCCCTCCTCCAACTCATCGGTTTGCGCGCGAGCGTACGGCGTATTGCCGTACGCTCGCGCGCAAACCGATGAGTTCGACGGATGCAGGGTGGGGCGGCGGGGACGGGCGGCGGCATGTGACCCGACGTGTCGCATGACACGAGGGCGGTGGCCGTCTGCGCCTGGCGGGGGAGGGGGCCGCTCGGTATGTTTGTCCCCGGTGCCCGCGTGCGGGCCACCGTTCTCCATTCCGTTCCCAGCGGGAGGCGCCGCAGCGCCACCGTGACGCGGGTCTGCCGCGGTGGGAACCGACGGGCCCCACTCCGCGGGGCTCCGGGCGCAGCCCCTCGGGCGCGCACCGGCCTGGTCCCCGCGGCGCCGTGCGCGAGGACGAGGGCCGGCCGCAGGCAGCAGACCTGTCCGACGCACTTCTAGATGGAGAATCCGTAGTGCCTACCATTCAGCAGCTGGTCCGCAAGGGCCGCTCCTCGAAGCGCTCGTCGTCCAAGACGCCGGCGCTCAAGGCCAGCCCGCAGCGTCGTGGCGTGTGCACCCGCGTGTACACCACGACCCCGAAGAAGCCGAACTCTGCCCTGCGTAAGGTCGCCCGTGTGCGCCTGTCGTCCGGCATCGAGGTCACCGCCTACATCCCCGGCGAGGGCCACAACCTTCAGGAGCACTCGATCGTGCTCGTCCGCGGTGGTCGTGTGAAGGACCTCCCCGGTGTCCGCTACCACATCGTGCGCGGCGCCCTCGACACCCAGGGTGTCAAGGGCCGCCAGCAGGCACGCTCGAAGTACGGCGCCAAGAAGGAGAAGAAGTAATGCCTCGTAAGGGTCCCGCGCCCAAGCGCCCCCTGGCCGTTGACCCCGTCTACGGCTCGCCGGTCGTCACCCAGCTCGTCAACCGCGTCCTCCTGGACGGCAAGAAGTCCACCGCCGAGCGCATCGTCTACGGTGCCCTCGAGGGTGTGCGCTCCAAGACGGACCAGGACCCGGTCACCGTCCTCAAGCGCGCCCTGGACAACATCCGCCCCGCCCTCGAGGTCCGCTCCCGCCGCGTCGGCGGCGCGACCTACCAGGTCCCGGTCGAGGTCCGTCCCAACCGCGCCACCACGCTGGCCCTGCGCTGGCTCGTGGACTTCTCCCGCCAGCGCCGCGAGAACACGATGACCGAGCGTCTCATGAACGAGATCCTCGACGCCTCCAACGGTCTGGGCGCCGCTGTCAAGCGCCGCGAGGACATGCACCGCATGGCTGAGTCCAACAAGGCCTTCGCCCACTACCGCTGGTAACAGCAACACGTCGGTCGGGCTCCGCCCCCTGGCGGGCCCGGCCGACGCTGACTCTCCCCCCACTGAACGAAGGACTCTCACGTGGCACTTGACGTGCTGACTGACCTCAAGAAGGTCCGCAACATCGGCATCATGGCGCACATCGATGCCGGTAAGACCACTGTCTCCGAGCGCATCCTGTTCTACACCGGTATCAACTACAAGATCGGTGAGACCCACGACGGCGCCTCCACGATGGACTGGATGGAGCAGGAGCAGGAGCGTGGCATCACGATCACCTCCGCTGCGACCACCACCTTCTGGAAGGGCACGCAGATCAACCTCATCGACACCCCCGGCCACGTGGACTTCACGGTCGAGGTCGAGCGCTCCCTGCGTGTGCTCGACGGCGCCGTGGCGGTCTTCGACGGCAAGGAGGGCGTCGAGCCCCAGTCCGAGACCGTGTGGCGCCAGGCGGACAAGTACAACGTCCCGCGCATCTGCTACATCAACAAGATGGACAAGCTGGGCGCCAACTTCGACTTCTCCGTCCAGACGATCCGTGACCGCCTCCACGCCACGCCGATGGTCGTCAACTTCCCCATCGGGGCGGAGAGCGAGTTCTCCGGCGTGGTTGACGTCATCGAGATGCGCGCCGTGCGCTTCCCGGAGAAGGACGCCGACGGCAACGAGACCCGCGGCTCCGTCGTCGTGTACGAGGAGATCCCCGCCGAGCTCCAGGACCGCGCCGAGCAGCTGCGCGCCGAGCTCATGGAGACGGTCGCCGAGGCCGACGACGAGCTCATGGAGAAGTACCTCGAGGAGGGCGAGCTCACCGTCGAGGAGATCAAGCGCGGTGTCCGTGCGCTGACGATCTCCGGCTCCGCCTTCCCCGTCCTGGCCGGCTCCGCCTTCAAGAACAAGGGCATCCAGCCCGTTCTCGACGCGGTGATCGACTACCTGCCGTCCCCGCTGGACGTGCCGGCGGTCGAGGGCCACGCCCCCGGCGACGAGGAGACCGTCGTCGTGCGCGAGTCCGACGAGAACGGCCCCTTCTCCGGCCTGGCCTTCAAGGTGGCCACCCACCCGTTCTACGGCAAGCTCGTCTACGTGCGCGTCTACTCGGGCAAGGTGTCCTCCGGCGAGCAGGTCCTCAACGCCACCAAGGGCAAGAAGGAGCGCATCGGGAAGATGTTCCAGATGCACTCCAACAAGGAGAACCCGGTTGACGTGGCCCACGCCGGCCACATCTACGCCTTCATCGGCCTCAAGGACGTCACCACCGGTGACACCCTGTGCGCGCAGTCGGCGCCGGTCATCCTGGAGTCCATGACCTTCCCGGACCCGGTGATCCACGTGGCCATCGAGCCCAAGACCAAGGGCGACCAGGAGAAGCTGGGCGTCGCCATCCAGAAGCTCTCCGAGGAGGACCCGACCTTCACGGTCGAGCTCGACGAGGAGACCGGCCAGACCGTCATCGGCGGGATGGGCGAGCTGCACCTGGACGTCTTCGTGGACCGCATGCGCCGCGAGTTCAAGGTCGAGGCCAACGTCGGTAACCCGATGGTCGCCTACCGCGAGACCATCAAGCGCAAGGTCGACAAGGTTGACTACACGCACAAGAAGCAGACGGGTGGCTCCGGCCAGTTCGCCAAGGTGCAGATGTCCTTCGAGCCCCTCGAGGTCCAGGAGGCCGAGGAGGGCGAGGAGAAGAAGCACTACGAGTTCGTCAACGCCGTCACCGGCGGCCGCGTGCCGCGCGAGTACATCCCCAGCGTTGACGCCGGTGTCCAGGAGGCCATGCTCACGGGTGTCCTCGCGGGCTACCCGATGGTGGACGTCAAGGCGACGCTTATCGATGGCGGCTACCACGAGGTCGATTCCTCCGAGATGGCCTTCAAGATCGCCGGCTCCATGGCCTTCAAGGAGGGCGCGAAGAAGGCCAACCCGGTCCTCCTTGAGCCCGTCATGGCCGTCGAGGTGCGCACGCCCGAGGAGTACATGGGTGACGTCATCGGTGACCTCAACTCCCGCCGTGGCATGATCCAGTCGATGGAGGACGCCGTGGGCGTCAAGGTCATCAAGGCGGCCGTCCCGCTGTCGGAGATGTTCGGCTACGTCGGTGACCTGCGCTCCAAGACCCAGGGCCGCGCGGTCTACTCGATGTCCTTCGACTCCTACGCGGAGGTCCCGAAGAACGTGGCCGACGAGATCATCGCCAAGGCCAAGGGCGAGTGACCCCGTCAGTCTCCGGGGGCCGGACGCAGCCCGTCCGGTCCCCGGGAAGGTCGGCCGCAGAGCCTGTGCGCCGGCGCAACCAGTAATCTTTCCAACAACCCATCAGTAGAGATTCTCGACCCGGGCCCGGCTAGCATGTCGCTAGTCGATTCACGACGAAGAGAACTCCCCGAGTCCCAGGAGGACACAAGTGGCCAAGGCCAAGTTCGAGCGGACCAAGCCGCACGTCAACATCGGAACGATCGGTCACGTCGACCACGGCAAGACGACGCTGACCGCCGCGATCTCCAAGACGCTGCACGACCTGTACCCGGACCTCAACCCCTTCACGCCCTTCGACGAGATCGACAAGGCTCCTGAGGAGCGTCAGCGCGGTATCACGATCAACATCGCGCACGTCGAGTACGAGACCGAGAAGCGTCACTACGCGCACGTGGACGCCCCCGGCCACGCCGACTACATCAAGAACATGATCACCGGTGCCGCCCAGATGGATGGCGCCATCCTCGTGGTCGCCGCCACCGACGGCCCGATGGCCCAGACCCGCGAGCACGTCCTGCTCGCCCGCCAGGTCGGCGTCCCCACCCTGCTCGTCGCCCTCAACAAGTGCGACATGGTGGATGACGAGGAGCTGCTCGAGCTCGTGGAGATGGAGGTGCGCGAGCTGCTGTCCTCCCAGGAGTACGACGGCGACAACGCCCCCGTCATCCGCGTCTCCGCCTTCCAGGCCCTTGAGGGCGACCCCGAGTGGGCCGGCAAGATCAAGGAGCTCATGGACGCGGTCGACGAGTACATCCCGACCCCCGAGCGCGACATGGACAAGCCCTTCCTCATGCCCGTGGAGGACGTCTTCACGATCACCGGTCGTGGCACCGTCGTCACCGGTCGTGTCGAGCGCGGCAAGCTCCCGATCAACTCCGAGGTCGAGATCCTCGGTATCCGCGAGCCCCAGAAGACCACGGTCACGGGCATCGAGATGTTCCACAAGCAGATGGACGAGGCGTGGGCCGGCGAGAACTGTGGTCTGCTCCTGCGTGGCACCAAGCGTGAGGACGTCGAGCGCGGCCAGGTCGTCGTCAAGCCCGGCTCCATCACCCCGCACACGGACTTCGAGGGCCACGTCTACATCCTCACGAAGGACGAGGGCGGCCGCCACAACCCGTTCTACTCGAACTACCGTCCGCAGTTCTACTTCCGCACGACGGACGTCACCGGCGTCATCACCCTGCCTGAGGGCACCGAGATGGTGATGCCCGGTGACACCACCGAGATGACCGTCGAGCTCATCCAGCCCATCGCCATGGAGGAGGGCCTCGGCTTCGCCATCCGTGAGGGTGGCCGCACCGTGGGCTCCGGCCGCGTCACCAAGATCCTCAAGTGATCTGACGCAGCCGCTGCTGTGAGCGCAGGCTGCTGACCAAGGACGATCCCCCCGGCTCCTGACGGAGCCGGGGGGATCGTCCTGCCTGGTGCGGGCCCAGGGCGCCGGACCTGGGCCCGCACCAGGCACGTGTGGGACCGGCCGTGCCGCGGGCCGGTGTGGCGAGGGTGCCCGGTGTGGCGAGGGTGCCCGGTGTGGCGAGGGTGCCCGGTGTGGCGAGGGTGCCCGGTGTGGCGAGGGTACACAGCCCCATGAGATAAGGGTCACCTCAGACATTGGTGTTATCAAATCGTGTCATAGTTTTGGTCTGTGCCATGTCAGAAGACGTGTGACACTGGCGAGGTCATGCGCCGTCCCCGCCCTGAGCACCGTGTTCCCTGGAGGTCTCCCATGAGACGCCCGTCCCTCATGATGTCTGCCTGCCGAGAGGTGTCGGGCCGCAGGCGCCACGCGGCTGAGCGCCGCCCGCGCGCCGGCAGGGCCGTTCACGGGCTCGCGGCCTCACTCGCCCTGCTCATGACCTTGGGCACCGGTGGCTTCGCCCTGGCCGCAGCGCCCTTCGCCGCCGATCCCGTCGGCACTGACGCCGCGGCCGAGGCTGGCACCTGGGACGACGTGTCCGCGCCCGCGGCCGACGACGCCGCCACGGCGGGCGGCGGGGCGGCGGCTCCCGAGGCCGGCGCCGCGCTGACAGAGCCGGCGTCAGCCGGTGACGGCGAGGAGGCGCTCCCGGCCGAGGATGACGCCGCCACCTCAGTGGAGCCGTCCACGGACGCTGCCGAGACGCTTGACGCGGCCGAGCCCGGTGAGGCTGCCGAGCCCGGTGACGGGGCAGAGGCGACTGGCGAGGACGGGGTGGAGACGGTGTCGGCGCTGCGGGCGGCCCCGGAGCCTACCTCGTCGACGTCGGTCGTCGTCGTGCGCGTCGTCGGCACGAGGGGCGCGGACCGCAAGAAGCAGCCGCTGGCCGGCGTCCGGCTGACGGGCAGTCTCTCGTCCTCCTCCACCACCATGACCTGCACCTCGGACGCCGAGGGCCTGTGCTCCTTCACCGTGGACAAGACCGCCCTGTTCCAGGGCAACAGGAACAAACGCCTCACCATCACCTACACCGCGGGCGACGTCCCCGCGGGCTGGTACGCCAACACCGAGCTGGGGCTGCTCGACTCTGGCTCCAGCGCGACGCTCAGCACCTACAGTATGGTCTCTCCCAAGCTGCACGGCGGTCACACCTACACGAGCGACGCCGACCTCGGGTTCTTCGGCAGCGGCCTGGAGTGGACGACGGGAGGCTGGCAGGCCTCCGTGGTCAACCCGTCCATGCCGCAGAAGTGCGGGATCAAGGTTGCCCTCCTCATGGACCTGTCGAGCTCGGTGACGGCCGCTGACGTCACACAGGCCCAGGCCGCTGCCAACGGCTTCGTGGACGCGCTCAAGGGCACGCCCTCCTCCATCGGGGTCTACACCTTCGGCACCGTGGCACCCGCCACCGGCGTGACGAGCCTGGCGGCGACCTCCGTCTCCACCGAGGCCGGCGCCCAGACCGTCAAGAGCTCGATCGCGGCCTGGCGGCACCTGGATAATGAGGGCACGAACTGGGAGCAGGGCCTGTGGCAGCTGCAAGGCGAGGGCTACGACGTCGTCATGCTCCTGACCGACGGCAGCCCCACCTTCTACGGCCCCCGGTCCTCGAGTGGCGCCACCCCGTCGGGCCCGGGCGACGCCACCACCTTCGCGGTCATGGAGGAGGCCATCGCCTCTGCCAACACGCTCAAGACGCAGGGCACGACGCTCATCGCATTCGGCGTCGGCAGCGGCGTCAGCGGCACCGGCGCGGCTGCCAACCTCCGGGCGGTCTCCGGCCAGACCCCAGGATCGGACTACTTCCAGACCACCGACTACGCCGCCGCGGCGACACGGCTGACGAACCTCGCCTCGGGCGCCTGCCACCAGACGGTGACAGTCATCAAGCAGACCGTGCCCTACGACGGGTCCACGACCCCGACTGCGGCGGACGGCTGGACCTTCACGGCCGAGGCAGCGGGGAGTGTGACCTTCGCGGGTGGGGCCACCACCCTCACGGGTACCACCGGCCAGGGGACGCAGGCCGGCACCGGGGCCACCGAGTTCGCCTTCGACCTGCCCTCGGCCAGCGCCACCGGGACGATGACGATCACCGAGACCCAGAAGCCGGGCTACACCCTCGTCCAGCAAGGCGATGCCAACGCAGCCTGCTACCGCGTGTCCGACGACGGCACGCAGGAGGCCCTCACGGTGACCAACACCTCGGGTGGTGGCTTCACGATCCCCGTCTCCGCCCAGAACCGGGTCTCCTGCTATGTCATCAACCGCGAGCCGGCGCCCGAGGCCACGGTGACGGTGAGCAAGGTGTGGAAGGTGGACGGTCAGACGTACGAGGGCGGTGCCCCGGGCGGGCTCGGCATGTCCGCCGACCTGATGATCAACAGCGCCGCGGCCACCTGGGATGAGGCTGTCACAGGCCACCACGTGCAGGACACGCTCACCATCGGTGAGACGACGACGATCACCGACATGCCCGGCTGCCGGGTCACGGGCTCGACGCTCACCGGCACGGGCCTTGGCCAGCCCGTCACCCTCGACCCCACCACGCCGAAGGCGAGCGTGACACTGACGGCCGCGTCCAACAGCTACACGCTCACCAACACCGTCACCTGCACCCAGACGCTCAGCCTCGACAAGAAGGTGGACAACAGCGCCTCCACCTATGACTGGGCCACCCAGGCCACCGCCCAGGACTGGACGCTCAGCGCGGTGAGCGGCTCGACCACCCTGAGCGGCGCGGGGGCGGTTGCCGCGACCGAGGTCCCGGCGGGGGAGTACACCCTCAGCGAGTCGGCCGGGGCGGCGCTCGCCCTGCCGGCCGAGGCGTACCGGGCGGGGACGTGGCAGTGCGCCTACACCAACAACGCCAGAGGCACGGTCCCCGTGGTCAATGGCAAGGTCACGGTGCCGCGAGGGCGCTCGGTCCACTGCGAGGTGACGAACACGCTGGCGGCCTTCCCCATCAGCTGGACGAAGGTCGATGAGGGGGGAGCGGCCCTCGCCGGCGCCGAGTGGCAGATCAGCCGGGACGGCATGTCTGGCGCCACCGTCAACGTGCCCGCCTCCACCGACGGCCAGGCGCGCGTGGAGGGCCTGCCCATGGGCACCTACACCCTCACCGAGACCAAGGCCCCGGCCGGCTACACGCGCGCAGCCCCCATCACCTTCACCGTGGCCGAGGACGGCACCATCACGGGCCTGCCTCAGACGGTGACGAACACGAAGCGACCTGTCCCGTCCCTGCCCCTGACCGGTGGGCTCGGCACCGACATGCTGCTCGTGGGCGGCGGCCTCCTGGCCGTCGCGGCCCTCGCAGCCGAGGTCATGAGGAGGCGCCACCAGCAGATGACGTCTCAGTGACCGGCCGCCGCGGGACCGGGCCACGGCCCAGCGGCCCGTCTCACCAGTGCCATCCCCACCCTGTTCCATCACGACGCCCTCAGGGGCGACGCATATGAGAGGAATCCCGATATGACGACCAGCACACGGACCCTCGTGGGCCGCCTTGCCCTCGTGGCGGGCGCGCTCGCGCTCGGAGTCCTCGGGCTCGGCGCCCCAGCAGGGGCGATCACCGGCGGTCCCACAGGCAACATCGACGACTTCCATGACGGTGTGATCAACGTCCACAAGTACTCCAACCCCGGGGGCGCGCTCACGCCTGGAGACGGCACCGCGCAGACCGTGCCCGCGGGGGCCGTGCCGCTGAAGGGCGTCCCCTTCAACCTGTACCGCGTGACGGATGTTGACCTCGTCAACGGCAACGCGGGCTGGGACGTGGTGGAGGCCGTCTCCGGCGCTGCCCCCGTCGAGCCGCAGCTCGACAACGCCACCACCCCCAGTCAGGTGACCATCAACGGAACGGCGCACGACCTTGCGACGGCAGTCACTAAGGTGACGGACACCAACGGCCTCGCCGCCTTCGGCGGCCTGCACCCGGGTCTGTACGTCGTCACCGAGGGCGCTGACACCGGCGACAACCACATCGTGGCCAAGGCGAAGCCCTTCTTCGTCGTCCTGCCCATCAAGGACAAGGACCCCGACGGCAAGGTCGTGTGGGGCCACGCCGCCGACGTCTACCCCAAGAACGTCGTCTCCACACGGCCGGTCAAGACCGTGGACACGCCGCAGGCCACCGGCGGCGTCCTCACCTGGACCGTGACGCAGGCGGTCCCCACCTACGACGCCACCGCACCGCTGACGAGCTTCGTCCTCAAGGACGACCTGAGCAAGGCCGGCGAGGACAAGACCGGCACTGTCGCGAGCCTCACCCTCACCGTGAACGGCACGACCCTGGCCAAGGGCACCGACTACACCGTCGCCCTTGACGCAGTGGCGAAGGTCCTCACGGTCACCGTGACGGACCTGAGCAAGCTGCCCTCCGGCGCCACCGTGGTCGCCCAGTACACGACGGTCGGCCAGGTCGGTCCCTACAAGAACGAGGTCAAGACCTACATCAACGACCCGACGCACGAGGTCGGCACCGCCACCACGACGGGCTACCTCGGCCGGCTGGAGGTGAAGAAGGAGGACAAGGACACGGGCGACGCCCTGGACGGCGCCACCTTCAAGGTCTGTGACAACACCAATGGTGACGCCACCAAGGACTGCGCGGCGATCGCCACCCTGACCACGCAGTATGGCAGCGGGGCTCGCCTCGACGGTCTGCGCGTGCCCGGCAAGTACGCCCTCGTCGAGACCGCGGCGCCCGCCGGCTACGTCCTGGACGAGCAGGTGCGCACCTTCGAGTTCACCGGCGCCCAGAACACCGTGAGCGCCCTCACTGTCACCCTCAAGGTTGACAACACCAAGCGCAAGGTCCCGACCCTGCCAGTCACCGGCGCCGCCGGCCAGGTGCTCATGCTCGCCGGGGGCGCAGCCCTTGTCGCGGGCGGCGCCCTGCTCGTCGTCCGCAACCGCCGTCAGCCCAAGGACTGACGACCCACCCTTCCGGTACACCGGGACGTCGGCGGGGGAGGTCACCACCTCCCCCGCCGACCTCTGCCCAGACCATGACACGCGCTGACACCCAGCGCCCTCAGCCCCACAGGATCCCCGCGTGCGACCCCGCCCCCGACACCATGCGCGAGCCCACCTCCACCGCTGGCGCCCCAGCCTGGCCTCCCTCCTGCCCGCCCTGCTCGCCACCACCGGGATGCTCCTGCTCACCTACCCGGCGGCCGCCTCCTGGCTCAGCCAGTACAACCAGTCCCAGGTCATCGTCGGCTACGCGCAGGCCGTCACTGAGGCCAGCCCCGACGCCGCCACCCAGCTCGCCCAGGCCCACGCCTACAACGACGCCCTCGCCTCCGGCGCCGTGCTTGAGGCGGGCACCCACGTCCCCACCGGCAACGGCACCAGCACCGCCACGAGCCTCGGCTACCACGCCCTCCTCGACGTCAACGGCTCCGGCCTCATGGCGCGCCTGCGGATCCCCTCCATCGACCTCGACCTGCCCGTCTACCACGGCACCACCGACGCCACCCTCCTGCAGGGGCTCGGCCACCTGGAGGGCACCTCCCTGCCCGTCGGCGGCGAGGGCACCCGCGCCGTCATCACCGGCCACCGCGGCCTGGCCAGCGCCACCATGTTCACCCACCTCGACCAGGTCGAGCCCGGCGACACCTTCACCCTCGAGGTCCTCGGCGAGGTCCTCACCTACCGGGTCACCGGCACCAAGGTGGTCGAGCCCGAGCAGACCGAGGCCCTGCGGGCCGTCGAGGGCAAGGACCTCGTCACCCTCGTCACCTGCACCCCGCTGGGGATCAACAGCCACCGCATCCTCGTCACCGGCGAGCGGGTCCTGCCCACGCCCGCGCAGGACGTGGCCACGGCGGGCGCCGCACCCGACGTGCCCGGACGTCCCTGGTGGCTGCTGTGGCTCGCCGTCGGCCTGGGCCTCGTGGCCCTGTACGTCTGGCAGGCCGGGCGCGGCCCCGCCGAGCGCGGCCCGGCACCGCGACCGGGTGGCCCAGGCACCGCAGCGCGGCGGACGGCCACCGGACCGGGCGACACGCCCGAGCGCGTGGACCGGGTGGGCGGTCTCACAGGCGCAGAAGCCGACTCGGCCTCCCGCACCGGAGGCGGCGCTGATAGCGTTGCCTAGCCGGTGCGCGCCAGCGCTCCGGCCACCTCCCGGGGTAGCCCCGGGAACCAGTCTGACGGACCCGGTGACCACCGGGTTTCCGTGTGTCCAGACCGGTCCCTCATCCTCAACAGTGAGTGCGTGTGAGCAGGTCGCGTGAGCGACACGCCCGAGCGCGTGGACCGGTCGCCGAAAGCAAGAGAGGTTAGGCGCCATGGCGGGACAGAAGATCCGCATCCGGCTCAAGTCCTACGACCACGAGGTCATCGACAGCTCGGCGCGCAAGATCGTCGACGTCGTGACCCGCGCAGGTGCGACGGTCGTGGGCCCGGTGCCGCTGCCGACCGAGAAGAACGTGTTCTGCGTCATCCGGTCGCCCCACAAGTACAAGGACAGCCGTGAGCACTTCGAGATGCGCACGCACAAGCGGCTGATCGACATCATCGACCCGACCCCCAAGGCCGTCGACTCGCTTATGCGCCTCGACCTGCCCGCGGACGTCAACATCGAGATCAAGCTCTGAGGACTGAAGCCATGACTACGCTTAACCAGCCGGCTCCGGCCGCGCCTGCCAAGGCGCTGCTCGGCACCAAGCTCGGCATGACGCAGATCTGGGACGAGAACGGCATCATGCGTCCCGTCACCGTGGTCCGCGTCGACACCAACGTCGTGACCCAGGTCCGCAACGTCGAGACCGACGGCTACGAGGCCGTCCAGCTCGCCTTCGGTGAGATCGACGAGCGCAAGGTCACCAAGCCCCTCCAGGGCCACTTCGCCAAGGCCGGTGTCGCCCCGCGCCGCCACGTCGCCGAGATCCGCACCTCCCTCGCCTGCGAGTTCACCCCGGGCCAGGAGCTCACCGCCGACGTCTTCGAGGTCGGCCAGCTCGTGGACGTCCAGGGCACCTCCAAGGGCAAGGGCTTCGCGGGTGTGATGAAGCGCCACGGCTTCAAGGGCGTCTCTGCCTCGCACGGTGCGCACCGCAACCACCGCAAGCCCGGCTCCGTCGGCGCCTGCGCCACCCCGGGCCGCATCTTCAAGGGTCTGCGCATGGCCGGCCGCATGGGCCACGCGACCACCACCGTCCAGAACCTCAAGGTTCGCGGCGTGGACGCCGACAAGGGTGTCATCCTCGTCAACGGCGCCATCCCCGGCCCCAAGGGCTCGGTCGTCGTCGTCCGCACCGCGGTGAAGGGAGCCTGACACCATGGCTGACGTTCTCTCCGTTGACATCGTTGACTCCACGGGTCAGAAGACCGGCACGGCCGAGCTGCCCGCCGAGGTCTTCGACGTCGAGCTCAACATCCCCCTCATGCACCAGGTGGTCGTGGCCCAGCTCGCCGCGGCCCGCCAGGGCACCCACGCCACCAAGAACCGCGGTGCCGTCCGCGGCGGTGGCCGCAAGCCCTACCGCCAGAAGGGAACCGGCCGCGCCCGCCAGGGCTCGACCCGCGCCCCGCAGTTCGTCGGCGGTGGCGTCGTGCACGGCCCGCAGCCGCGCGACTACTCCCAGCGCACCCCCAAGAAGATGAAGGCCGCCGCCCTGCGCAGCGCCCTGTCTGACCGCGCCCGCAACGGCCGCCTCCACGTCATCACCGAGTTCCTGGCCTCCGAGACGCCCTCTACCAAGGGCGCCCTGTCCGGCCTGCGCAACCTCACGGACCGCAAGGCCCTCGTGGTGGTCGAGCGCACGGACACCCTGTCCGTCCTGAGCCTGCGCAACCTGCCCGACGTCCTCGTGACCTGGGCCGACCAGCTCAACACCTACGACGTTCTCGTCAACGACGACGTCGTCTTCACTGCCGCCGCCCTGGACACCTTCCTCGGCAAGGGCGAGGAGGAGTCCAAGTGAGCCTCGAGAAGAGCAAGAACCCCCGCGACGTCATCGTCGCGCCGGTCGTCTCCGAGAAGTCCTACGCCTGCATGGACCGTGGCCAGTACACGTTCCTCGTCGCGCCGGGCTCGAACAAGACCGAGATCAAGATGGCCGTCGAGTCCATCTTCGGCGTCAAGGTCGAGTCCGTGAACACCCAGAACCGCCCGGGCAAGGTCCGCCGGACCCGCACCGGCCTGGGCAGGACGAAGGCCACCAAGCGCGCGATCGTCACGCTGCGTGAGGGGACCATCGACATCTTTGGCGACGTGGCTGAGTGACACGGAAGGTAAAGAAACGACATGGGAATCCGTAAGTACAAGCCGACGACGCCGGGACGTCGTGGCTCCTCCGTGGCCGACTTCGTCGAGATCACGCGCAGCGAGCCCGAGAAGTCCCTCGTGCGCCCGCTGAGCAAGTCCGGCGGCCGCAACAACAGTGGCCGTGTCACCACCCGCCACAAGGGCGGCGGCCACAAGCGCGCCTACCGCGTCATCGACTTCCGCCGCCACGACAAGGACGGCGTGCCGGCCAAGGTCGCTCACATCGAGTACGACCCCAACCGCACCGCCCGCATCGCCCTGCTGCACTACGCCGACGGCGAGAAGCGCTACATCATCGCCCCGAACAAGCTCGCCCAGGGCGACGTCGTCGAGGCCGGCCCGAACGCCGACATCAAGCCCGGCAACAACCTGCCGCTGCGCCACATCCCCACCGGCACGGTGGTGCACGCCGTCGAGCTGCGCCCCGGTGGCGGCGCCAAGATCGCCCGCAGCGCCGGCACCTCGGTGCAGCTCGTCGCCAAGGAGGGCAAGTACGCGCAGCTGCGCATGCCCTCCGGCGAGATCCGCAACGTCGAGGCCGCCTGCCGCGCCACGGTCGGTGAGGTCGGCAACGCCGAGCAGTCCAACATCAACTGGGGCAAGGCCGGCCGCATGCGCTGGAAGGGCGTGCGCCCGACCGTCCGCGGTGTCGTCATGAACCCGGTTGACCACCCGCACGGTGGTGGTGAGGGCCGCACCTCCGGTGGCCGTCACCCTGTCTCCCCGTGGGGCAAGCCCGAGGGCCGTACCCGCCGTCCCAACAAGTCCAGCGACCGCCTCATCGTGCGTCGTCGTCGGACCGGCAAGAAGCGCTGATAGGAGCCTGATATGCCGCGCAGCCTGAAGAAGGGTCCCTTCGTCGACGACCACCTCATGAAGAAGGTGGACGCCCAGAACGAGAAGGGCACCAAGAACGTCATCAAGACCTGGTCCCGTCGTTCGGTCATCACGCCGGACTTCCTCGGACACACCTTCGCCGTCCACGACGGTCGCAAGCACGTCCCGGTCTTCGTCACCGAGTCCATGGTGGGCCACAAGCTCGGCGAGTTCGCTCCGACCCGTACCTTCCGCGGGCACGTCAAGGACGACCGCAAGTCGCGTCGCTGACGCCGACGGAAGTCAGAGAGGCAGAGAACATGGAAGCCAAGGCGCAGGCCAAGTACGTGCGCTGCACGCCGATGAAGGCCCGTCGCGTCGTGGACGTCGTCCGCGGCAAGAACGCCCTCGAGGCCATCAACGTGCTCCGTTTCGCCCCGCAGGCCGCTGCGGTGCCGGTGCGCAAGGTCATCGAGTCCGCCATCGCCAACGCCCGGGTCAAGGCCGAGCGTGCCGGCGAGCGGTTCGACGAGAGCTCGCTGTACATCACCGAGGTGTTCGCTGACGAGGGCCCGACCCTCAAGCGTTTCCGTCCCCGCGCCCAGGGGCGCGCCGGCCGGATCCTCAAGCGCACCAGCCACATCACCGTCATCGTCGGCGACAGGGCCGACTCCGCGAAGAAGGAAGGAGCCCGGTAATGGGGCACAAGGTCAACCCGACCGGGTTCCGCCTGGGCATCACGACGGACCACCGCTCGCGCTGGTTCGCCGACTCCACGAAGCCCGGTCAGCGCTACCGCGACTTCGTTGAGGAGGATGTCAAGATCCGCCGCCTCATGGCCGACGGCATGGAGCGCGCGGGCATCTCCAAGGTGGACATCGAGCGCACGCGTGACCGCGTGCGCGTCGATCTGCACACCGCCCGCCCGGGCATCGTCATCGGCCGCCGCGGCGCCGAGGCCGAGCGCCTGCGCGGCCAGCTCGAGAAGCTGACCGGCAAGCAGGTCCAGCTCAACATCCTCGAGGTCAAGAACCCCGACCTCGACGCGCAGCTCGTCGCCCAGGGCATCGCGGAGCAGCTCGCCAGCCGAGTCTCCTTCCGCCGTGCCATGCGCAAGGGCATGCAGTCTGCCATGCGCGCCGGCGCCAAGGGCATCCGTGTCCAGTGCTCCGGCCGCCTCGGCGGCGCCGAGATGAGCCGCAGCGAGTTCTACCGTGAGGGCCGTGTGCCGCTGCACACCCTGCGCGCGAACATCGACTACGGCTTCTACGAGGCCAAGACCACCTTCGGACGTCTCGGCGTCAAGGTCTGGATCTACAAGGGCGACATGACGGAGCGCGAGTTCGCCCGTCAGCAGGCCGAGGCCGGCCAGCGCCGTGGCGGGCGCAACGACCGCCGCGGCGGCCGTGGCGAGCGCCGAGGCGAGCGCGCCCCGCGTCACAACGAGCAGCAGGCCGAGCAGGCGCCGGCCGCCGAGAACGCTGCCGCAGACCAGGGAACGGAGGCCTGAGCCGTGCTCATCCCTCGCCGGACCAAGTTCCGCAAGCAGCACCGCCCGCACCGCTCGGGCATGTCCAAGGGCGGCAACCGCGTCGCCTTCGGTGACTACGGCATCCAGGCCCTCGAGCCCGCCTACATCACCAACCGCCAGATCGAGGCGGCCCGTATCGCCATGACCCGCCACATCAAGCGTGGCGGCAAGGTGTGGATCAACATCTTCCCGGACCGCCCGCTGACCAAGAAGCCGGCCGAGACCCGCATGGGTTCCGGTAAGGGTGCTCCCGAGTGGTGGATCGCCAACGTCAAGCCCGGACGCATCCTGTTCGAGCTGGGCGGCGTGGACGAGGCCCTCGCCCGCGAGGCCATGCGTCGCGCACAGCACAAGCTTCCGATGAAGACCCGTTTCGTGACACGTGAGGGTGGTGACGTCTGATGGCTATCGGTTCCCAGGGGCTGACCCCCACCGACCTCGACGCCATGGATAACGAGCGACTGACCGAGGAGCTCTCCAAGGCCAAGGCCGAGCTCTTCAGCCTCCGGTTCGCCTCGGCGACCGGCCAGCTCGAGGACCACGGCCGTCTCAAGGCCGTGCGCCGCGACATCGCCCGCATCCACACCATCGTGCGCGAGCGTGAGCTCGGCATCCGTACCGCTCCGAGCACGGAGGAGTCCAAGTGAGCGAGCAGAACACCACCCCCGTCGTCGAGGACGCGCGTCCTCAGCGCAAGGTCCGTCGCGGCTACGTCGTGTCGGACAAGATGGACAAGACCATCGTCGTCGAGCTCGAGGAGCGCTACAAGCACTCCCTCTACGGCAAGGTCCTCCGTCGCTCGAAGAAGGTCAAGGTCCACGACGAGCACAACGAGGCGCACCCCGGTGACCTCGTCGTCATCATGGAGACCCGGCCGCTGAGCGCCACCAAGCACTGGCGCCTGGTCGAGATCGCCGAGCGGGCCAAGTGACCTGCCGCTGACCTCAGCCATCGCGACGCCGTCGCCGTCCCCCGTGGGCGGCGACGGCGTCGTCGTGCTGGCGGCGTCGTGGACGCAGCGACGCCGCGGCCTGGCACCTGCCCGCCGCGGGAGCGTGGCTGCCCGGTGAGCAAGGGCACAGGCGGTGGCCACCGCCCCAGGTTCCGCGCCCTGACGGCCTCGACTAGGCTGTGGGAGTTGCGTGCGCCGAAGGTGCGCCCGCCAGAGACCTCGTGCTCCCTGCGCCTGTGTCTGGTGGGACCCGCGTACCAAGGCCCCCTCGCCCCCGGGCGGGGGAGGAGCACGCAAGACCGAAAGAACGTTCGGCCAGGCTCGTGCCCCACACCGGGACGGCGAGAACCGGCTCGACGACAGGAGAACACTCAATGATCCAGCAGGAGTCGCGACTCAAGGTCGCCGACAACACCGGTGCCAAGGAGATCCTTTGCATCCGTGTTCTCGGCGGCTCCGGTCGTCGCTATGCGGGTATCGGCGACACGATCGTCGCTACCGTCAAGGACGCCATCCCCGGCGGCAACGTCAAGAAGGGCGACGTCGTCAAGGCGGTCGTCGTGCGCACCCGCAAGGAGCGCCGCCGCCCGGACGGCTCGTACATCCGCTTCGACGAGAACGCCGCCGTCATCCTCAAGAACGCCGACGGTGAGCCCCGCGGCACGCGCATCTTCGGCCCCGTGGGCCGTGAGCTTCGCGAGAAGAAGTTCATGCGCATCGTCTCTCTCGCCCCGGAGGTGATCTGAACATGGCACGCATCAAGAAGGGCGACCAGGTCATCGTCATCGCCGGCAAGGACAAGGGCAAGGTCGGGCGCGTCCTCGAGGTCCGCCCCACCCAGGACCGCGTCATCGTCGAGGGCGTCCAGCGCGTCACCAAGCACACCAAGGTGGGCCAGTCCGCTCAGGGCGCCCGCACCGGTGGCATCGAGACCGTCGAGGCCCCGATCCACGTGTCCAACGTCATGATCTACGACGCCAAGGCCAAGGGTAAGCGCACCCGCGTGGGCTTCCGCGTCGAGGAGGGCACCCGCCCCAACGGCGCCGCGCGGACCGTTCGCGTGCGCTACGCGAAGAAGTCCGGGGAGGACCTGTGACCATGTCTGAGAACACCACCCCCCGCCTCAAGGTGAAGTACACCGAGCAGGTGCAGCCCGCCCTGCGCACCGAGTTCCAGCACGGCAACGTGATGGAGGTCGCCCGCGTCGTCAAGGTCGTCGTCAACATGGGCGTCGGCGAGGCGGCCCACGACTCCAAGATGATCGAGGGCGCCGTGCGCGACCTGGCCGCCATCACCGGCCAGAAGCCGCAGGTCACCAAGGCCCGCAAGTCCATCGCGCAGTTCAAGCTGCGTGAGGGCATGCCCATCGGCGCGCACGTGACGCTGCGCGGCGACCGCATGTGGGAGTTCCTCGACCGCCTCATCTCGATCTCGCTGCCGCGCATCCGCGACTTCCGCGGCCTGAGCCCCAAGCAGTTCGACGGCAACGGCAACTACACCTTCGGTCTGACCGAGCAGTCCGTGTTCCACGAGATCGACGCCGACTCCATCGACCGCGTGCGCGGCATGGACATCACCGTGGTGACCACCGCCAAGACCGACGAGGAGGCCCGCTCGCTGCTCAAGCAGCTCGGCTTCCCCTTCAAGGAGAAGTGACATGGCCAAGACCGCTCTCATCGAGAAGGCGAACCGCAAGCCGAAGTTCGGCGTCCGCGCCTACACGCGCTGCCAGCGCTGCGGCCGCCCGCACTCCGTGTACCGCAAGTTCGGCCTGTGCCGTATCTGCCTGCGTGAGATGGCCCTGACCGGCCAGCTCCCGGGCGTGAGCAAGTCCAGCTGGTAAGAACTTACGTCGCAGGTCCGCGAGGAAACCACGACGAGGAAGGGCTGAGGCCCACTCATGACTATGACAGACCCGATCGCAGACATGCTGACCCGTCTGCGCAACGCCAACAACGCCTACCACGACGCCGTGTCCATGCCGTCGAGCAAGCTCAAGGTCAACATCGCTTCGATGCTCAAGTCCGAGGGCTACATCGCCGGGTACGAGGTGACCGACGCCGAGGTCGGCAAGACGCTCACGCTGAGCCTCAAGTACGGAGCCAACCGCCAGAGGGCCATCCAGGGCCTCAAACGCGTCTCCAAGCCCGGCCTGCGCGTCTACGCCAAGTCCAACAACCTGCCGAAGGTCCTTGGTGGCCTCGGGGTGGCGATCCTGTCCACCTCCTCCGGTCTTCTGACCGACCGGCAGGCAGAGTCCAAGGGCGTGGGCGGCGAAGTCCTCGCCTACGTCTGGTGAGCACAGGAACGGAGGAATAGCAATGTCTCGTATTGGACGTCTCCCCGTTCCGGTTCCCGCCGGAGTGGACGTCATCATCGACGGCAACGACGTGACCGTCACGGGCCCCAAGGGCACCCTGACGCGCACCATCGCCGCGCCCCTGAGCGTCAGCCGCCAGGAGGATGGCTCCATCCTCGTCACCCGTCCCGACGACGAGCGCCAGTCGCGCTCCCTGCACGGGCTGTCGCGCACGCTCATCGCCAACATGGTCGTCGGCGTCACCGAGGGCTACACCAAGAACCTCGAGATCGTCGGCACCGGTTACCGCGCCGCCCAGAAGGGCACCGGCATCGAGCTGTCTCTCGGCTTCTCGCACACGGTCGTCGTCGAGGCCCCCGAGGGCATCACGCTCACCGTCAACGGCAACCTCAAGATCGCCGTCTTTGGCATCTCGAAGGAGCAGGTTGGCGAGGTCGCCGCGAACATCCGCAAGATCCGTCCGCCGGAGCCCTACAAGGGCAAGGGCGTGCGCTACGCCGGCGAGAACGTGCGCCGCAAGGTCGGAAAGGCTGGTAAGTGACCATGGCTTACGCGATCAAGAGGGGCAAGTCCAAGACCATCGCCCGCAAGATCCGCCACCAGCGTGTGCGCAAGCGCGTCAACGGCACCCCCGAGCGCCCCCGCCTCGTCGTCACCCGCTCCAACCGCCACATGGTGGCGCAGGTCATCGACGACACCATCGGCCACACCCTGTGCTCGGCCAGCACCCTCGAGGAGGCCGTCAAGGGCGTCGAGGGTCACAAGGTCGGCGCCGCCCGCAAGGTCGGCGAGCTCGTCGCCGAGCGCGCCAAGGCCCTGGGCATCGAGGCGGTCGTCTTCGACCGCGGCGGCAACAAGTACCACGGCCGTGTCGCGGCCGTTGCGGAGGGCGCCCGCGAGGGCGGCCTGAAGCTCTGACCCGGACGAAAGCTAAGGAGAATCTGATGGCTGCACCGCAGCGAGACAGGTCCGCGTCGTCCGACGGCTCGGCCCGCAACGGCGAGAACCGCGGCGAGGGCCGCGGGCGTCGTGACCGCAACAACGACCGCCGCGACCGCAACAACGGCCGCGGCAATGACGACAGGTACATCGAGCGCGTCGTCACCATCAACCGCGTGTCCAAGGTCGTCAAGGGCGGCCGCCGCTTCACCTTCACGGCGCTCGTCGTCGTCGGTGACGGCGAGGGCACGGTCGGCGTCGGCTACGGCAAGGCGAAGGAAGTTCCCGCCGCCATCGCCAAGGCCGTCGAGGTCGCGAAGAAGAACTTCTTCCACGTCCCGATGATCCGCCGCACCATCCCGCACCTGGTCCAGGGCGACGACTCCGCCGGAGTCGTCCTCCTGCGCCCCGCCTCCCCCGGTACCGGTGTTATCGCTGGAGGCCCCGTGCGCGCCGTGCTGGACTGCGCCGGCATCCACGACATCCTGTCGAAGTCCCTCGGCTCCTCGAACGCGATCAACATCGTCCACGCGACGGTGGACGCGCTCAAGAAGCTCGAGCAGCCGGAGGGCGTTGCCGCCCGCCGAGGCCTGCCCCTGGAGGCCGTGGCGCCGCAGTCCATGCTGCGCGCCCGCGCCGAGGGCGAGGCCGACAGGCGCGCCGAGGCTGAGAAGAAGGAGGCCGAGAAGGCCGCTGAAGGAGTTGAGGCGTGATGGCTGAGACCACCACCAAGCAGCTCAAGGTGACCCAGGTCCGCTCCGGCATCGGTGGCACCCACCGCCAGCGCGAGACCCTGCGCTCCCTCGGCCTGCGCAAGATCCGCCAGTCCGTCGTGCGTGAGGACAGCCCCACTGTGCGCGGCATGATCGCCACGGTGGCGCACCTCGTCACCGTTGAGGAGGCCTGAGAAGATGGCTGACACCAAGAACAGCGAGGAGAAGGTGCAGGTCGTCAAGCTGCACCACCTGCGTCCGGCTCCTGGCTCGAAGAAGGCCAAGACCCGCGTCGGCCGCGGTGAGGGCTCCAAGGGCAAGACCGCCGGCCGCGGCACCAAGGGCACCAAGGCCCGCTACCAGGTCAAGGCCGGCTTCGAGGGCGGCCAGATGCCGCTGCACATGCGCCTGCCCAAGCTCCGTGGCTTCCGCAACCCCAACCGTGTGGAGTTCCAGCCCGTGAACGTCGGCCGCATCGCCGAGCTGTTCCCGCAGGGTGGCACCGTCACGGTCGAGGACCTCGTCGCCAAGGGCGCCGTCCGCGGCGGCCAGCTCGTCAAGGTCCTGGGCACCGGCGACGTCACGGTCAGGCTCGAGCTCACCGTGGACGCCTGGTCCGCCTCCGCCAAGGAGAAGATCGAGGCTGCCGGCGGCACCCTCAGCACCCGCTGAGACACCGCCAGCGCGTATCCCCCGTAGGCCCTTGCCACCAGCCCGCCTGGTGGCAAGGGCCTACGGCCGTCAGGCACCCCACGTGACCGATCCCCACCGCCGTGGCGCCCTCGCCAGGTTCAGGGCCGTGGCCGCGCGCGGTAGGGTACGCACGGTGCCCAACCAGGCACCGGACCTCACCGCGGCCCCGTGTGTGCCGTGCCACGGGCCCTGCGACAGGCCCGTGCCCAGCAGCGACAACAGGAGTACGAGTGCTCAGTGCGTTCATGCAGGCGTTCCGCACGCCCGACCTCAGGGGAAAGCTCCTCTTCACCCTGGGCATCATGGCCCTGTTCCGGCTCGGCTCCGTGCTGCCGACCCCAGGTGTGGACATCGGCAACGTCCAGGTGTGCGTCGGCCAGAGCCAGGATGCGGGCCTGCTGGGCCTTATCAACGTCTTCTCCGGAGGGGCGCTGCTCCAGCTGAGTGTCTTCGCGCTGGGCATCATGCCCTACATCACGGCCTCCATCATCATCCAGCTCCTGCGCGTGGTCATCCCGCGCTTCGAGGAGCTGCACAAGGAGGGGCAGGCCGGCAACGCCACCCTCACGCAGTACACGCGCTACCTCACCATCGGCCTGGGAGTCCTGCAGTCCTCCACAATCGTGGCCACGGCGGCCTCAAACACCCTGTTCCCCACGTGCACGGTCTCGGTGATCCCCAACCACTCGCCCCTCGACCTCGCCCTCATGATTCTCACGATGACGGCGGGCACGGGCCTGATCATGTGGCTGGGTGAGCTCATCACCGAGCGCGGCATCGGCAACGGCATGTCCCTGCTCATCTTCACCTCCATCGTGGCCCGCATGCCGCAGAACCTCTTGTCGATCATCGGCACGAACAACGGCGTCGCCAAGTTCCTCACGGTGCTGGCCGTCATCCTCCTGGCCACCCTCGCCGTCGTCTTCATCGAGCAGGCCTCGCGCCGCATCCCCGTGCAGTACGCCAAGCGCATGGTCGGGCGCCGCCAGTACGGCGGGTCCACCACCTACATCCCGATCAAGATCAACACCGCAGGCGTCATCCCCGTCATCTTCGCCTCCTCCATCCTGGCCATGCCCCAGCTCGTCGCCCAGTTCGGCAACCAGCAGTCGCGGTGGGTGCGCTGGGTCATGGACAACTTCTCCCAGACGGACACCGTCTACCTCGTCGGCTACGGCCTGCTCATCCTCTTCTTCGCCTTCTTCTACACGGCCATCACCTTCAACCCCGAGGAGATCGCCGACAACATGAGGAAGTACGGCGGCTTCATCCCCGGCATCCGGGCGGGGGAGCCCACCGTTCGCTACCTCACCCACGTCATCAACCGGGTGACCACCGCAGGCTCCGTGTACCTGCTCGCCCTGGCCCTGCTTCCGACCGCTGCGGTCATCTGGCTCGGCCTGTCCCACAACCTGCCGTTCGGCGGCACGACGATCCTCATCATGGTGGGGGTCGGCCTCCAGACGGTCAAGGAGATCAACTCCCAGCTCCAGCAGCGCCACTACGAAGGGTTCCTCTCATGAGCGCACGTATGGTCCTCCTCGGCCCCCCCGGGGCCGGCAAGGGCACCCAGGCTGCCCGCATCGCCGAGCGCCTGGGCATTCCCGCCATCTCCACCGGTGACATCTTCCGCGCCAACGTCGCCGGCGCCACCGAGCTCGGCACCCTCGCCAAGTCCTACATGGACAAGGGCGAGTACGTCCCCGACTCAGTCACCAACGCCATGGTCAAGGACCGCATCGGCCAGGACGACGCCGCCCAGGGCTTCCTCCTGGACGGCTACCCGCGCACCGAGGCCCAGGTCCACGAGCTCGAGGACATGCTCGCCAGCGACGGCCTCGCCCTCGACGTCGTCCTCGAGATCACGGCCGACTCCGAGGTGGTCGTCGCCCGGCTGCTCAAGCGCGCCACCGAGCAGAACCGTGCCGACGACACCGAGGAGGTCATCCGCCGCCGCCTCGAGGTCTACGCCGAGCAGACCCAGCCGCTGGCCGCGATCTACGCGGACAAGGGGCTGCTCGTGAGCGTGGACGGCATCGGCGCTCTCGACGAGGTCACCGACCGCATCATGACCGCTCTCGCCAAGGCCGGCGTGAGCGCCTGAGGCACCACCTCGGCGGGCCACCCCCACCTGCGGGTGGCCCGCCGTCCGCCTCACGCCCGGCAGCGACAGCCGTACCCGCTGGAAGGACCCCACCGTGATCGGACGCGAGCAGATCCAGATCAAGACCCCGGACCAGGTGCGCCACATGCGCCGCGCCGGGCTCGTCGTCGCCGACGTCCACGCCGCCCTGCGTGAGGCCGTGCGACCCGGCGTCACCACCGCAGAGCTTGACGCCGTGTGCGCCGAGGTCATCTCCCGCGCCGGGGCTCACTCGAACTTCCTCGGCTACTACGGCTACCCGGCCACCGTGTGCACCTGCGTCAACGACGAGGTGGTCCACGCGATCCCGGGTGAGCGGGTCCTCGCTGAGGGCGACCTCATCACCTTCGACTGCGGCGCCTACGTCCTGGACGAGGACGGCACCCAGTGGCACGGCGACGCAGCCTTCACCACCGTCGTCGGCGGGCGCTACGCCACCGACAGCGACCGCGTGCTGGACACCACCACCCGCAACGCCCTGTGGGCGGCGATCGCCGCCGTCGCCCGCGCGGCAGCCGGCGTCACGACCGGCCGCGGCACCCGCCTCAACGCCATCGGTGACGCCGTCGAGGAGGTCGTGGAGGCCACCGCCCAGGAGCACGGACACCGCCTGGGCATCCTCGAGGAGTACGTCGGCCACGGCATCGGCACGGCCATGCACATGGCGCCCGACGTGCTCAACTACTCCGTCAGGCGCAAGGGGCCCAGGCTGCGAGCGGGCATGGTCCTGGCCATCGAGCCCATGCTCACCGCCGGCTCGCCGAGGGTGCGCGAGCTCGACGACGGCTGGACGGTTGTCACCGAGGACGGCTCCAGGGCGGCGCAGTGGGAGCACACGGTGGCCGTCGTCCCCGGCGGCGTGTGGGTCCTCACCGCGCCCGACGGCGGTGTCGAGGGCCTGAGCGCCTACGGCATCGAGCCCAAGCCGCTGCGCTGAGCAGCGCTGGCCCCGGCGCCGGCCACCTCCAGCGCGCCACTACGCTTCGCCCCATGGAGGACACCACCCTCGCCCCCCTCGTGCCACCCGTCAGGGTCGTGCCCGCCCCGCGCAGCCTCGAGCTGCGCCCCGCCGGCTTCACGCTGCGTCGGAGCACGCCGTTGCTGTGCCAGGAGGGCGCCGAGGAGGCCGCCGGGATGCTGGCCCTGAGGCTGCGGACCGGCCTGGGCTGGAGCGGCGGCGTCGAGCCCCTGCCACAGGCGCACGAGCCCAGCGGACCCGCCGGCGCGCTCGTGCTCCTGCTCGACGCTCAGGCGGGGCTCGGGCCGGAGGGCTACACGCTCGACTGCGCGCCCACGGGCGTCGTGCTGCGCGCCCAGACCCGAGTCGGCCTGCTCAACGCCGTGCGCACGCTCCTGCAGCTGCTGCCGCCACGCGTCATGGACCCAGGCGGGGCGGCGTGGGGCCCCGCCGACGCCGAGGAGCTCGCCCTGGTGCCCGGCGCCCGGGTCGAGGACGCCCCGTGCTGGGCGCACCGCGGCGTCATGATCGACGTCGCCCGCAGCTTCCTGGACGTGGACGAGCTGCTGCGCGTCGTCGAGACCGTCAGCCTGCTGAAGATCAACGTCCTGCACCTGCACCTCGTCGATGACCAGGGCTGGCGCCTGGAGATCACCAACGAGGGCCGGGCCGCGCACGACCCCCACGACTACACCCTGCTCACGCAGGTCTCGGGGCGCACGGCTGTCACCCAGAGCGCCTGGTCCGGCCGGGCAGGGCGCCCGGGCTGGTACACGCAGGAGGACTACCGCAGGATCGTGTCCTTCTGCCGCTCGCGGGGGGTCGAGCTCATCCCCGAGATCGACGTGCCCGGCCACGTGGGCGCCGCCCTGCACGCCCTGCCCGGCCTGTGCACCCCGGGCAGCTCCCACGAGAGCGTCCCCCAGGCGCCCACCGCCCCGGCGGACGGCAGCATCATCGTCGGCTTCTCCTACCTCGACCCCCACGCCCCGGCCACGCGCGCCTTCATCCGCCACGTCCTCACCCAGGTGATGGACCTCGACCCCGAGGGCAGGCGCGTGCACCTGGGCGGCGACGAGCCCTGGGCGATGGCCGAGCGCTACGGCATGGGGCCGGGCTCCGCCTACGCCGAGCTGCTGAGCTGGGCCTGCGAGGTCGTGCGCGAGCGCGGGCGCGTGCCCGTGGGCTGGAACGAGGCGTGGTCCGCCCAGGGCGGTGACCAGGACCCCCTGGGCGGCGCCACGCCGATGCAGCTGCAGCTGTGGGACGTGCGCGGAGAGGAGGCGGCCGCCGGCCAGCGCCGGGCAGCCGAGCAGGGGGCCCGCTTCATCATGTCGCCGTGCACGCACGCCTACCTCGACATGGCCTGGGACGAGCAGGCCCCCCTGGGGCTGGACTGGGCCGGGGTGCTGGACCTGCGTGCCGCCCGCGACTGGGACCCGGCGTCGCTCGTCGAGGGCGTGGGCCGCTCCTGCGTCGAGGGCGTCGAGGCGACGCTGTGGGCGGAGACCGCCCGGGGCGTGGAGGACGTCGAGATGCTGCTGCTGCCCCGCCTGCTCGGCACGGCCGAGGTGGGCTGGAGCCCGGGCCTGCCCGTGGGCGAGGCGGAGCACGCCCGGGCCATGGAGGACTTCCTGGGCCGCTGCGCCGCCCACGGTGCGCGTATGCGCGCCGCCGGGACCTGCTTCGTCCTCCTGCCCGAGGTGCCGTGGCGCCAGGCCGGCCCGCAGTGGGGGCAGCTCGTCGCCGAGCAGGAGGAGACGCGACGCTCCAGCGCCGGACGCGCCGGCCGGGCCTGAGCACGCCGGCCGGGTCCGGCCTGTGGCCGGAAACACCGTCACTGTGCCGGATCTCGCGTAGTGGCCCCCGTGGCCCTGCCGTATTGTTAAGGGCCGGTGCGCCCTACGGTCCTGCACACGGCACCTGCTGGGAGCAGGGGCACAGGGCGCGTCGTCCGACGGCGACGTCGTCGGAGGAACTTGAGCGAGCAAGCACCGACGGAGGAACATGGCTAAGAAGGATGGCGTCATCGAGGTCGAGGGATCGGTCGTCGAGGCCCTTCCGAACGCGATGTTCCGGGTGGAGCTGAGCAACGGGCACGTCGTGCTCGCGCACATCTCCGGCAAGATGCGGCAGCACTACATCCGCATCCTCCCCGAGGACCGCGTGGTCGTGGAGCTGAGCCCCTACGACCTCACGCGCGGTCGCATCGTCTACCGGTACAAGTGACAGTCCTCCCCGCACGGGGATGACGGAGGAACATCATGAAGGTCAAGCCGAGCGTCAAGAAGATCTGTGACAGCTGCAAGGTGATCCGTCGCCACGGCCGCGTCATGGTCATCTGCGAGAACCCGCGGCACAAGCAGCGCCAGGGCTGAGCCCAGGCGCTGACGGCCGCCGTCGGGGCGGCCACCCACAAGCACCCACCCCAGCTCGCCGACGGTGAGCAACCCCCGGTTCCTGGAGGCCGGGGCCGCCGCGACCGCGGCGGGGGAGGTGGGCGACGACCTCCGGGAGCACACAGGAGAACCACACCGTGGCACGTATTTCAGGTGTTGACCTGCCTCGCGAGAAGCGGGTTGAGGTCGCCCTTACGTACATCTTCGGGATCGGCCGCACCCGTGCGGACGAGACCCTCGCGGCGACGGGCGTCAACCCCGACACCCGCGTCAAGGACCTCACCGAGGACGAGCTCGTCCTGCTGCGCAACCACATCGACGCGAGCTACCAGGTGGAGGGCGACCTGCGCCGCGAGGTCCAGGCTGACATCCGCCGCAAGATCGAGATCGGCTGCTACCAGGGCCTGCGCCACCGCCGTCACCTGCCGGTGCACGGCCAGCGCACCAAGACCAACGCGCGCACCCGCAAGGGCCCCAAGCGCACCGTGGCCGGTAAGAAGAAGGCCAAGTAAGCAGCAGTCCATGAGCGCGGGCACGGCTGCCCGCCATGGAACGACGACCTAGATCGAAGAAGGAAACATGCCTCCCAAGAGCCGCACCGCCGTGCGCAAGACGCGTCGCAAGGACCGCAAGAACGTCACCCACGGCCACGCCTACATCAAGTCCACCTTCAACAACACCATCGTGTCCCTCACGGACCCGCACGGTGCCGTCATCGCCTGGGCCTCCTCCGGCCAGGTCGGCTTCAAGGGCTCGCGCAAGTCAACGCCCTACGCCGCCCAGCTCGCCGCCGAGGCCGCCGCGCGTCGCGCGCAGGAGCACGGCATGAAGAAGATCGACGTCTTCGTCAAGGGCCCCGGCCCGGGCCGCGAGACCGCGATCCGCTCCCTCCAGGCCGCCGGCCTTGAGGTCGGCTCCATCTCCGACGTCACGCCCCAGGCCCACAACGGCTGCCGCCCGCCCAAGCGCCGCCACGTCTGAGACGACTGAGGCCGACGGCGTCCGTGCCCCCGGGCCCGCGACGCCGTCGGCTCCTCACACCCGCCCCTGGTAGGCGGGCACGGACGGGCCGGCTCCTGGAGACCACCGTCCACATCCCGCAGGATCGGCGTCATATAGCGGGCGCCGCCACGAAAGGAAACCACGTGCTCATCGCACAGCGACCCACCCTCTCCGAGGAGGTCATCGAGGAGGACCGCCGCTCGCGGTTCGTCCTGGAGCCTCTTGAGCCCGGCTTCGGCTACACCCTCGGTAACTCCCTGCGCCGCACGCTGCTGTCGTCCATCCCGGGCGCCGCCGTGACCAGCGTGCGCATCGACGGGGTCCCCCACGAGTTCCGCACCATCGCCGGGATCAAGGAGGATGTCGCCCAGATCATCCTCAATATCAAGGAGATCGTGCTCTCGAGCGAGAACGACGAGCCGGTCGTCATGTACCTGCGCAAGTCCGGCCCGGGCGTCGTCACCGCCGGTGACGTCACCCCGCCCGCCGGCGTGGAGATCCACAACCCCGACCTCGTCATCGCCACCCTCAACGAGAAGGGCAAGCTCGAGATCGAGCTGACGGTCGAGCGCGGGCGCGGCTACGTCTCCGCGGCGCAGAACAAGGACCCGAACGCGGAGATCTCCCGCATCCCCGTGGACTCCATCTACTCGCCGGTCAAGAAGGTCTCCTACGCGGTCGAGGCCACCCGTGTCGAGCAGCGCACGGACTTCGACCGCCTCGTGGTGGACGTCGAGACCAAGGCCTCGATCACCCCTCGTGACGCGCTCGCCTCCGCCGGCAAGACGCTCGTCGAGCTCTTCGGCCTGGCCCGTGAGCTCAACGTCGAGGCCGAGGGCATCGAGGTCGGCCCCTCGCCGATGGACCAGGCCCTCCAGCAGGACCTCGCCCTCATGATCGACGAGCTCGACCTGCAGGCCCGCTCGTCCAACGCGCTCAAGCGCGAGGGCATCCTCACCGTCGGCGAGCTCGTCGCGCGCAGCGAGGCGGACCTGCTCGACATCCGCAACTTCGGTGCCAAGTCGATCTCCGAGATCAAGCTGAAGCTGGCCGAGCTGGGTCTGTCCCTCAAGGGCTCCCCGGCCGACTACATCGCGGACGACGACTACACCAACCCCACGTTCAGCGACGAGCAGGCCTGAGCCGCGCCTCCCCGCTCGCCATTCACCTAGGAGACAACAATGCCTCGCCCCACCAAGGGTCCCCGCCTGGGCGGCTCCGCCCAGCACGAGCGCCACATGCTGGCCAACCTCGCCACGCAGCTCTTCATCCACGAGTCGATCACGACGACGGAGGCCCGCGCCCGCCGCCTGCGCCCCTACGCCGAGAAGCTCATCACCAAGGGCAAGCGCGGCGACCTGCACGCCCGCCGCACGGTCCTGCGCAAGGTGACGGACAAGTTCGCCGTCTACCGTCTCTTCGAGGAGATCGCCCCCAAGCTCGAGGGCCGCGAGGGCGGTTACACCCGCATCGTCAAGGTCGCGCCTCGCAAGGGTGACAACGCGCCCATGGCCGTCATCTCCCTCGTCCTCGAGCCGGTCGCCAAGAAGGAGGTCGTGGCCGACGCCGTGGCCACCGCCAAGCGCGCCGCCGAGAAGGCTGTGGACAGCGCCGCCCAGGCCCCGGCCGAGCAGGCCGCCGTCGAGTACGCCGGCGCCGTCCGCCTTGCGGAGGGCTCCACCGAGGCCCCCGACGCCGACCACCAGGTCAAGGGCAACGAGGACTCGATGAAGTACCACGTCCCCGGCTCGCGCTGGTACGACGCCACCGTCGCCGAGGTGTGGTTCGCCTCCGCCGAGGACGCTGAGGCCGCGGGCTTCGCCCCTGCCGGCGGTGCCGCCGCCCAGAAGGTCGAGGGCTGAGCCCTCGAACAGGTCTGGCCTGCACGGCTGCGGGGACTGTCGCCACCGGGTGACGGGCCCCGCAGCCGTGTCAGTGAACCACGCTCTCAGCGCAGGACGAGGTCGAGGACCTCGCACACGGCCCGGGCCACCTGCCGGGGCGCGTCCTGGGCCATGAGGTGCCCGGAGCGAGGCACCCGGCGCACCACGAGCCGGCCGAAGGCCTGCTCGGCGGCCGCAAGGCGACGTCGTGAGGCGTAAGGGGGTGCCTGGAGCAGGACAGTGGGCACCTGCACCGCGAGGCGGTCCTGTGAGCGCACCCGCAGCAGGTCCTCCTGTTGGGCCGAGTAGGCCAGGGACTCCGCCGCGCCACCGGTGAGTGCGCGGGCGCTCCACGTGTCCGCCCAGGCGGGAGCGTCCAGGGCCTGGGGACGCGAGACCTGGCGTCGCATGCCGGCCCTTACCAGCGTGGCGACCACCCGGTGCGCCGCCGGCACAGCCAGAAGGCGGCGCACCGCCCCGAGGGCGAGGCCGGCCAGGGGTGCCCGGCCCCCGACGGCGCCGACCGCCAACGGGGGCACCAGCGCAGGCCGGAGCGCGAGGGAGGGGTCTACGAGGACGATCCCGTCAACGAGGTCGGGACGACGGCGTGCGAGCAGCTCGGCCTCGAAGGCCGCCATCGAGTGGGCCACGAGAATGGTTGGGGCGCCGTCGGCCACCCCCAGGTCCTCCAGCAGGCGAGCGAGGACGGCGGCCTGGACGTCGAGTGACGGCAGCCCGGAGCAGCGGGTCCCCAGGCGCCCCTGCCGGTCGATGAGGACGTGCCACCCGGGCAGGTGCGTGAGGACCGGCTCCCAGAAGGCCGAGCCCAGGCCTGCGCCCGCCAGGAGCACAAGGGTGGGCACGCGGCTCGCGCCAGGCCCCGGTGCGTCCGGGCCGGCCTGGGCAGAGGGCGGGTGCCCGCCGGCCAACCGGGCCCCGGGCGGGTGGGGCGCCCCGGGGGCCGGCAGGCGCCTGGCGGTGACGCCGGCGCGGCGCGCCCAGTGGCCCTGCCGCGCGGTGTACTGCTGCGCGGTGTGCTGCCGCCCGGTGTGCTGCCAGCGCCGGCCGACGGCGCCCGAGCCCTCCCCGCGCCGGCCGGCAGCGGCCTCATGCTCGAAGGCGGGCACCGGCGTCGTCACCCCTGTCAAGCCGGAGGGCGAGCACAGCCCCCACCATCGAGGACAGCAGCACCTGCCCCACCTGCGGCCACCACTGGCTGCCGGGGGACAGCGCCGCCAGCACCAGGGTGAGCACGTCCAGCAGGCCGAGCCCCACCGCCGCCACGAGCGCGCCGCCCACCTGTGGCCGCGGCGCCCCCATCTCCCGCAGCGCCAGCACCAGCAGCACGAGGGCACCGAGGAAACCGGTCCCCACCACGCCCGAGGCAAGCGTGTGCAGCGCCGCGGCGAGCCCCGTGTCCTGGCACGTGACGTCCATGCTCGGGGAGCAGGGCATGTTGCCCAGGGCGTCGGCCACCGTGCCCACCCCGGCGGCCGCCAGGGCGAGGGCCAGCAGCGTGGACCAGCGGCCGAGCAGGTCCCGCCACCCGCGCCTGCCCAGGGCGGCCACGGCCGCCAGCAGGAGGCCGGCGAGCAGGTCGCCCCCGCGGAAGACCCACTGCCAGGGCTGGTCGTCGGCCGCGAGCTCGGACAGGTACCCGGGCAGCGGGCCGCCGGCCCACAGCAGGGGGGCCAGCACCCACGTGTTGTAGGACAGCAGCACGGCAGCGGCCAGCAGGCGCCTCATCGTGAGGGCCTGACGAGCGGGAAGGCGATGGTCTCGCGGATCGACGCGCCCGTGAGCATCATGACGAGACGGTCCAGGCCGAGCCCCAGCCCGCCTGCGGGCGCCATGCCGTGCTCCAGGGCCTCGAGGAAGGCCTCGTCGAGCTCCATCGCCTCAGAGTCACCGCTGGCGGCCGCCAGCGACTGGGCCGTCAGCCTCTGCCTCTGGATCACCGGGTCCACGAGCTCGGAGTAGGCGGTGCCGACCTCCGAGCCGAAGATGATGAGGTCCCAGCGCTCGGCCAGGGCAGGGTCCTGGCGGTGAGGACGGGTCAGCGGCGAGGTCTGGGAGGGGAAGTCGCTGAAGAAGGTCGGCTGCACGGTGCTGGACTCCGCCAGGTGCTCGTAGAGCTCCTGGACCAGGGTGCCCCACCCCCAAGAGGGCTCGTGGCGCAGGCCCAGGCGCTCGGCGTGGGAGCGCAGCACGGCGACGGGGGTGGAGGTCGTCACCTGCTCACCCAGCCCGTGGGAGACGGCGTCGCACACGCTCACGGTGCGCCACGGCAGCGCCAGGTCCACCTCGTGCTCGACCCCGCCCACGGTGCCGCGCACGAGGGTGGTCCCCAGCGCCTCCGTCGCGGCCGAGACCACAAGGTCCTGGACCACCGTCTTCATCACCTCGTAGTCGGCGTAAGCCTGGTAGGCCTCCAGCATCGTGAACTCAGGGTTGTGGGTGGAGTCCGCCCCCTCGTTGCGAAAGCTCCTTCCGATCTCGAAGACGCGGTCCATGCCGCCCACGACGAGCCGCTTGAGGTAGAGCTCGGGAGCGATCCGCAGGTACAGGTCAAGGTCGTAGGCGTTGATGTGGGTGCGGAAGGGGCGCGCGTTCGCCCCGCCGTGCACCGGCTGGAGCATCGGTGTCTCCACCTCGAGGTAGCCGCGCCCGAGCAGCCGGCCGCGCACGGCCTGCACGGCCCGGGAGCGGGCCTCGACCAGCCGTCGCTGGCGCGCGGACGTGATGAGCGCCAGGTGGCGCTGGCGCACAAGCGCCTCCGGGTCGGTCAGGCCGCGGTGCTTGTCCGGCAGGGGGCGCAGGGACTTGGAGGTCATGACCCAGCCCGTGGCCAGGAGGCTGGCGGTGCCGGTGCGTGACCTGCCGGGCACACCGGTGACGGCCACCTGGTCCCCGACGCGCACGAGACGCCGGAACCGGGCCAGGGCCTGCGGGGCCTGGTCGCGCTCCAGGAGCACCTGCACCTGCCCGCCCCAGTCGCGCAGGTCCGCAAACAGCACACCGCCGTGGTCGCGCAGCCCCATGACGCGCCCGGCGACGGTCCGCTCGCCCGCGCCGTCGAGCGCCTGGGCGCAGCCGGCCGTGACGGCGGTGCTCGCCGGGTAGGGGTCCACCCCCTGGGAGAGCATCCGCTCGCGGCAGGCGGCGCGCTCGCGCATCTCGTGGGGCAGGCGCACGGCCGGGCCGGGCTCGGGAACGGCACGGGTGAGGGCCAGCATGCGGGCGCTGTCGGCGTCGCTCAGGCGCTGCTGGGGCCACTGCTCGCCGCACAGGCGGCCTGGGGGGCGTAGGAAGCCCTCGGCGACGGCGATGGCCGTCGAGACGCGGGCGAGGTCGCCGGCGTCGGCGTAGCAGATCATGCGCGGCACCCAGTCGGGCTCGTAGCGGGAGTTGGAGCGGTACAGGGACTCCAGCTGCCACCAGCGCGAGGCCGCCAGGAGCACCTTGCGGCGCGCGCGCTGGATCGGACCGGCCCCCAGCCGCTCGCCCTGGGCGAAGACGTCGCGGAAGACGGCGAAGTTGAGCGAGACCCGCGCGACGGACAGGGAGACGGCCTCGGCCATGAGGGTGCTCACCATGAGCTCGGTGACGCCGTGGTCTGCCTCGGGGTGGCGGCGCATGACGTCCAGGCTCAGCCCGTCGGCGCCCCAGGGCACGAAGGACAGCAGCGCAGCCACCCGCCCCCGCTCGTCGCCCTCGGGGAACAGGGCCTCGACGAGGACGGACTCGCCGTCGGAGGGGTCGTCGAGGCCACGGCCCAGCGCCATGGAGAAACCGCGCTCCGCCTCGCCGTTGAGCCAGGCGGTTGCCAGGGAGCTGAGGCCGGCCAGCTCCTCGGCTGGGATGGAGCGGTGGCGCCGCACCCGCGCGGTGTACCCGGCGCCGGAGGCGTGGCGCACGGCCTGACGGACCTCCGTGAGGTCGTTGAGACGGAAGCGCGAGGGGCGCAGGACGGCCTCGTCGCCCACGCGCAGGGCGTGCATCCCGGCCTGCACCCAGGCGCGCGCGCCAGCCTCGGAGGCGCCGATGACGGCGGGAGTCAGCCCGTAGGACACGCAGTGACGGCAGAAGGCGGAGACAGTGGCGGGCCAGGTGGCCGGGTCCCCCAGGGGGTCGCCGGAGACGAGGGCGACGCCGAGGCTGGGGCGGTAGGAGACGGCGCCGTGCTCGGTGAGCAGGACGGACTTGTCACGGCGGGTGGCGAAGTAGCCGAGCGAGTCCTGGGGGTGGGCCGCCAGGAGCGTGCGCACGCGCTCCTCCTCCTCGACGCTCATGCGCGCGGCCAGCCGCTGGGAGCGCAGCAGGGTGGCCACGCCCGCCAGGAAGGACAGGGCCCAGCCCAGGCCGAGGAGACTGAAGGGCCAGTCGGAGAACTGCCGGACGAGGTCGATGAGGGGGCTGAGGTCAGCCGACAGGAGCAGGGCGGTGAGGACCGAGGGGTGGATGAGTGCGACGACGAGGACGGTCAGCGCGGTGCTGGCGCCGATGCCGAGAGTGGTGACCGTCAGCGCCCGGCGCAGGTTGCCGGGCCGCATGCGCACCCGGTAGGCGTCACGGTCGCGCAGGAGCACGGCGATGAGCACGACCAGCACGAGGATGTTGAAGCCGAGCGCCGCCAGCTCCTGGCGAGAGACCTCCACCTCGGGGATGACGGCCAGCGAGACGGCGGCCAGGACGAAGGCCACGATGCTGAGCACGGCCAGGACGGTGGTGGACACCCAGGCGACCCGGGTGTGGCGCGACAGGGCCGAGCCGAGGATGAGGATGACGACGGCGGTGAACCAGTCGAGCACCGGCAGCGGGACGAACCATGTCAGGGCGAAGGCGCTCAGCGCGCTCAGGCCGGGGACCGGGTACAGGACGGTGGACACCAGCGCCACCAGCCCGACCGTCATGACGGCACGGGGCAGCAGGACAGGGCTCCGGGACGTCCCGAGGGTGCTGGTCCGGAAGGAGCGGGCACGTGTCATGAGCGCATCATGACAGCATCCTGAGCCCGGTCGGATCCCCCGCACAGAGGAGGCCGGCTCCTCCCGGGGTAGGGGAGGAGCCAGGGTGGGCTCAGGGTGCGTCTCAGGGGCGGGCCAGGTCCCAGCAGCGTGCCCCGCCCGTCATCCCGGCCTCATTGGGCACGACCACGACGTCCTCGCCCATGGCTGCGAGCTGCGAGGCGAGAATCCGCCGGGAGTTGCCTCCCCCGAGGTAGAGGCGGTCCCACAGGTACATGGGGCGCAGGGCGTCAACGACGCGCCGCACCCTGCGGGACCAGTGGGCGTCGCCCAGGCGCAGGCGCTCGTGCTCACCGATGTAGTCGTCGTAGGTCAGGCCCCAGCGGATCGGGCCCTGGGAGATCTCCACGTGGGGGGCGAGCACGCCGTTGTCGAAGACCGCGTTGCCCAGCCCGGTGCCGAGCGTGATGGTCATCTCGTGGCCGTGGCCGGTGACGACGCCGGCCGCGGCGACCTCGGCGTCGTTGAGGACGAGGACCGGGCGCCCCAGGCGCTGGGTGAGGGCCGTGCCCATGTCGAAGCGCCGCCACATCTCGACCAGCTCGGGCAGCACCCGCGAGCGGGGGCCGTCGCGGGTGATGTAGTGGGGGGTGGCGACGACGATGCCGTGGCGGATCATGCCGGGCATCCCGACCGTCACACGATCGGCCTGTGGCAGCTGGGCGGCGAGATCGGCGATGGTGTCCACCAGTGCCTGCGGCGGCAGGGGGTAGGGCGTTGGGGTCCGCACGGCCCGGGAGATCATCGCGCCCTCGGGGGACAGCACGGAGGACTTGATACCGCCCCCGCCACAGTCGACGGACAGGGTCGTGGGACTGCTCATGGCGGCAGGCTACCGGCGGGCGTGGTCGAATAGCGTCATGCTCACCGATGCGACGCCGGCTCACGCGCCCGCTGACTGTGTGCGCCTGAGGCTCGACCTCGCCTACGACGGCGCCGGCTTCAGCGGCTGGGCCGCCCAGCCCGGCCTGCGCACGGTCGAGGGCGAGCTCACCCAGGCCCTTGAGACCGTGCTGCGCGTGCCCGTGAGGCTGACCGTCGCCGGCCGCACCGACGCCGGCGTCCACGCCGCCGCCCAGTGCGTCCACCTTGACGTGCCCATGGCCGCGTGGCGGGCCGTGCCCGGTCGCTCGGGACGCCGCCCGCAGGACGCCCTGCTCACCCGCCTCGCCGGGGTCCTCGCCCGCCAGGCGCGCCTGGCCGCCGACGCCGGGATCACCGGGCCGGTCCCACGCGGAGCCAGTGACCTCGTCGTCACCGGCGCGCGCGTGGCGCCCGAGGGCTTCGACGCCCGCTTCTCCGCCCTCAGCCGCCGCTACGTCTACCGCGTCGCCGACGGCGGCCCCGGCGGCGCCCCGCGCAGCGCCACCCGCCGGGGCCAGGTGCTGTGGCTGCCCGAGGAGCTGGACGTCGAGGCCATGGACCGCAGCGCCCAAGCCCTCCTGGGTGAGCACGACTTCCTGTCCTACTGCCGCCCGCGCCAGGGGGCCACGACGGTGCGAACCCTGCACCGGCTGCAGTGGCGCCGGCCGCTTGACGGGCCCGACGCCGGGCTCGTGATGCTGAGCGTGGTGGCGGACGCCTTCTGCCACTCCATGGTGCGCTCCCTGGTCGGGGCGGGCCTCGCCGTCGGGCGTGGCAGCAGGGGTGAGGACTGGCCCGGCGCGCTGCTCAGGCGCCGCTCGCGTGACGGCGCCGCCCCGGTGGCCCCCGCCCACGGGCTCACCCTGGAGGAGGTCGTCTACCCGCAGGACGACGCCCTCGCCGAGCAGGCGCGGCGCTCGCGGGTGCTGCGCCGCCCGCCCACCGAGGACTGCGGCTGCTAGCCGCCCTCGCCGGGCGCTCGCGGGTGCGGGGCGAGGGCGGGCGCTGGGCCCGTCGTGGCGCAGGCCGGCCCCAGCGTGTCGGGTCTCACCCTCGCGGCGGCGCCAGTTCTTTTGACCCTCCTTCCGGGGCCCCGGTATGGTGGGCGAACGTCGTGCAGCACGCATGTGCGCGTCCGCGGTGCCGTCCCACTCGCCCCGGATCGCCAGTGCTCCGACCCCTCACCTGACCATGGTGGTCTCGTCGGGCCGCGAGAGCTTCAACGCGCTGCCCGGTGACCCACTCGCCAAGAGAAACGAAGGCAACGCCCGTGCGCACGTACACACCGAAGCCCGGCGACGTCGAGAAGAACTGGTACGTCATCGACGCCACCGACGTCGTCCTCGGCCGCCTCGCGGCCCAGGCCGCGACCCTGCTCCGTGGGAAGCACAAGCCCCAGTTCGCGCCCCACGCGGACTGCGGCGACTACGTCGTCATCATCAACGCCGACAAGGTCGCCCTCACCAACGGCAAGGCTGACAAGAAGTTCGCCCACCGTCACTCCGGCCACCCGGGTGGCCTCACCTCCGTCTCGTACCGCGAGCTGCTCGCGACGCGCCCGGAGCTCGCCGTCGAGAAGGCCGTCAAGGGCATGGTGCCGCACACCACCCTCGGCCGCCAGCAGCTGAAGAAGCTCAAGGTCTACCGAGGCGCCGAGCACCCGCACGCCTCGCAGAACCCCCAGGCTTTCGAGATCACCCAGGTCGCCCAGTAAGCGCTCCAGCGCCCGGCACCCCGCGACAAGCAAAGGACACATCGTGGCTGAGACCACTGTCGATATCGACGCGCTGGACGAGGACAACGCCCCCTCCAGCTACACCACCGAGACCGCTGGCGCCTCCGAGGGCCGCGGGCAGTCCATCACCGCCCCCGGTGCTGGCCTGGGCCGCCGCAAGGAGGCTGTCGCCCGCGTCCGCCTCGTCCCCGGCACCGGCCAGTGGACGCTCAACGGCCGCACGCTCGAGGACTACTTCCCCAACAAGCTGCACCAGCAGCTCGTGCGCGCCCCCTTCACCGTCCTCGACCTCGAGGGCCGCTTCGACGTCGTCGCCCGCATCCACGGCGGTGGCGTCTCCGGCCAGGCCGGCGCCCTGCGCCTGGGCATCGCCCGCGCCCTCAACGAGATCGACCGTGAGGCCAACCGCCCGACCCTGAAGAAGGCCGGCTTCCTCACCCGTGACGCCCGCATCGTCGAGCGCAAGAAGGCCGGTCTGCACAAGGCCCGCCGCGCCCCGCAGTACTCCAAGCGCTGACCCGGCGCCCGCGCCGTCCGCTGCGACGCCGTGGCAGGTCCCGGGCCTGGCCGGGGCGGCGTGGGAGGATGGCACACGTCCCACGACCCCCATTCGGAAGGACTGACTGACATGGCACGACTCTTCGGCACGGACGGTGTGCGAGGCCTCGCCAACGACCTGCTCACCCCCGCCCTCGCCGTTCAGCTCGGTGAGGCCGCCGCACAGGTCCTCACCCGCGGGGCACCCGCCTCCTCCCGCTCGCGCACCGGCCGCTTCCGTGCCATCGTCGGCCGCGACACCCGCGCCTCGGGCGAGTTCCTCGACCACGCGATCAGCGCGGGCCTGGCCTCCTCGGGCATCGACGTCACCCGGGTGGGCGTCCTGCCCACCCCGGCCATCGCGCACCTGACCGCCACGCAGGACATCGAGCTCGGCGTCATGATCTCCGCCTCCCACAACCCGTTCCAGGACAACGGGATCAAGTTCTTCGCCCGCGGCGGCTACAAGCTCGAGGACGCCGTCGAGGACCAGATCGAGGCTCTGCTCGGCCGCACCGACGCCCCGCCGGTGGGCGCCGGCGTCGGCCGTGTCATCAAGGGTGAGACGGTGGCGGACCAGACCTACATCAACCACCTCGTGGACTCCGCCGCCACGGACCTGTCGGGCCTGAGGATCGTCGTCGACGCCTCCAACGGAGCCGCCTCGGCTGTCGGCCCCGCCGCCCTTCGCGCCGCCGGGGCCGAGGTCATCGTCATCAACGCCTCCCCGGACGGGCTCAACATCAACGCGGCCTGCGGCTCCACCCACCCCGAGCAGCTGCAGAACTACGTCACCAGCGTCGGGGCTGACATGGGCTTCGCCTACGACGGCGACGCCGACCGCTGCCTCGCCGTCGACTCCGAGGGCCGGCTCGTGGACGGCGACCAGATCATGGGCCTGCTCGCGGTGGGCATGAAGGCCGACGGCGTCCTGGCCTCGGACACGCTCGTCGTCACCGTCATGAGCAACCTCGGGCTGCTGCTGGCCATGCGCAAGCACGGCATCCGCACGGTGCAGACCGGCGTCGGCGACCGTTACGTGCTGGAGAGGATGCTCCAGGGCGGCTACACCCTCGGCGGTGAGCAGTCCGGCCACGTCATCGACACGCTGCACGCGACCACCGGTGACGGGGTGCTCACCTCCCTGCGCGTGGCAGCGCGTGTCAAGCGCTCGGGCAAGAGCCTGGCCGAGCTGGCGAGCGTTGTGGAGCGCCTGCCGCAGACCCTCATCAACGTCAAGGGGGTGGACAAGGCGGCCGCGCACACGAACAACGCCGTGCACAAGGCCGTCGCCGAGGCGGAGGAGCGCCTGGGGACGACAGGCCGTGTGCTGCTGCGCCCCTCCGGCACCGAGCCGCTGGTGCGTGTCATGGTCGAGGCCGCGACCCAGGCCGAGGCGGACGCCGTCGCCTCCGGGCTCGCCGAGGTCGTCAAGGACAACCTCTCGCTCGCCTGAGCCGCCCCGCCGTCGCCCGGCCCCGCCGTCGCCCTCGAACTCCTCGGTTTGCGCTCGAAAGTACGGCGAATCACCGTACGCTCGCGCGCAAACCGAGGAGGTGGGCGGGTGGCGGGGCTCAGTGGTGTCCACGCAGCGGACATCACAGCCCGCGCAGTGGTCGTGCCTTGCGGTGACCCCTGGAATCCTGCGGTTCTCTTCCGGAGCCAGTGGCTGACTGGTGGCTGATGTCCGTGCTGTGGACACCGGTGCGTGCTGCGCTGTCCCCGACCACGGCCTGCGGGCCTCAAGCACTGACCTCGGACCGGGTTCGGGCCCGGCTGCGAGGTGTCCCGGCTGCGAGCCGCGCCCGCTCAGGCCTTGCGCAGGAGCACCCGCTGCACGTGGTGGTCCGGCCCCTTGTGGAGCACGAGCGTGGCCCGCGGGCGCGTCGGCGCAATGTTCTCGCGCAGGTTCGCGAGGTTGACCGACTCCCACACCTCGTTGGCCGCCGCCACCGCCACGTCGTCGGGGACGGACGCGAAGGGGCGGAAGTACGACGTCGGGTCGTGGAAGGCCGTGCGCTTGAGCGTGAGGAAACGGTCGAGGTACCAGCGGCGGATGTCCTCGGGGTCGGCGTCGACGTAGATCGAGAAGTCGATGAAGTCGCTCACCGCCAGGGCCGACCCTCCGGGGACAGGGGTGTCACGGCCCCGCGTGTGGACGCGGCGCGCCGGCTGCAGGACGTTGAGGCCCTCAAGCACGAGGACGTCGGGGCGCTCCACCACCGTCCTCTCCCCGGGCACGACGTCGTAGACCTGGTGGGAGTAGACCGGGGCCTCCACCCGCGGCGCCCCGGACTTGACCGCCATGATGAAATCCAGCAGCGCCCGGCGGTCGTAGGACTCGGGGAAGCCCTTGCGCGCCGTCAGTCCCCGCTGCTCAAGCACCGCGTTGGGCAGCAGGAAGCCGTCCGTGGTCACGAGCGAGACCCGCGGCGTCTGCGGGAAACGGGCCAGCAGGTGCGCGATGAGGCGGGCGGTCGTGGACTTGCCGACGGCGACCGACCCAGCCACCGCCACGACGAAGGGAGTCGGGCTCTCGTCCACACCCAGGAAGTCCGCGGTGAGGCGGCCGCGCTCGCGGGTCGAGGCGATGTAGGTCTCCAGCAGGGCGGTCAGTGGCCTGTAGACGACGTCGACCTCGGGCAGGTCGATGGGGTCACCCAGGCCGCGCAGCTTCTCGACGTCGGCCTGCGTCAGCGGCAGGGGAGCCGAGGCCGCCAGGGCCCGCCACTGCTCACGGTCGAGCTCGATATAGGGAGAGGCACTGCTCACGGGCACAGTCTGACGCATTGTCAGCACCGTGATGGGCCGGACGGTGCGTCCGGGGACCGCGGCCGCACAAGGTCACACGGCCACATTCTGACCACCCCCTAGCCGCAGCGGGCCGGACAGTGCTTCGCTGGGTGTCCATGTGCGGAATCGTTGGCCACACCGGCCCCCTGACAGCCTCCGACCGTAGCCTCACCGTCCTCATGGACGGCCTGAGCCGCCTGGAGTACCGGGGCTATGACTCCGCCGGCGTGGCACTGGTCACCGGTGAGGGCCTGGCCGTCGTCAAGGCGGCCGGCAAGCTCGAGAACCTGCGCGAGGCGCTCGACGCCGCCGACCCCGCCCCCGCCACCGCCGGCATCGGCCACACCCGCTGGGCCACCCACGGCGGCCCGACGACGGCCAACGCGCACCCGCACCGGGCTGGCCGCCTCGCCGTGGTCCACAACGGCATCATCGAGAACTTCCGTGCGCTGCGTGCCGAGGTCGAGGCCGCCGGCCGCACCCTGCTGTCCTCCACCGACACCGAGGTCGCCGCCCACGTCCTGGACCTTGACTACGCCCGGCGCCTCGACGAGGCCGGGCCCGACGCCGACCCCGCCGACGTGCTCGTCGAGTCGGTGCGGGCCGTCACCGCCCGCCTGGAGGGGGCCTTCGCCCTCCTCGCCGTCACCGAGCTCGCGCCCGGCACCATCGTCGCCGCCCGCCGTTCCAGCCCGCTGGTCATCGGCCTGGGGGAGGGGGAGGCCTTCCTGGGCTCCGACGTCGCCGCCTTCGTCTCCTTCACCCGCCGTGCCGCCGAGGTGGACGACGACCAGGTCGTCCTCCTCAGGGGCGGGCAGGTCACCGTGTGGGACGCGGACGGGACCCGGGTCGAGCCGCGCACCTGGGAGGTCACCTGGGACGCCTCCGCGGCGGTCAAGGGCGGCTACGAGACCTTCATGGACAAGGAGATCCACGAGCAGCCGGCCGCCGTCGCCGACACCCTGCGCGGCCGGGTTGACGAGCGCGGCGAGATCCAGCTCGACGAGATGCGCATCGACCCGGCGGTGCTGCGCAGTGTGGACAAGATCATCGTCGTGGCCTGCGGGACCGCCTCCTACGCCGGCCACGTGGCCAAGTACGCCATCGAGCACTGGTGCCGGGTGCCGGTTGAGATCGAGCTCGCCCACGAGTTCCGCTACCGCGACCCCGTGGTCAGCGAGAAGACCCTCACGGTGGCCATCTCCCAGTCCGGCGAGACCATGGACACGATCCAGGCGGTGCGCCACGCCCGTGAGCAGGGCTCGAAGGTGCTGGCCATTGTCAACACCTACGGCTCGACCATCGCCCGTGAGGCCGACGCCGTCCTGTACACCCACGCGGGCCCTGAGGTGGCGGTGGCCTCCACCAAGGCCTTCCTCGCCCAGATCACCGCCTGCTACCTGCTGGGCCTGTACCTGGCGCAGCTGCGCGGCAACAAGTGGCCCGACGAGGTCGCCGACTACCTCGCCAACCTTGCCCTCATGCCCGGCAAGATCCAGGACCTGCTCGACGGCCAGGAGGAGCGCCTGCGGGCTCTGGGCGCCGAGCTGGCGGACCGGACCTCCTTCCTGTTCCTGGGGCGGCACGTCGGCTACCCGGTGGCCCTGGAGGGTGCGCTCAAGCTCAAGGAGCTGGCCTACGTGCACGCCGAGGGCTTCGCCGCCGGCGAGCTCAAGCACGGGCCCATCGCCCTGGTCGAGGAGGGACTGCCTGTCTTCGTCATCGTCCCGACCCCCCGCAGGCCCGTCCTGCATGACAAGGTGATCAGCAACATCCAGGAGGTCCGGGCCCGCGGCGCCCGCACGATCGTCATCGCCGAGGAGGGGGACCGGGCCGTCGAGTCCTTCGCCGACGACGTCATCCGCGTGCCCCAGACCCCGACGCTCATGTGGCCGCTGCTGACGGTCGTGCCCCTGCAGGTCTTCGCGGCCGCGCTGGCACGCGCCAAGGGCCTGGACATCGACCAGCCTCGCAACCTCGCCAAGTCCGTCACCGTGGAGTGAGGGCGGGCCGGTGCCCTCAGGCGCCCTCAGCGACGACGAAGGCGAGGGCCAGTCCGGCGTCGTGACTGAGCGACAGGTGCCAGCGGGTGATCCCCAACGTGCGGGCCGTGCGCGCCGCGACCTGCGACAGCGCGAGACGCGGTGGCGTGCTGGGGGCTGAGACAACCTCGACGTCGGTCATCCTCCACCCGCCCGGGACCTCGCGGCCCGCCGCTCCCAGGGCCGAGCCAAGGGCCTTGAGCGCCGCCTCCTTCGCCGCGACGCGGGCCGCCAGCGACTCGACGCGCCCGGCGCACAGGGTGCGTTCGCGCGCGGTCAGCAGGCGCTCGGCCAGGGCGGGAGAGCGCCGCAGGCGGTCCTCGAGCCGGGCGACGTCCACGAGGTCCGTGCCCACGGCGATGATCATGGCACCAGTGTGCCGCAGGGGCAGGCGCCCCGGTCACGAGCGCGCGTGTGCCCGCATCACCGGTGCGTGAGGATAGGGCCATGATGTCCCTCGACACGACCTACGCCTACCCGGCCGCCGCCATCGCCGCCGCCGAGGCGCCGCTGACCCGTGCCACCGAGGCCTACATGCACGCCGCCGCCCAGGCTCTGGCCCAGGCCGCCGTCGAGGAGCTGCGTGCGGGCCGCGGCAGGGTGGTGGGCGCGCCTGTCCTCGTGCTCGCCGGGGGCGGGCACAATGGCGGCGACGCCCTGCTCGCCGCCGCGCTCCTGGCGCACCAGGGCTGCGAGGTCACCGCCCTGCTTGCCACGGACCACCCGCACGGCGCCGCACTCGCCGAGGCCCGGCGAGCCGGTGTCCGCGTGGGCCCGCAGGACGCCGCCGATCCGGAGCTCGTCGTTGACGGCCTCACCGGCCTGGGAGCGAGCGGACCGTTGCGCCCGCGCGCCGCCGGGCTCGTGGCCCCACTCATCGCCGCCGGGGCACCGGGCAAGCGCCCTGTCCGGGTTCTCGCCGTCGATGTGCCCAGTGGCGTCGGCGTCGACGACGGATCCGTCGAGGGGCCGGTGCTCGCCGCCGACCGCACGGTGACCTTCACCTGCCTGCGCGGCGCGCACGTGCGGGCGCCGGCGGCCGCTCTGTGCGGGCGCGTCGATGTTATCGACCTCGGCCTGCCGGTCCCCGAGGCCGAGCCCCTGGCACCCTGCCCCGCCGACGGTGCTCGTGTCCCAGCTGGTCCCGGAGGCCCCGGCGGCCCTGCTGGCCCCGGATGCCCAGCTGGCCCCGGACGCCCTGGCGGCCCCGGTGGCCCGGCGCCCGCCGGAGCGTCCAGCCCCGGCCTGCACGACGACGTGCTGTGCCCGGCCGACGCCGTGCTCGCCAGGCGCCTGCGCGTGCCCGGCGAGCGGGACCACAAGTACACGCGCGGCGTCGTCGAGCTCTGGGCCGGCAGCGAGACCTACCCGGGTGCCGCCGTCCTGACCAGCTCGGGCGCGTGGAGGGCCGGGGCGGGGATGGTGCGCCTGGCCGCCCCACGCCGCGTCGAGGACCTCGTCCTCGCCCACCGCCCCGAGACGGTCCCCGTCCCCGGCCGCCACCAGGCCATCGTCATCGGCCCCGGCACCGACCCCGAGGACGAGCCCCGCGCAACGCAGCTGCGCCGCGCCCTGGGCTCCGTCATGCGTCGCGCCGGCGGCTCCGCCGACACCCCGCCCGTGCCCGCCGTCATCGACGCCGGTGCCCTGCCCCTGCTGCCAGACCTGCTCGCACAGGCACGCACCCTCACCCCCAGCGCGGTGATCACCCCGCACGCCGGGGAGGCGGCCGCACTCCTGTCCGCCCTGGGACGGCCCACCGCTCGCCCGGAGGCCGAGGACCCCGCCACGGCGCCACGGATCGCCCGCGAGCTCGTCCACCGCACCGGCGCCTGCGTGCTGCTCAAGGGCACCCCGACCCTCGTCGCGACTGCCGACGGCGCCTGCTTCCACCTCGACTCCGGCCCGGGCTGGCTCGCCACCGCCGGCAGCGGCGACGTCCTCGCCGGTGTGCTCGGCTGCCTGCTCGCCGCCGATCAGGCCCGCGCCGAGGCCTCAGCCGCCGGTGCCGGCCGTCACCCGGCTGGGCGGACAGCGGCCCGCACCGGCCAGGGGCTGCTCACCGGGGCGGACACCGCCGCCTGCGCCGCGCTGGCCGTGCGCGTGCACGCTCTCGCCGGCGCCCTCGCCAGCGGCGGTGGGGCCGTCGGCCGCACGAGTGGCGCCGGTGGGCAGGCCAGCGCGCCCCCGGGGACCGGCGCCCACCGCTCGGGCCACCCCGTCACCGCCCTTGACGTCGCCGAGGCCGTGCCCGCCGCCGTCGAGCACCTGCTGTCACTGGTGGAAGAATCCTCACCGTGAGACCGCCCGCCACCACCTCCCGCGCCGTCATCGACCTCGACGCCCTCGCCCGCAACGCGCGCGTCCTGGCCGAGGCCGCCGGGACGCCCTGGATGGCGGTGGTCAAGGCAGACGCCTACGGGCACGGCATCGGGCCGGTGAGCCTGACCTGCCTGGCCGCCGGCGCCACCTGGCTCGGCGTCGCCCAGCTTGCCGAGGCCCTGCACCTGCGCGGCCTGCTCGACCAGGCGGGCGTCGCCCGCCCCGAGCCCGGACCCGACGCCGTCCCCACACCCCGGGCGCCCCGCCTCATGTGCTGGCTCGCACCCGTCCTGACCCCGCAGGAGGCCGCCGCACCCGGCTCCCCGCTGCGCCAGGCCCTCGAGGCCGACCTCGACCTGTCGGTGTCCACCACCGCCCAGCTCGAGGCCCTCGCCGCCGCCTGCGCGGCCCACGTGCGCGCTGGTGGCGCGCCCGGCCGCGTCCACCTCAAGGCCGACACCGGCATGTCGCGCGCCGGGGCCGTCCCCGAGGACCTGCCCGCGCTCGCGGCTGCCGCCCGCGGCGCCGAGGACAGCGGGGTGCTCGACGTCGTCGGGCTGTGGTCCCACCTGTCGCGGGCCGACGAGCCCACCTGCGGCTCGACCGAGGAGCACCTGGAGCGCTTTGCCCGCGCTGAGGCCGTGGTGGCCCGGGCCGGGCTGCGCCCCCGGGTGCGCCACCTCGCCGCCACCGGCGGCCTCCTGTGGCACCCGGCTGCCCGTCTCGACCTCGTGCGCGTGGGCATCGGGCTGTACGGGCTGTCTCCGGAGCCCGCCGTCGCCACCTCCGCCGAGCTCGGCCTGACCCCCGTCATGCGTCTGGAGGCGCCCGTGACCATGACCAAGCGCGTGCCCGCGGGCACGCCGGTCTCCTACGGGGGCACCTGGCGCGCCCCCACGGACAGGTGGCTGGGCCTCGTCCCCCTCGGCTACTCCGACGGCGTGCCCCGCCACGCCGCCAGCGCCGGGCCGGTCGCCGTCGGCACACTGCGCACCACCGTCGTCGGGAAGGTCTGTATGGACCAGCTCATCATCGACCTGGGCCCCGCCGTGGACGACGACGGCCAGGACCTGCCCTGTCCCGCCCGCGCGGGGGACACCGCCGTGCTGTGGGGGGCCCCGGAGGCTACCGGGAGCGTGCCCACCGCCGACGAGTGGGCCGCCGTGTGCGGCACCATCAGCTACGAGATCGTCACGCGCCTGGGCCCCCACGTGCCCCGCGTCACCGTCAGCCAGGAGGAGCACCGATGAGCCAGGACCACGCCGGCGGGCGCACAGTCGTCGTCGAGACGACGGACGCCGACGCCACCCGCGCACTGGGCGCCCGCCTGGCCGCGCTCCTGCGCGCCGGGGACCTCGTCATGCTCTCCGGCCCCCTGGGCGCGGGCAAGACGACCCTCGCCCAGGGCATCGGCTCCGCCCTGGGCGTGCGCGGGCGCGTGTCCTCACCGACCTTCATCATCGCCCGCGTCCACCCCGCCCTGGGACAGGGGCCGGACCTCGTCCACGTTGACGCCTACCGGCTGGCCAGCCTGGACGAGGTGGACGCGCTCGACCTGGACACCTCCCTGGAGGAGTCGGTGACCCTCGTCGAGTGGGGCGAGGACAAGGTCGAGGCGCTGAGCGACAGCCGTCTCGAGATCCGGGTCAGCCGCCCTCAGGGGGCCCTCTCGGGCCGCGGCGAGCAGGGCCCCGCGGACCTGCACGACGTCGATGACGGGCGCCGCAGCATCACCGTCACCGCCGTGGGACAGCGCTGGCAGGGTGTGGACCTCACCGTTGAGGGCGGCGCAGCGTCCTGAGCCGGGCCGTCACGGCTGTGACCTAGGCTGTCCCCGTGCGCATCCTGTCCATCGACTCCTCCCTCGGCACCGAGCTCCTCGTCTGCGACGCCTGCCCCGGCGACGACGGCCGGGTGGCGCTGGAGGTCCTGGCCCATGCCTCGCAACCGGACTCACGCCGCCACGCCGAGTCCCTGGGCCCCATGCTCACCGCCGCCCTCGAGACGCCGCAGGTCGCCGACCGCCCCCTGGACGCCGTCGTCGTGGCGACGGGACCGGCCCCCTTCACCGGGCTGCGCGCCGGCCTGGTCACTGCCCGCACGGTCGCCCGCGTGCGCGGCGTGCCCGTCCACGGCGTGCCCAGCCTCGACGCCGTCGCCCGCCGCGCCCTCGACGAGCTGGGACAGGGGGCCACGGTGCGCGTGCTCACCGACGCGCGCCGCCAGGAGGTCTACACCGCCGTCTACCGCGCCCTGGGCAGTGACGACGTCGAGCGCCTGGGCAGCATCGAGGTCATGGCCCCCGCGGACCTTCCCACCGACGACGCCGACGCCCTCGCCGGCTCCGGGGCCGTCCTGTACCCCCGGGTCGTGGCCGCCAGGCCCGTCCTCGCCACCGTCTCCGGCGACGCCGCCGCCCAGGTGCGTGTCGCGCTCGCGAGGCTGGCCGCCGGGCTGGCTCCGCTGGGCACCGAGCCGCTGTACCTGCGTCACGCCGACGCCCAGGTTCCCTCCGCCCGCAAGCGCGCCCTGTGAACGGGGCCGGCGCAGGGCCCGGGGGCGGTGCGCTGCGTCTGCGCCCCATGACCGAGGCGGACCTGCCGCACGTCGCCCGCCTGGAGGCCGGGCTCTTCGGCGCGGAGGCCTGGAGCGCCGCGCTGCTCGCCAACGAGCTCGCGGCGGCCGGTGGCCCGGGGGCGGACCGCGCCTACGCCGTCGTCGAGGAGCTGGAGCAGCCGGGTACGTCGGTGGCAGCCGGACGCGGCGCCCTGCTGGGCTACGCGGGCCTGTGGTACGGCGACGGCCGTGGCGACGCCGACCTGCTCACCATCGCCACCGCCCCGCAGGCCCGCAGGCGAGGGGTGGCCACCCGCCTGCTCGACCACCTGCTCTCCCAGGCCCGCAGGCAGGGCTGTGAGCACGTGCTGCTGGAGGTGCGTGCCTCCAACACCGGCGCCCAGGCCCTCTATACGCGCCACGGCTTCGAGGTGCTGGGCGTCAGGAGGCGCTACTACACGTGCCCCGAGGAGGACGCCCTCGTCATGCGCCTGCGCCTGGGCCCGCCGCGGGGCCCGGGGCCCGTGGGCGCTGAGGCGCTCGGGCGGCACTGAGCCGGGCGGGGCCGCGGGGCAGTGCGCGCCCGGCAAGCCCGCTCACCGGGCGGGGCCGCGGGGCAGTGCGCGTCCGGCAAGCCCGCTCACCGGGCGGGGCCGCGGGGCAGTGCGCGTCCGGCAAGCCCGCTCACCGGGCGGGCGCCGGAACGGCAGCGGCACAGGCTCCTCCTGCCGCACCTGGAGGCCTCGGTTATTTGTCTGACGAATGTGTCACCAAATGTCGCCGTCAGTGGCGCCGGGGGCCGCACGTGCCGGGGACGCAAGCTGCCGGCAGGACCGGGCTCTTTCCGCACGATGACGCCGCGCAGGCAGGCACCTGCCCGCTGGCGTGCACCTGCGTGCACGTACCTGGGACCACGCGGCCCGGCCCGTGGCTACCCTGGTGCCGTGGCCCCAAAGACTGTTTCCCCCAAGAGGCGCACTGCCTTCTCGACCACCGTCTTCATGAAGCGACTCATGGCGTGGTCCGGCATCGTCTTCCTCCTGTTCGTCATCTTCCACATGTACGGCAACACCCACTACTTCGAGGGTGAGATCGCCTACGACCACTACGCCATCTGGCTGCGTCAGCTGCTCCAGCCGCTGCTGCCCTACGGCGGGTTCCTGTGGATCATGCGCCTCGTCCTGCTGGCGCTTCTGCTGGCCCACGCCTGCTCCGCCTTCTACCTGTGGCGCCGCAACAAGAAGGCCCGCGGCAACGACAAGTACGCCGTGAAGAAGTCCAACGCCGAGTACTACGCCTCCCGCTACGCCATGCGCACCATGCGCTGGGGCGGCGTCATCCTCCTGTTCTTCATCATCTGGCACATCCTGCAGTTCACGACGCTGTCGCTGACCCCCGGCGGCGAGTACGTCCACGGCCGGGCCTTCCAGAACATGTACTACGGCTTCCAGCTGTGGTGGGTGTACCTCATCTACCTGCTCGCCATCGCCGCCCTGGCCCTGCACGCCTGGCACGGCGTGTGGTCGGCGCTGCAGACCCTCGGCCTGACCCGCACGAGGATCGTCCCCTTCATCCGCATCATCGCGACGCTGGTGGCCCTCGTGCTCCTCGTCGGCTTCATGAGCGTGCCCACCGCCATCCTGTTCGGCTGGACCGACGCGCCGATGACCGACGCCGAGTACTACCCGCAGTTCTGCCAGGCCATCGGCTCCGCCGCCTCCGAGTTCGCCGAGCACTGTGGCGTCGCTGCCCACTGACACGAGAGTTGAGTGACTACACCCATGACTGCTGAGCTCATCGAGGGCCTCTACCGCCAGGGCGAGGCGATCGCCGACACCAAGGCCCCTCACGACGTCCCCATCGCGCAGCGCTGGGAGCAGCGCAAGTTCAACGCGAAGCTCGTCAACCCCGCCAACCGCCGCAAGCTCGACGTCATCGTCGTCGGCTCCGGCCTGGCCGGTGGTGCCGCTGCCGCCTCGCTCGGCGAGCAGGGCTACAACGTCAAGTGCTTCTTCTACCAGGACTCCGCCCGCCGTGCGCACTCTATCGCGGCCCAGGGCGGTATCAACGCGGCGAAGAACTACCGCAACGACGGCGACTCCGTCTACCGCCTGTTCTACGACACCGTCAAGGGCGGCGACTACCGCGCCCGCGAGGACAACGTCTACCGCCTGGCCGAGGTCAGCGCGAACATTATCGACCAGTGCGTGGCCCAGGGCGTGCCCTTCGCCCGCGACTACGGCGGCATGCTCGACAACCGCTCCTTCGGCGGCGTGCAGGTCTCGCGCACCTTCTACGCCCGTGGACAGACCGGCCAGCAGCTTCTCATCGGCGCCTACCAGGCGCTTGAGCGCCAGGTCGCGGCCGGGACCGTCAAGGAGTACCGCCGCCACGAGATGGTTGAGCTCATCCTCGTCAACGGCAAGGCCAAGGGCATCATCGCCCGCGACATGGTCACCGGCGAGATTGAGACCCACCTGGCTGACGCTGTCGTCCTGTGCACCGGCGGCTACGGCAACGTCTTCTTCCTGTCGACCAACGCGATGGGCTGCAACGCGACCGCCGTCTGGCGCGCCTACCGCAAGGGTGCCTACTTCGCCAACCCCTGCTACACGCAGATCCACCCGACCTGCATCCCCCAGTCGGGAGACTTCCAGTCCAAGCTCACGCTTATGAGTGAGTCCCTGCGCAACGACGGTCGCATCTGGGTTCCCAAGAAGGCCGAGGACTGCGACAAGGACCCGCGCACGATCGCTGAGGAGGACCGCGACTACTACCTCGAGCGCATCTACCCGGCCTTCGGCAACCTCGTCCCCCGTGACATCGCCTCCCGCCAGGCCAAGAACATGTGCGACGAGGGACGTGGGGTCGGCCCGGCCATCAAGGAGACCGCTCCGGACGGCACCCAGCGCATGATGCGCCGCGGGGTCTACCTCGACTTCTCCGAGGCCATCGGCCGCCTGGGCAAGGACGCCGTCTCCGCCCGCTACGGCAACCTCTTCGAGATGTACCAGCGCATCACCGGCGACGACCCCTACGAGGTCCCGATGCGCATCTACCCCGCGGTCCACTACACGATGGGTGGCCTGTGGGTGGACTACGACCTCGAGTCCAACGTCCCGGGCCTGTACGTGGCCGGCGAGGCGAACTTCTCCGACCACGGCGCGAACCGCCTGGGCGCCTCGGCCCTCATGCAGGGCCTGGCCGACGGCTACTTCGTCCTGCCGAACACGCTCAACGACTACCTCGCCGACATGCTGCGCGAGGGCAAGGTTGACCCCAACGCCCCCGAGATCGCCCAGGCGCAGGCCGCGGTCAAGGACCGCATCGAGCGGCTCATGGCGCTCAAGGGCACCCGCTCCGTGGACGACTTCCACATGGCGCTGGGACGCATCATGTGGGAGTACTGCGGCATGGAGCGCCGTGACGCGGGCCTGCGTGAGGCGATCAGGCAGATCCGCGAGCTCAAGGCCGAGTTCTGGCGCGACGCCCGTGTCACGGGCGAGGCGATGGAGCTCAACCAGGCGCTGGAGAAGGCGGGCCGTCTGCTTGACTTCTTCGAGCTTGCCGAGCTCATGTGCATCGACGCCCTGCACCGTCGCGAGTCCTGCGGCGGACACTTCCGGGCCGAGTCCCAGACCCCCGAGGGCGAGGCCCTGCGCCACGATGACGAGTTCCTCTACGTCGCGGCCTGGGAGTTCGGCGGCGAGGACCAGCCGCCGGTGCTCCACAAGGAGCCCCTCATCTACAACGACATCGAGCTCAAGCAGCGGAGTTACAAGTGAACATCAAGCTCAAGATCTGGCGCCAGAAGAACCAGACCACCGCGGGCCGCTTCGAGGAGTACTCGATGTCAGGCATCGAGGAGCACATGTCGTTCCTCGAGGTCCTGGACCTGCTCAACGAGCAGCTCTTCCAGGCCGGTGAGGAACCGGTCGCCTTCGACTCGGACTGCCGTGAGGGTATCTGCGGCCAGTGCGGCGTCGTCATCAACGGGCAGGCCCACGGCCCGATCCGCTCGACGACCTGCCAGCTGCACATGCGCCACCTCGCTGAGGACCCCTCCTTCAAGGACGGCGACACCATCACCATCGAGCCCTGGCGCTCGACCGGCTTCCCGGTCCTCAAGGACCTCATCGTGGACCGTTCCGCCCTGGACCGCATCGTCCAGGCCGGCGGCTACATCTCGGTCAACACCGGGGCGGCCCCGGACGCGCACGCCGTGCCGGTCAAGAAGGAGAAGGCCGACGCCTCCTTCGAGGCCGCGGCCTGCATCGGCTGCGGAGCCTGCGTCGCGGCCTGCCCGAACGCCTCCGCCATGCTCTTCACCGGCGCGAAGATCTCGCACCTGGGCCTGCTGCCGCAGGGCCAGCCGGAGCGTCTTCCCCGTGTCGTGAGCATGCTCAACCAGCACGACGCCGAGGGCTTCGGTGCCTGCACCAACATTGGTGAGTGCGCCGCTGTGTGCCCGAAGTCCGTCCCGCTGGAGGTCATCACGCGACTCAACCGCGACCTCGGCCACGCCCTGTGGGCTGACGCCCGCGCCCACTGAGCCGCAGCCGCTGACCGTCACGCCCCCACGGGCGTGGGGGCGTGGGGGCGTCGTGGCGCGGGACGCGACGGGTGTGGTGAGGGCCCGGGTGGTCCAGGGCCCTGGCGGTCCAGGCCCGGTGCCCGGGCCGCTAGGCTGGTGGCCGTGAGTGAAGCACTGGTCCTGGGAATCGAGTCCACCTGCGACGAGACGGGCGTGGCCCTCGTGCGTGGGCGCGAGCTGCTTGGCGACGTCGTCGCCACCTCTATGGACGAGTACGCCCGCTTTGGCGGCATCATCCCGGAGATCGCCTCGCGCGCCCACCTGGAGTCCTTCCTGCCCACGCTGGACGCTGCGCTTGACCGCGCCGGTGTGGACCTGTCAGAGGTGGACGCCATCGCCGTGTGTGCTGGGCCCGGCCTCATCGGATCACTCACGGTTGGCATCAGTGCCGCCAAGGCACTGGCGGCCGCCACCGGCAAGCCCCTGTACGGCGTCAACCACGTCATCGGGCACCTTGCCGTCGATGAGCTCGTTGACGGGCCCCTGCCCGAGCGCTTCGTCGGCCTCATCGTCTCCGGAGGCCACTCCAACCTCCTTGCCGTGCGCGACATCGCCACCGACGTCGTCGAGCTGGGCGGGACCCTTGACGACGCCGCGGGTGAGGCCTTTGACAAGGTCGGCCGGCTGCTCGGCCTGCCCTACCCCGGCGGGCCGCACGTGGACCGCCTGTCCCAGGAGGGTGACCGCACGGCGATCCGTTTCCCGCGCGGCCTGGCCGCAGGCAAGGACAAGGAGCGCCACCGCTACGACTTCTCCTTCTCCGGCCTCAAGACGGCTGTGGCCCGCTACGTCGAGTCCCTTGAGGACCAGGGCCTCGAGGTGCCGCGGGCGGACGTGTGCGCCGGCTTCTCCGAGGCCGTCAACGACTCCCTCACCGCCAAGGCTGTCCAGGCGTGTGTGGACCAGGAGGTGGACACCCTCGTCATCGGGGGCGGGTTCTCCGCCAACTCGCGGGTGCGCTCGCTGGCTGCCGAGCGTTGCCGGGCTGCGGGGATCACCCTGCGGGTGCCGCCGCTGCGCTACTGCACGGACAACGGCGCCCAGATCGCCGCCCTCGGCAGCGCCGCCGTGCGCGCGGGCGTGGCGCCCAGTCCCATGGACTTCGCCCCTGACTCGGGCATGCCCCTGGACGTCATCATCGCCCACTGACAGGGCAGCGGGGCCGCCCCTTGCCGGCCCGGGGGCTGTCCTGCGGGCTCAGCGTCCAGGGGAGACCGGCTCGACGACGAGCACGGCGCCCCGGGACGGGCTCGCGCCGCCCGCGGCGCCGCGGGCCCGGGCACGTTGGCCGATGCGAGTGAGCACCCAGGTCTCACCGGCGGCACCGGTCGGACGCAGCGAGGCCCTCAGCGCGTCGGGGGACACGTCCACCCCGCGCTTGTGGATCTCCAGGCGGCCGATGCCCCGCTCACGCACCCGCGCCCTGAGGTGGCGCAGGTGCAGCGGAAGCACCTCACGCACCCGCCAGCAGGTGAGGAAGGGGGCGAGGGCGGGCTCGGGCGGCGTGTCTCCGGTGAGGTAGGCGATGCGGGCTCCCACCGGGCGTGAGCCTGTGCGGCGGGCGACCTCGGCGACGAGGCCCGCCCGGATGACCGCGCCGTCGGGCTCCATGAGGTACTCGCCCAGGTGGTCGGCTCCGTCCACCGGCTCGAGCTGCTCGGGCTCCTCGGAGGGGTCCGAGCAGGCCGGGTCCACCAGCCGGTGGGGTCGCAGCTCGCCGTCGGGCGTGGGGGACAGGAGAAGGGCGGATCGCCCGGGTCCCTCGGGGGCCAGCGGGCCGCACCAGATGGCTGCCTCGACGACCTCGCCGGCGACCGACGCCCACTGGACGTGGCTGGACGCGGGCAGAAGCGCGTGGTCGATGCCGGGTGCGACCTTGACGCCCACGGCCTCGACGTGCTCACGCAGGGCCAGCACCTGGCTCAGCCGTGGTGACCACTGCTCGGGGTCACTCAGGCGCCGGCCGTTGGCGCGCCGGGCCGGGTCAGCGAACACCGCGTCCACGCCCTCGGCCTCCAGGTCAATGGTGAGGGCGTCCGCGCACCGGACCTGGGCGCGCTCGAAGGGCATGAGGTTGACGGTGGCCAGGGCCGCCGTCGGCTCGTCGCGCTCGACGGCGAGCACGTCCAGGCCCAGGCCCGCCAGGGCGAGGGCGTCCCCGCCGATCCCGCAGCCCAGGTCCGCCACCCGGCTCACCCCGGCCCGGGCGTAGCGGGCTGCGTGGTGGGCGCAGACCGCCAGACGCGTGGCCTGCTCCAGGCCGTCGTGGGTGAAGAGCATCTGCTGGGCGAAGTCGCCGAACTTGGAGGCCGCGCGTGAGCGCAGACGCTGCTGGGTCAGGGCCGCCGCCACGAGCGCGGGGTCGTGACCTTCGGCACGCAGCACCTCCCCGAGCCGCAGGGCCTCAGACTCCTCGTAGGGGGGCAGGCTGTTGAGCAGGGCCCAGCCCTCGGGGGTGAGCAGCGGGGCGAGGGCGGCTGCCTGCGACGTGTCCTTCACCCCGTGATCCTCCCACGGCCGGGCACGGCGCAGCGCCCCGAGGGCCTGGGCGTGAGCGAGGTGGCGATAGGTTGGGGCGGCCGCCACCTGCGCGGCAGGAGGGGGACGGTGCGGTGACAGGAGGCGCAGGCACCTGTGGTGCGAGGCGTGGGCGCCGGTGCGAGGCGGCGCTGGCGGGGCGGGCTGCGGCCGTCCTCCTGGCGGCGTGCGTGCTCCTGACGGCGGGCGCCAACGCATGGGTCTGGGCCGCCAGCGCAGGGCACCTTCAGGACGCCGGCAGCCGGGCCGACGAGGCCACCGCGCCGGTCGCCATCGTGCTGGGCGCCCGGGTGCACGAGTCGGGCAGGCCCTCGCCGTGGCTGTCCTACCGGCTCGACGTCGCCGCCGAGCTCTACCGCACGGGCCGTGTGGACGCCCTGCTCGTCTCCGGTGCCGGGGGCGGTCACTCCCATGACGAGCCCGGGGCGATGCGCGGCTACCTCGTCGCCGCAGGGGTGCCGTCCGAGGCCGTCGTCCTCGACCCCCACGGCTACGACACCCACGACACCTGTGTGCGTGCGCACGAGGTCTTTGGGGTGGAGCGGGCGCTGCTCGTCACCCAGGACTTCCACACGCCCCGGGCCGTGGCCCTGTGCCGCGCGGCTGGGATCGACGCCGAGGGCGTGGCGGACACGCGCGCGCGGGCGGACCGGGCGGCCTGGGCGCGCTCGTGGCTGCGTGAGCGTGCCGCAGCGCTCAAGGCCGGCTGGGACGTGCTCAGCGGGCGTGAGCCGGTGCCCGGCGGGACACGCGGCGGCGTGGAGGAGGCTGTTGCCTGGACGCGGCAGCACCGTGCCGGGGGCGCTGGAGCCGTGACGCCGTTGGCGAACCCAGGACCGGGACCTGGCACTCACGTTGACTGAGTGCTAACGCCGCGCGTAGATTCGACGCCAGACGCGGCGCCGGGGACCCGGTGCCGCGGCCCGCGCCCCCGGCGCTGACGGGCCGGCCCCCGCGACGGCGGCCCGCCTCACTGAGGGCGTGCACACCACATACACGACGCGCGCTGCGCGAAGGACGCTGAAGAAGCGAGAAGGGGAGGACGCCATGGCGATCTCCATCAAGCCGCTCGAGGACCGCATCGTCGTCCAGACGGTCGAGGCCGAGCAGACCACCGCCTCCGGCCTGGTCATCCCGGACACCGCCAAGGAGAAGCCGCAGGAGGGCAAGGTCGTGGCCGTGGGCCCGGGCCGCGTTGACGACTCCGGCAAGCGCATCCCGGTCGATGTCGCCGAGGGCGACCTCGTCATCTACTCCAAGTACGGAGGCACTGAGGTCAAGTACGCCGGCGAGGACTACCTCATCCTCTCCGCCCGCGACGTCCTCGCCGTCGTCACCAAGTGAGACAGCCGTTCCGCCCAGTCCCCACCGGCTGGGCGGAACGCGGCAGGGGGTGGTGGGGGGGCGCAGGTGCCCCCACCACCCCCTGCGTCTGTCTGCCTCGCGCACTCCCTGCCGTGGTGTGTCGCGGGGTGCCGCGAGGCGCTGGAGGCGACGGGCCGCAGGGCAGGTCCGGGTGCTCAGGAGCGAGGACCGCGGCTGAGCGCTGCCCGTCGCTCCTCCTCCGTCATCCCGCCCCACACCCCGTAGGGCTCGTGCGCCGCCAGCGCGTGCTCACGGCAGCGGATGATGACCGGGCAGGTGGCGCACACGGCCTTCGCGCCGTCGTCGCGACGGCGGCGCGAGCTGCCTCGCTCGCCCTCGGGGTGGAAGAAGACGGAGGAGTCCATGCCCGTGCACGCGCCCTCGTAACGCCACTCCCACCCCGTGCCCGCGGCCCCGGGACGGAGCGACTGCTCTGGCATGCCGTGACTCCTCCCCGCTCTTATGACGTGACGCGGAGGTCGGGCGGCCATGCCCGCATCGCGGCCCACCACGCATTATGCCCGGAGTGTGCCGGAAGTCCAAAGAAAAACGTTGAAATGGAGCCATTTCCCCGCTTGGGGGACCAGCATGGCCCCATGCGCCCGTGTGGCAACGACTGACACATAGCGGTTCGCGCTGCCCGCCCAGACGCGTCCGCCGTCCCGGTGCCTGCCCGGCGCAGGACCTGCTGGCATCAGGACGCGTGAGGATGATGACGCAGCCGCGGGGTGCATCCGCCGACGGCGCCGACCTACCATGCGGAGGGTGAGCGACTCGATCACCAACTCTGACCTCTTCGCACCCACCGGCCTGACTTACGACGACGTCCTCCTCCTGCCGAGGCTCACCGACGTCATCCCCTCCGAGGTTGACACGACCTCCCGCCTGACCAAGAAGATCAGCCTGTCCACGCCGCTGCTGTCCGCGGCCATGGACACCGTCACCGAGTCCGGTATGGCCATCGCCATGGCCCGGCAGGGCGGCATCGGCATCCTGCACCGCAACCTGTCCATCGAGGACCAGGCGCAGCAGGTGCGCCGGGTCAAGCGCTCAGAGTCCGGCATGGTCTCCGACCCCGTGACCATCACCCCGGAGGCCACCATCGCCCAGCTCGACGAGCTGTGCGGCCACTACAAGGTCTCCGGCCTGCCGGTGGTCGATGAGGCGGGCAACCTCCTGGGCATCATCACCAACCGCGACCTGCGCTTCGTGCCCCCCTCGGCCTGGACCGAGCTGCGTGTGCGCGACTGCATGACCCCGCGCGAGCGCCTCATCACGGGACCCACCGGCATCTCCCGCGAGGACGCCAAGGCCCTGCTCGCCGAGCACCGCATCGAGAAGCTGCCCCTCGTCGATGCCGAGGGCCGTCTCACCGGCCTCATCACGGTCAAGGACTTCGTCAAGACCGAGCAGTACCCCAACGCCACCAAGGACGCCGAGGGCCGCCTCGTCGTCGGCGCCGCCGTCGGCTACTGGGGCGACACGTGGGAGCGAGCCGGCGCCCTGGCCGAGGCTGGGGTCGATGTGCTCGTCGTTGACACCGCCAACGGCGGCGCCCGCCTCGCCCTGGACATGATCTCCCGGATCAAGAACGACTCCGGCTTCGCCGGCATCGAGGTCATCGGCGGCAACGTTGCCACCCGTGAGGGCGCCCAGGCGCTTATCGACGCCGGCGTGGACGCCGTCAAGGTCGGGGTCGGCCCGGGCTCGATCTGCACCACCCGCGTCGTCGCCGGCGTCGGCGTTCCCCAGGTCACGGCCGTCTACGAGGCCGCTCGCGCCTGCACCCCCGCCGGGGTGCCCCTCATCGCCGACGGCGGCCTGCAGTACTCCGGTGACATCGCCAAGGCCATGGTCGCCGGTGCGGACACCGTCATGCTCGGCTCACTGCTCGCTGGCTGCACCGAGTCCCCGGGGGACCTCGTCTTCGTCAACGGCAAGCAGTGGAAGCGCTACCGCGGCATGGGCTCCCTGGGCGCCATGAGCTCGCGCGGACGCCGCTCCTACTCCAAGGACCGCTACTTCCAGGCCGACGTGTCCAGCGACTCCAAGATCGTTCCCGAGGGCATCGAGGGACAGGTCCCCTTCTCCGGTTCCCTGGCCGACGTCGTCTACCAGCTCGTCGGTGGCCTGCACCAGTCGATGTTCTACGTCGGCGCCCGCACGATCAGCGATCTCAAGGCCAACGGGCGCTTCGTGCGCATCACCGCGGCCGGGCTCAAGGAGTCCCACCCGCACGACGTGCAGATGACGGTCGAGGCCCCCAACTACTCCGGGCGCGGATGACCGGCCCGGCGACGGGTGGCCAGGGCGCCGCTCGTGCGACCGGGCCGCAGACCCCTGTGCTCAAGGACCGCCCTCTTCCCTCCGGCTACCGGCGTGCCGATGCCCGCACCGCGGCGCTGCTGGCGGCGCTCGGCGGTTTCATGGCCTGGCTGTCCTCCGCCGGCGGGGTCTCCCAGTTCCAGCAGGACGCGGCCTGGCAGGTGCTCGGCAGCGCGCTGCTCGCGCTGCCCTTGGCCTGGCGACGCCGGCACCCGCTCGTCGTCGGGGTGACACAGTCGGTCGCCTACGCGGTTCTCGGCACCCTCACGGGGTTCGACCTCACCACCTCCCAGGTGCTGCTGTTCCTCTCCTTCTTCTCCATCGGCGCCTGGTCCTCCCAGCGTCGGCGCGCCACGCAGGTGCGTGCCCTCATCTGCCTGGGTATGGGGGCGTGGCTCGTGGCCGTCGTCCTCCACCGCTACCTCGGGCTCCTCGGGACGGCTCAGGCCGTGCCCGTGCGTCAGCTCCTGGCGCTGCTCGTCTTCCAGCTCTTCATCAACACCGCCTTCTTTGCCGCGGCCTGGGTCTTCGGTGACCGCGAGTGGGCGCGGGCCGTGGCCAGAGCCGAGCTGGAGCGGGCCTACACCGACATCCGCGAGCTGCGTGCCGAGCTCGTGGACGCCGCCGTCGGGCAGGAGCGGCTGCGCATCTCCCGCGAGCTGCACGACGTCGTCGCCCACCATGTCACCACCATGTCCGTCCAGGCCGCGGCCGCCCGGCGCCTGCTGGAGCGCGACCCTCAGCGGCACGGCTCCCTGGAGGCCGCCGTCCCGCTCCGGCAGATCGAGTCCGCAGCCCGCCAGGCCGTGGCCGAGCTTCGCACCCTGGTGCTCACCCTGCGCAGCGACGGCCAGGAGGAGGCGCCGCCCACCGTCGACGACATCCCCCAGCTGGTGGAGCAGGCCCGCCTGAGCGGTACCCGGACCACCTTCGAGCACATCGGTGGGGCGGTGCGGGTCAGCCCCGTCATCGGGCTGGTCCTCTACCGGGTGGCGCAGGAGGGCCTGACCAACGCGGCCAAGCACGCGGGAGCCGGCGCGAGCGTGGCGGTGCGCCTGCGGGTGCGCCCCGAGCTGGTCGAGCTCGAGGTCTCCGACGACGGCTACGGTGGTCACAGCCCCGTGCCCGGGACCGGTACGGGGCTGGTCGGCATGCGCGAGCGGGTTGCCGCCGTCGGCGGAACCCTGGAGGTGGGCACCAAGCCCCGCGGCGGCTTCCGCGTGCGCGCCCGGATACCGGTGGCGGACGCCCTGGCCCCGCAGGAGGTACCGGCATGACCCGGGTGCTGCTCGTGGACGACCAGCAGCTCATCCGGGCCGGCTTCCGCACCATCCTGGACAGCGAGCCGGGCCTGGAGGTGGTGGGGGAGGCGGTCAACGGCGCCGAGGCCCTGGCCCAGGCCACCCGGCTGGACCCCGACGTCATCTGCATGGACGTGCAGATGCCCGTCATGGACGGCATCGCCGCCACCCGCGAGCTCGTCGCCCGCGGGTGCCGTGCCGCCGTGCTCATCCTCACCACCTTCGACCGTGACGACTTCCTCTTCGAGACCCTGGACGCCGGAGCCAGCGGATTCCTGCTCAAGACCGCCGAGGCGGAGAAGCTCATCGAGGCCGTCCAGGTGCTCGGACGCGGCGACGCGCTGCTCATGCCCGAGGTCACCCGCCGGGTCCTCACCCGCTACGCCGGCACCCCCCGGTCCGGCTCCGCGGCCGGCACCCCGGCGGGTGACCTGCTCACGGAGCGCGAGCTGGACACCCTGCGGTGCCTGGCACGTGGGCTGACGAACGCGGAGATCGCCGCCGAGCTGTACGTGAGCACCGAGACCGTCAAGACGCACGTGTCCAACATCCTGGCCAAGCTCGGCCTGCGCGACCGGGTGGCCGCCGTCATCTGGGCCTTCAGGCACGGCGTGACCGGCTGATCCCCCGTGCGGGGGAGAGCGAGGCTCGCCCTGCCGCGGGAGGCGGAGGACTGGGGCGCCCGCCTAGCCTGGAGGCATGATCAGCGTCCGCAACGTCCACCGGTTCTTCGGTGACAAGCACGTCCTTAAGGACGTCTCCTTCGACATCCACCCCGGCATGATGACCGGTTTCGTCGGCGGCAACGGTGCCGGCAAGACCACCGCCATGCGCATCATCCTCGGGGTGCTGGCGGCGCAGGACGGGCAGGTGCTCGTCGACGGCGAGCCCATCACCGCAGACCAGCGCGCCGCCATCGGCTACATGCCCGAGGAGCGGGGCCTGTACCCCAAGATGAAGGTCATCGACCAGCTCGTCTACCTCGCTCGGCTGCACGGGATGGAGGCCGCGGACGCCCACAGCCACGCCCTGGAGCTGCTCGAGCGCCTCCAGCTCAAGGGAGAGCCGACCGACACCCTGGAGTCCCTGTCCCTGGGCAACCAGCAGCGCGTGCAGATTGCGGCCGCCCTCGTCCACCGTCCCGCGGCCCTCATCCTCGACGAGCCCTTCTCCGGGCTCGACCCCGAGTCCGTGGACGCCACCGTCCAGGTGCTGCGCGAGTACGCCGCCCAGGGAGCCCCCGTGCTGTTCTCCTCCCACCAGCTCGACGTCGTCGAGCGCCTGTGCGACCGGCTCGTCATCATCCGCGAGGGCGAGATCCGGGCCGCGGGCACCCGCACCGAGCTGCTGGAGGCGTCCACCACGAACGAGTGGGAGATGGAGACCGGATCGGACACCGGGTGGGTGGGGGACACCGGCACCGAGGTGCTCGAGTACGACGGCGGCTACGTGCGCTTTAGGGCCCACGACGCCGGCGCCGCCAACCGGGTCCTGGCGGAGGCGCTCCAGCGCGGCACCGTCACGGTCTTCCGGCGCGTGACCCGCTCCCTGCACGAGACCTACAAGGAGATGACCAAGTGAGCACCCGACCCAGCTTCCAGACCACGGTCGCCGTCGTCGCGCGCCGTGAGATCAAGGCCCGTTTCCTGTCGAAGGCCTTCATCATCTCGACCGTCATCACGGTGCTGCTCATGCTTCTCGTCGTGGTTCTGGGCCCCAGGCTCGGTGACATCGTCGGGGGCGGACCGGACACCGTGGCCGCGGCGCCCAGCGAGGCCGTCGCCCTCGGGGCCGTGCCCGACATCGAGGTCACGCAGGTTGCCGACGCCGAGGCCGCCCGGCAGGCGGTCGTGGACGGAAGCGCCGACGCCGCCGTCGTGCCCGACGAGGACAGCCCCGTGGGCTTGAAGGTCCTCGCGCTCAGCGACCTGCCGGAGGCACTGGTCCAGGGGCTGTCGGTCTCCCCAGCCGTGGAGCTGCTCGACCCCAACGCCCCCAACCCGGCGATCCGCTACCTGCTGCCCCTGGGCTTCGCCATGGTGTGGATGACCGCCACCATCGGCTTCGGCATGTCCATCGCCCAGTCGGTGGTCGAGGAGAAGGAGACGCGCATCGTCGAGATCCTCCTGGCCTCCATCAGCTCCACGGCCCTGCTCACCGGCAAGATCCTGGGCAACTCGCTGGCGGCGCTGGTCCAGATCGTGCTGACCGCCGGGGCGGTGCTGCTGGGCCTGGCCATCAACGACGAGGTCCTGCCCGCCGGGGACCTGGTGGGACCGGTGCTGTGGTTCATCCCGCTGTTCATCATCGGCTTCGTCATGATGGCCTCCATGTTCGCCGCCGGGGCGGCCCTGGTCTCGCGCAACGAGGACCTCCAGACCGTCCTGCAGCCCATGACCTGGCTGGTCATGCTGCCGTACCTCGGGGTCGCCTTCGGCGGCTCGAACGAGACCTTCATGACGGTCCTCAGCTACATCCCCTTCAGCTCGCCCATCGCGCTGCCGGTGCGCATCTTCCTGGGCGGTGTCGCCTGGTGGGAGCCGGTGCTCTCGGTAGCGCTGCTGGTGGCCACGACGGTCGTCGTCATCCTCCTCGGTGCCCGCGTCTACGACCGGGGCCTGCTGCACATGGGCAAGCCGATGGCCTGGAGACAGGCCCTGGCCAAGGCCTCATGAGGCGGCACAGGAGCGGTCAGCACAGGCCGGTGCGCGTGGCGCGCTCTACCGTGGAGGCCGTGACGGCCTTGTCCCACCAGCCTGCGATCCGGTCGAGAGAGGACGGGGTGGGGGCCGAGGCTCCCACGGCTCGCAGGGCCAGTTCACCGAGCCCCAGCAACCACAACTCGGCCCTGAGCCCCCGCCCGAGACAGGAGTATTGAGGAACATCATCTCTCTGCGAGTCGGTTGGGCCGAGGTTCCTGAGGTTGTGGCGAAGGCGGAAGGCCTCGATGGTGGAGCACTCGATGAGCGTGATACGGGTGAGAAGATAGGCGATCGAGAGCCCCAGCAGGACCGCAGCGACCCAGAACAAGGGCTCGTGCACGCAGTCCGGGAGGCGGAACGAGATCGATATGGCGTACATCGCTGAGACCGCGCTGGCGGTGAAGGCGAGCGTCCGGCCGAGTGACTGAGTTGCCGTGATAAGCGCATGCTCGCGTGGGATGGCCAGGTTGAGCGTCAGCGCAGGCAGGATGATCCCGATGAGCAGGGTGACATGGTCGTTCGGGCGGCAAGGGTGGCGTGTCGTCGCGTGGATACCGATGATGAGCGCGAGTGTGAGCAGGAGATTGACCAAGGCGGGGGCGAGAAAGTACCTCCTCCTCGGGTTCAGGCTGACTAAGACCTGCCACTCTGTCCAGACGTCGCCTCGTTGGTCCTCAGGGCGTTCCTCGGGTGCGTGGGTGCGACGGTGGTGGCGCAGGACCTCGGCCTGGTGCGCGTTGGTGATGAGCTCCACGACGGGCTCGTGAGGAGCGTTCGAGAGGGTGGGTGAGGGGGGAGGCGGCTGGGGAGATGACTGGGAGGACGGCTGTGGCCAGTGGTGCAGGAGCAGCCTGTCCTCCTCGCGCTCCTTGTGCAGCAGACCCCCGCGCGCAACGGAGATCCTCCCGAGGGTCATGTCCTCGGGGGCGAGGACCCTCAGATGGGTGGCGACGGTGGTGGAGCCGTCGTTGAACAGCGGGACCGGGACCGCGTAGCTCTTCGGTAATGGCCAGAAGTCAATGAGCCAGGGTTTGCGTTGCCGTCGCTTGTGCGAGTCTATCGCGGGGCGGGGCGGTGCGTACTTGTCAAGCCACACGACCTTGATGACGTCGTCGAGGACGTTGTCCTGGGAGTCCTTGCCGGGCACGTAGACCAGGTGCAGCGTGTAACGGTTCTTCTGCGCCTCGATCTCGTTGAGGAAGGAGTAGGTGGAGGTGCTGACCTCACCCCCGCCCTGGTCCAAGATGCCGAACAGCAGCATGTCGAGGACCGGTTGCGGAGCCTCACACAGTGCTGCGTCAGCGTCCTGGCGCACGAGGCCAAGGAGCTGGCGTCGGTACTGAGCCGACGGGGTACGCGAGCCTGCCGGAGACCGGTCATCGTCCGAGGTCTGTGATCGATCGCTCTCCCCGGCCGGCTGGGAGCTGTGCTCGTCGTACTCGTGGAACGCCAGCGCGGCCCGTTCGCCGATGAGCCGTGCCACCAGCTGCTCACGCGTCTGCGGCCGGTAGGTGAGGAAGTGGTGGACGGACAGAGCCAAGGCCTCGATCCATGGCTGGTCGTCCCGGACTCGCTGCTGGTCATCAAGACTCGTCCAGATGGCGCCGACGACCTGGAGCGTCGTGGCCTCGATGTTCTCGTGACGTCGCGCGACGTTGAGACTCTGCCGGGCGCAGGAGGAGGCGTCGATGTCGAGAATAGGTCCAGGAACCATGCCGGTGAGCACCGGAATGAAGATCGAGTCCTGGCCAAAGGTGTACCTGTCCAGCAGGCTCGTGAGGGCGCGGCCTCGAAGGTCGATGCTCATCGAACGCTTCATCGTGCTGTCGTCGATGAAGCTCACCGTCTGCACCAGGCGTCTTAGCCACAGTGGCCGGGCGGAGTAGACAGCGCTCTGGAACTCCGCGCGCTGCACCAGCTCAGGGACCGAGCATGTGAGTGTCCAGGTGGGCTCTTGGGCGCCCTCAGGCGTGTGAGGGCGAAACAGCCGCCCGCCGACGTCTGCGCCGGGGGAGGAGGACGAGTCAGGACCGGGCTGGCTGTCTCGGCCCGACGAGGAGCGCCGGACTGGCCATATCGTCCGGATGAGACGATGAGGTTTCATGGGCGGGCGGGACGTGTCGAGGTCAGGCGGTGGGCGGCTTCCTGCCAGGAGCCTGCGCCTTGCGGGGGGCTCGCATCCTCAGAACGTTCTCGTAGGACCGCTGGTACAAGGCATCCAGCCCAGCAGGTCGCGACGTTTGCACGGAGGTGACGACCCGGTAGGGCATCTCTTTCCTGGGGAGCTCTTGAGGGTCCGTCGATACGATTGGGGCTGTTGCGCTCATCTGCCCTATGACCTGCTTTTGGATGGCTCGGTACGGTGTGTGCGGAAGGACGTGATGGAGGGCAACCATACTGGCAGACTGTCCTGACGTAAATGTTCGACGCGCACTTGTGTGATGTGTGACTCGTCTCTGTCGCGCTCGCGGCCTGCTCCCCGTCACCCCTGGGCGGCCAGCGGCCAGCCGGGGTCTGCGTCCGGGGTGCGGCCCTGGCGGGCGAGCCACCGGTTGAGGGACTCGGCCCAGGCCCGGTGCGCATCCACCTGGAGGACCTGCAGGGCGGCCAGGTCCGTGTGCCCGATGGTCGGGTGGACGCGGGCGATGGCCTCCAGGACGTCGAGGGTGGCCGCGACGTCCACCTCGGCCGTGTGCAGGGCCTCATCGACCCGCACGCCGTAGACGGAGCACATGTCGGACAGGCGCCGCTTGCCCTTGCGCCAGCGGTCCGCTGCCCGGTCGAGCACGAGGGGGTCGAGGACGGGCGCGGGGACACGGCCCAGACGCTCCGACAGGGGCGCCAGGCCGTGGCGGGAGAGCTCGGACTCCATGAGGGTGAGGTCGAAGGAGGCGTTGAAGACGACCACCGGGGTGCCCTGGGCCATCGCCGCGGCCAGGGCAGCGGCGACCTCCTCCAACACCTCGGCCGCAGGCCGCCCCTCGGCCCGCGCCCGCTCGGTGGTGATTCCGTGCACGGCCGCCGCCGCCGGGGGGATCTCGACGCCCGGATCCGCCAGCCAGGTGCGCACCTGCTGGCCGCGGGAACCGTCCGCGCCACGCGGCCCGCGCGAGACGAGGGCCGCGGTGACGAGGCGGTCGGAGAACGGGTCCACCCCGGTGGTCTCGGTGTCGAAGCCGAGCAGGGGGCCGGCGGCCCAGCCGGCAGCGGCGGGACGGGAGTCGCGTGTGGTCATGGGCCGAGTATGGCAGCGGGCTCCGACACCCATTCCGGTGCCCGCCAGCGGTGTCCGACGGCGGGGCCCGCCAGCGTCGCGCCTTCGACGCGGGGAGCCCCGCGCCCCGGGGGCCGGGACTGCCGTCCGGGTCCGCCAAAGCCGCCTGGCCTACCATCGACCCATGAGCGGTGAGATCGAGATCGGGCGCTCCAAGCGCGCTCGCCGGGCCTACTCCTTCGACGACATCGCGCTCGTGCCCGCCAGGCGCACCCGCGACACCCAGGACGTGCGCGTGGGCTGGCAGCTCGACGCCTACCACCTCGACCTGCCGGTCATGGCCGCCCCCATGGACTCGGTCACCAGCCCCGAGACCGCCGTCCTCGTCGGCAGGCTCGGCGGCGTCGGCGTGCTCGACCTCGAGGGCCTGTGGACCCGCTACGAGGACCCCTCCGAGGCCTACGACCGCATCCGCCGGGCGGGACCCGGTGAGGCGACCCGGGTGATGCAGGAGGTCTACCGCGCCCCCATCCGCCCCGAGCTCATCACCGCCCGCCTCACCGAGGTCCGCCAGGCCGGCGTCGTCGTCGCCGGGCGCCTGAGCCCCGCCCAGACCCAGCGGCACTGGCGCACCGTCGTCGAGGCGGGCGTTGACCTCTTCGTCATCCGCGGGGCAGCCGTCTCCGCCGAGCACGTCTCCGGCACGGTCGAGCCGCTCAACCTCAAGCGCTTCATCTACGAGCTCGACGTGCCCGTCATCGTCGGGGGCGTGACCACCTACACCGCGGCCCTGCACCTCATGCGCACCGGCGCCGCCGCCGTCCTCGTCGGCCAGGGTGGAGGGGCCACCTCCTCGGTGCGTCAGGTCCTGGGGCTTCACATGCCCATGGCCACCGCCGTGGCGGACGTCGCCGCCGCGCGCCGCGACTTCCTGGACGAGTCCGCGGGGCGCTACGTCCACGTCATTGCCGACGGCTCGGTGGGCAACTCCGGCGACGTCGTCAAGGCCATCGCCTGCGGTGCCGACGCCGTCATGCTCGGCGCTGCCCTCGCCCGCGCTGCGGAGGCGCCCGGCGGGGGCTACCACTGGGGCGACGAGGCCCACCACGAGCGCCTGCCCCGAGGCTACCGCTCCTGGGTGGGCACGGTCGGCTCCCTCGAGGAGATCCTCAACGGCCCCTCGGACCGCGCCGACGGCACCCTCAACATCGTCGGCGCCCTGCGCCGCACGCTCGCCACGACGGGCTACTCCGACGTCAAGGAGCTCCAGCGGGTCGAGGTGGTCCTGGCGCCCTACTCCGCCACGCCGACCCGTTGACGCACACCGCGCTTCCTGGCTCCCGCACAGGTGCAACCGTCCGGTAGGGTGACCACGTTCGGACCCGCCGCCCGCACCCGCCAGGGGCACGGGACCGGGTGCCGCGACCGTGGCACCAACTCTGACTCTCAAGGAGCTCTTATGGCACAGGTCACCGCCACCATCGCCTCCCGCGTCGGTCTGCACGCCCGCCCCGCCGCCACCTTCGTCAAGGCCGTCGCCGAGCAGGGCGTCCCGGTCACGATCGCCAAGGAGGGCGGGGCTCCCGTTGACGCCTCCTCCATCCTCGGCGTCATGACGCTGGGCGCTGGCTTCGGCGACGTCGTCACCCTCGCCTCCGACGCCGAGGGCGCCGAGGGTGCCCTGGACGCCCTCAAGGCCCTGCTCGAGACCGACCTCGACGCCTGAGACACCGCGGGCACGCTGCCCGCTTGAGCGACGTGGGGTGCGCACCGCTGGGTGCGCGCCCCACAGCCGTTGGTGGGACACAATGACGTCATGGACCTCACCCTGCTCGTCAAGGCCCTGGGGGCGTTCTTCGCCATCATGAACCCCTTCGTCAACCTGCCGATATTCCTGTCCCTGACGGCCGGGCAGGAGCCCTCCCAGCAGCGGCGGACCGCCTGGCGCACAACCCTGTCCAGCGCCCTCATGTGCGCGGTGGTCGCGGTCAGCGGCTCGGCCCTGCTGCGCTTCTTCGGGATCAGCATCGACGACTTCCGGGTCGCCGGGGGGCTGGTCCTGCTCACCATCGCGCTGGGCATGCTCAGCGGGCACGGCTCAAGCGCGCACGAGGGCAGCAAGACGGAGAAGACCCACGCCGTCGAGCACGCCGCGGCTAATGACGTCGCCTTCTACCCCATGGCCTTCCCCATGATCGTCGGCCCCGGGACCATCACCACCATCATTGTCCTGTTCTCCCAGGCCGACGGCGTGGAGGGGTTCGCCGCCGTCGTGCTCGCTCTCGTCCTGGTCCTGGGGGCACTGGGCATCGTGCTGCACTTCTCGGCCACCATCGGTCGGCACATGTCGCTCACGCTGCGCACGATCATGACCCGGCTCATGGGGATGATCCTCGCGGCGATCGCGGTGGGCATGCTGGCGGCCGGCCTGACCCGGCTCCTGCCCGGGCTCGCCGGCTGAGGCCCGGGTCGAGGGCGTACGGGCCGCCGGTAGGCTCCCACCCATGACGATCATCGCTGCGGTGGACGGCTCCGCCCTGGGAAACCCCGGCCCCGCGGGCTGGGCCTGGTACGTGGACGAGTCCTGCTGGGCCGCCGGCGGCTGGCCGGAGTCCACCAACAACCGGGGCGAGCTCACCGCCGTCCTTGAGCTGCTGCGCGCCACCGCGCACACGGGCCAGGACCTGCTCATCCAGGCCGACTCCCAGTACGTCATCAACTCCCTCACCAAGTGGATGCCGGGGTGGAAGCGGCGCGGCTGGCGCAAGGCCGACGGCAAGCCGGTCCTCAACGACGACCTCATGAAGGCCCTCGACGCCGCGTTGGCCGGCCGCCAGGTGCGTTTCGAGTGGGTCAAGGGCCACGCCGGGCACCCGGCCAACGAGCGGGCCGACGACTGCGCCCGCGCCGCCGCCACCGCCTACCAGCGCGGCACAGCGGTGCCCACGGGACCGGGGTGGACGCACGGGGGGCCGGCCCCGGCCCAGCCGGACGGCCTGCTCGAGCCGGCCGACAGCGCAGCCACCCTGGCCACGTACGAGCGGGCCGCCGTACCCGCCCCGCAGGGCGAGGTCGTGCCCGGGGCCACCGCTGAGCGCCGCGCCCGCCTGCGTGCCCAGCAGGAGGCCGACGGCACACTCTTCTGAGCCCACGTGAACGTGGGTGATTGCTGTGGGGTAGGCCTCGTGGGTGCGGCCCGGTATGCGCTGACGCACAGCCTGGTCCCGATGACGCGGGTCAGGTGGACATGGATGGTCATGTGACACCCGCGGACGACCCGGGGTCCGTCACGGGGCCGACGGGCCCATGTTCCGCCTTGCGTGCTTCGATACACCTGTGGCAACCAGTGCCACAAGCGGCATAATCCCCGCCGCTACAGATCCTTCGTCAGTGACGTCTTCTCCTGTAGAAGATGGACCCTAAACAAAAGTGTCAATATTTCCGGGCAGATCCTGTCGGCCGTTTACAATAGATGCTGACATGTTGTTCAGCCTCTTCATGATGCGCTCAAGATCGAATGAGTCTGCGGGGGACAGTGGGGATTGTGAAGTGGGAGTCCGATCTTTCCTGTTCGGCAACAGATCGACGGTGATGAAATAACCTGAACGGGGTAGGTCCCTGGGGACGTTACCGTAGCACCAGTGGCGTGTCGACTCGGGGGCGGAAGCGTCGCGAAGCACTGCGCTCCGGTAGGCCGACCCAGAATCCAAGATTGCGTGGGGATTAACAGGCCCATCGTCCAGGCTACGGAGCGCCCACCCCATTCCCACCTGCTTGAAATGCAAGCGTCCACTGAAGAACAGAAGAGGACGGTGATAGTGGTCGGCGACGAAGACCGGGACGGGCTCATAGCCGTACTTCTTGAGGAACTGAGCGAATCTGGATATGAATTCTCGGCTGGTTTCCCAGTCCTCCTTCAGCTTCCGCTCGTGTCTCGCTCGAACTGCGCGCTCGTGTGCAGCGCGAGCTACCGCCTGGTCCTCTGAGAACTCCATTCCTCAATACTAGGGCCACGCTTAGAGGCTGCGCCGTGAGGTGGGTGCCTGGTCCGGCGGTCGTCACCCACCCGTCTGGCTCCACCTGCCTTGAGCGCCTGGCAGGATCGTGCTCGATGAGCTCGTCCAGGTCCTCACGCCGAGTGTTGCCCACCTCAAGGTCGTGGCACTCACTTGCTTAGCCACCACCCTGCGCAGACGCCGCGAAGAGCCGATCGGTGGCGGGGTCCTCGTCACCACGGGGCAGGCGCGCCTTCAGGTCTAAGACAAGATGAGCGTCCTGGATCTGAACAACCTCTTCGTCAGCGGGGACGCTGTCAAGGCCTCCTGCTCCAGGTAGGTCACCACCAGGCGGACGGGGCCTCACTCGGTGACCAGCGCCAAGCACCGGCCACGACAGTCGCGTTCAGCCCGGCCAATTACGTCATCATCATCCGTCAGCTCAGCCAACGCGTATGGACCACGCGACCATGTGAAGGGTGGATCCGATGTCCTGCCGGACCGGTGACAGCACGAGCGGCGCCGCCCGCCCCACCGGGGACGGACGGCGCCGCTCGTGCAGCCGGCCCAGGCCGGCGGGCTCAGATGAGGCTCAGCGCCTGGCGCGCGATGGCCAGCTCCTCGTTCGTCGGCAGCACCGTGACGACGACGGAGGACTCCGGCGTCGAGATCGTCACCGGCTCGTCCGAGCGGCGCTCGTTGGCCTCGGCGTCGATCCTGATGCCCAGGTAGGCCAGGCGCTCGCACAGAGCGGCGCGCAGACGGGCGTCGTTCTCGCCGATGCCGGCGGTGAAGGTGAGGGCGTCCAGACCGCCCATGACCGCCGTGTAGGCGCCCACGTACTTGGTCAGGCGGTGCAGGTAGATGTTCATCGCGTCGATGGCGTCCTGGTTGCCCTCGTCCATCATGCGGGTGACCTCACGCATGTCGGACTCTCCGGTCAGGCCCTTCATGCCGGACTCGCGGTTGAACAGGTGGTCGATCTCGTCGATGGACATGCCCGCCACACGCACGAGGTGGAAGACGGCCGCGGGGTCGATGTCCCCGGTTCGTCCGCCCATGACCAGGCCCTCCAGGGGCGTCAGGCCCATCGAGGTCTCCACCGCGTGGGCACCGACGACGGCGGACACGGAGGCGCCGTTGCCCAGGTGCAGGACGATCTGCTTGAGGTCGTCACGGCCCAGGCGCTTGGAGATCTCCCCCGAGACGTACTGGTGGCTGGTGCCGTGGGCGCCGTAGCGGCGGATGGAGTAGCGGTCAGCGACCTCGCGGTTGAGGCCGTAGCGGGCAGCCTCCTCCGGCAGGTCCTGGAAGAAGGCGGTGTCGAAGACCGCGACCTGGGGGATGTCGCTCATGAGCTGGCGGGCCACCTCGATGCCCTTGAGGTGCGCCGGGTTGTGCAGCGGGCCCAGCGGCACGAGCTCCTCGATGGTGGCGACGACCTCGTCGGTGAGCAGGGCCGGGCCGTTGAAGAACTTGCCGCCCTGGACCACGCGGTGCCCCACCGCCACGATGTTGGCCTCGGCCAGGCGGGGGCCGTGCTCGTCGAAGAGCCGCAGGACCTCGGACAGGCCGAAGCCATGGTCCGGCACCGGCTCCTCGACGACGTGCTTGGCGCCGTCCACCTTGTGGATGATCGCGCCCTGGACGTCGCCGATGCGCTCGACGAGGCCGGAGGCCAGCGCCGCACCGGAGTCGGGATCGACCAGCTGGTACTTGATGGAGGAGGAGCCTGAGTTGATGACGAGGACGGTGCGCGAGGTCATGAGGGTCTTTCTACGAGAGCGTCGGTCGGGGGAGGGGGACGGGGCAGGGGCGGCGGGACAGGCGACGGGGCGCCGTCGGGCACGGCCGACGGCGCCCCGCGCGCCTCAGCCCTGGGCCTGGACGGCCGTGATGGCGACGGTGTTGACGATGTCCTCGACCAGTGCGCCGCGCGACAGGTCGTTGACGGGCTTGTTGAGGCCCTGCAGGACCGGGCCGATGGCAACGGCGCCCGAGGAGCGCTGCACGGCCTTGTAACCGATGTTGCCGCTGGACAGGTCCGGGAAGATGAAGACGTTCGCGCGACCGGCCACGGCCGAGCCCGGAGCCTTCTTCGCGGCCACGGTCGGGTCGATGGCGGCGTCGTACTGGATGGGGCCCTCGACGGCGAGCTCGGGGGCCTTGGCGCGCACGAGCTCGGTGGCCTGACGGACCTTGTCCACGTCCGCGCCCTTGCCGGAGTCGCCGGTGGAGAAGGACAGCATGGCCACGCGCGGCTCGACGCCGAACTGGCGGGCCGTCTGCGCCGAGGAGATCGCGATGTCCGCCAGCTCCTCGGCGGTGGGCTCGGGGTTGACGGCGCAGTCGCCGTAGACGAGCACGCGGTCCTGCAGGAGCATGAGGAACACGGAGGAGACGATGGAGGTACCCGGGCGGGTCTTGATGATCTGGAAGGAGGGCACGATCGTGTGAGCGGTCGTGTGGGCCGCGCCGGAGACCATGCCGTCGGCGTCACCCATGTGGACCATCATCGTGCCGAAGTAGGACACGTCCTGGACCTTCTCGCGAGCCTGCTCGAGGGTCACGCCCTTCTTGGCGCGCAGGCGGGCGAACTCGGCGGCGTACTTGTCCAACAGCGCGGGGTCGTCAGTGGCGACCACGCGCGCGGCGGACACGTCCAGGCCCAGCTCGGCGGCGCGCGAGCGCACGATGGCCTCTTCGCCCAGGAGGACGATGTCGGCGATGCCGCGGCGCAGGATGGCGTCGGTGGCGTGCAGGATGCGGTCGTCATCGGGCTCGGGCAGGACGATGGTGCGCCGCTGCGACCGGGCGCGCTCGACGAGCTCCGCCTGGAACATCACGGGGGTGACCACCTCGCTGGGCTCCACCTCGAGGGCGGCCAGCAGGGCCTCGACGTTGGTCTCCTGCTCGAAGGTGGTGACGGCGACGTCGATCTTGCGCTGCGAGGCCCTGCCCAGGTTCCCGGCAACCGCACCCGCCGCCTGGGCGGCCTCGTAGGTGTCCAGACAGGTCGTGATGACCGGAAGAGCCTGGTCCAGGCCCTTCATGAGCGACAGGGTGTAGGGGGCGGGGGTGAAGCCGCCGTTGAGGATAAGGGCGGCCAGGGCGGGGAAGCCCGCCGAGGCGTGGGCGGCCGCCAGTGAGACGACGACGGCGGAGCGGTCCGCCGGGACGATGACGGCCTGGCCCTCGGCGAGGCGGTCCATGATGTGCGAGACGTCCATGGCGGCGATGAGCACGCCCTCCGCCTCGCGGTCCATCAGCGCCTCGTCACCGAGGATGAGCGTGCCGCCCAGGGCCTCGGAGATCTCCCGCACGGTGGGGGCCGACAGCAGCGCCACCTCGGGCATCGTCGTCGAGATGACCCCGGGGACCCCGGCGAGGGCCTCCGCGACGGCGCTGCGCGTGGCCGGCTCGCAGCGGTTGGCGACGACGGCGACCGTACGGGCGTGGTTCTCGGCGATCTCGGCGATGGCCACCTCCACGGAGGATCGCACGTCCTCGGGGCTCTGGGCGCCGGAGACGACGAGCATGACGGGCACGCCCATGTTGGCGGCGACACGGGCGGTCAGCGACAGCCTGGGGGCGCCGGCCGGGTCCTCGCCGTCGGAGCCGTCGATGACGACGACGTCGTGCTCGCGGGCGACGGCCCGGTAGGCGTCAACGATGCGCGACAGGGCCTCCTCCGGGTCGGCGTGGAACTCGTCCCAGGTCACGCCCGTGGCCTGCGCGGGCGGCGTCGTGGAGCCGGAGCGGGCCAGCAGCAGGTCGAGGGTGGGGTCGTCATCGCGCGAGATGACGAAGGGACGGAAGACGCCGACCTTTGCGACGACCTTCGTCAGCGACGAGATGAGCCCGAGAGTGATCGTGGACTTGCCGGTCCCGGCAGTGGGTGAGGCGATGTAGATGCTGCGCGCCACGTTGAGCTTTCCTTTGCAGTTCCTCGTTGTTGAGCAGGGCGGCCTGGTCGGGTCGTCGCTCCACAGTGATTCTGCCTCCAAACACGGGCCGTGTGCGACCAAAGACCCGCCCGATGTCCGACGTCGGGTGTGGGGACGCGCACAGCGGTACGCCGTGCCTTCCCCCACCTCCTCGGTTTGCGCGCGAACTCCCTGGGAGAACCCCGTAGGTTCGAGCGCAAACCGAGGAGGTGGGCGGGTGTGGGAACGCGCACAGCCACTGCGGCCGGCTGGGATACCGTGCCACCGGGCGACCGTCCGTGGCCCGGTGGCCGACGCGAGGGGGCAATGATGGGACACATGGTGACGCAGGCGGACGTGGCACGCGCGGCCGGCGTCTCGCGGGGCCTGGTGTCCCTGGCGCTCAACGGGTCACCGAGTGTGGCCGCCTCCACCCGCGAGCGGATCCTCGCGGCGGCACAGGAGCTGGGCTACCGCCTCAACGCGACCGCGGCCTCCCTGGCGTCGGGGCGCTCGGGGCTCATCGGGCTCCTCCTGCCGGACCTGCGCAACCCTTTCTTCGACTTCGTCGCCCACGCGCTGCAGGAGGCCGTGGCGCAGCGGGGCATGACGCTGCTGGTGACCGTCGGCGCCGGGGCCCGGGCCGCGCGCGGGCCGGTGGACGCCCTGCTGGCCCTCAGGGTCGAGGGCCTCGTACTGGTCTCGCCCGCGCTGGCGGACGAGGAGCTGCGCGAGCTGGGCGAGGTGTGCCCGGTCTGCCTCATCGGACGGGCCGGCCCGGGTGGGCGCGTGGACACCATCCGCCTGGACGAGAGGGCTGCTGCGCACGACGTCATCTCGCACCTGGTGCAGGCCGGTGCCGAGCGCCTGGTGTACGTGTGCCCCGACCCCGGGCAGGACCCCAACGCCACCGAGCGCGGCCAGGCGCTCGCGGCCGCCGCCCGGCAGCTGGGCTTGCGGCTGGACACGGTGGTGGACGGCGCCTCGGGCGTGCCCGGCCTGCGCGACCAGCTCGTGCGCGCCGGCGCGCCGGGGGTTGTGGCGCACAACGACGTCGTCGCCCTGGACGCGCTCAGCGTCATCCGCGCCAGCCAGCGGGGGCCGGACCCGTCGGGCGGTGCGCCTCTGGTGTCCTACGACGACACCTACCTGGCCAGCCGGGAGGAGTTCTCACTCACGAGCGTCGAGCAGCCGGTGGAGGCCATGGCCCGTGACGCGGTGCGCTTCGTGTGCGAGCGCTCGGGCCGCGAGGGGGACGGCGAGGTCGGCGGAGCCCGCAACGTCACGGTGCCCCCGGTGCTGGCGGTGCGGCGCTCCTC
>NZ_JBPPGD010000011.1:0-3635 GCF_051303165.1 Actinomyces sp. W5033 | reverse complement strand
GCGCCCCGCGCTCCCGCTGGGAGCGCGGGGCGCCGCGGTGGCCGCCTCCGGCCCCGCGCGACGGTGCCCTGAGGTCGCTCGTGGGAGACGTCCTCAGGGCACCGGGGCCCGGCTTGCCGACTTCAGCTGCTGGCCGGCTTCAGCTGCTGGCCGGCCGGGGCGGGCGGCTCACAGGCCGGCGGCGGCCGCCAGCAGGTTGGTGGCGGAGATGGTCAGGCCCTCGACGTTGCCGTACTCGGCGTCCTCGTGCTCGATGTTGACGTTCATGTCAGGGTCGGCCTGCGCGATCGCCGCGAGGAACTCGGTCCAGTAGGCGGTGTCGTGGCCCAGGCCGAAGACGACGAAGCGCCAGGCGGGGTCCTGGGGCCAGGCGTTGCACCAGTAGCCGTAGGCCACCGGGACCTTGCCCTCGGCCTCGGCCGGGACGTGGCCGAAGTCGGTGTCGAGCACGCCGCGGTAGGCGACGCCCGGGAAGATCTTCGTGTCCTTGGCGTGGACGTGGCCGATGAGGCTGCCCAGGCGCTTGGTGGCGGCGATGGGGTCCATCTGCTGCCAGAACAGGTGGGAGGGGTCCATGTTGACGCGGATGTTGGTCGCGCCGGTCTCCTCCACGAGGCGCTCGAAGGAGGGGACGTTGAAGACGAGGTTGCGCGGGTGCAGCTCGAGGCAGACCTTGACGTCGTTGTCGCGGGCGAGGGCGTCGATCTCCTTGAAGAAGGGCACGACGACGCTCCACTGGTAGTCGAGGATCTCCATGTCGATGCCGTTCCAGGGATTGACGACCCAGGTGGGGTACCTCGCCGTCGGGTCGGTGCCGGGCGTGCCGGACATCGTGACGATCTCCTTGACGCCGAGCAGGCCGGCGAGCTCGATCGCCTTGCGGATGTCCTCGGCGTGCTTGAGGCCCTCGTGGGGCAGCGGGGAGGTGGGGTTGCCGGAGGTGTTGAGGCCGGACAGGACCATGCCCTTGTCCTGGAAGACTCCCAGGTAGTCCTCGCGGGCAGTGGCAGAGGCGAGCAGGGAGTCGACGGGGCAGTGGGGCGAGGGGATGAAGCCGCCGACGTTGACCTCGGCGCCGGTCAGGCCGGCAGCCTTGAGGGTGTCGAGGGCCTGGGGCAGGCTCTGGTCGCCGAGGCAGGCGGTGTAGGCGCCGTAGGTCAGTGCCATGGTGGTGTCTCCTGTGGTGTGGCGGGTGGGTGTGAAGGACGGGGCTCAGAAGCAGGACACGTCCACGGTGGCGCCGCCCTTGGCGGCGGACTCGGCGACCGCGGCGGCGATGCGCATCTCGCGGTAGCCGTCGGCGAAGGTGGCGCAGCGCGGGAGGGACTCCTCCTCACTCACGCCGGCGACCTGCTGGAGGAAGGCGTAGGCCTGGTAGGTGAACTGCTCGATCTGGGTGGCGCCGACGCCGCCGAAGGCCATGGAGGAGCCGCGCGCGAAGTAAGGGAAGGTGGGGTTGACGAGGACCTGCCGGGGGCCGGCCAGGCCGGCGGGGGCGCTGGCGTCGTCGAGGAGGATCTCCCCGGTGCGGGCGAGGTCCCAGTAGGCGCGGCCGCGTGAGCCGTGGACGTCGATCATCATGGCGTTGGGCATGTTCCACGCGATGCGCGAGGCGGAGAAGGAGCCGATGGCCCCGTTGGCGAAGTGTCCGGTGAAGGTGGCGACGTCGTCGTTGGTGACCTCGGCCATCTCAGCGTCGGAGACGTCGAGGGCGGTGCCGCGGGTGACGTGGCCGGCGGCGACGGGACGCTGGGTGATGAGCGTGGCCAGGGCCCCTCCGGAGACGGCGACGAGAGAGCCGCAGATCGTCTCGGCGGTGTCGATGAGGTGGGAGCCGACGTCGCCCAGGGCGCCCGAGCCCATGGGGCCGGAGTAGCGCCAGGCCATCGGTGTGCTCGGGTCGCAGCCGTAGTCGCACCAGTAGCGGGCGTTGATGTGGCTGATCTCGCCCAGGTGGCCGGTCTCGACGAGCTTCTTGATCTCGGCGACGGCGGCGTTACGGCGGTAGGTGAAGCCGGTGGAGGTGACGACGCCGGGGCTGGCGGCCTCGGCCTCGGCCATGGCCTTGGCGTTGTCGAGAGTGTCGGCCAGGGGCTTCTCGCACAGGACGTGCTTGCCGGCGCGGATCATGGACTCGGCGATCTCGCGGTGCAGGGCGTTGCCGACGACGATGGAGACGATGTCGATGCTCGGGCCGTCGGCGATGTCACGCCAGTCGGTGACGGCCTTCTCGTAGCCGTAGCGCTCGGCGGCGTCCGTGGCGAAGGGCTCGTAGGCGTCGGCGATGGCGGCCAGGCGGACCTTGGGCAGGCCAAGGTCGAAGACGGTGCCGACCTGCCTCCAGGCGTTGGCGTGGGTGGTGCCGGCCATGCCGGCGCCGATGACGGCGACAGCCAGGGGTGCGGTGGTGGTCATGGTGGTGTCCTGTCCTCGGTGACGTGGGTGACACGTGATTAACGCGCGTTAATCGCGTGTGGAAAGTCTCTCCCCACCTCCCACGTATGTCAAGACGTGGGAGGTGGGCTCAAACCGCACCCCACCCGCCGTGTGGGCGCGCCCCGGGCGCACGTGGCACGATGCTCGTGCCGGCCCGCGCCGGCGCACGAGGACTAAGTGACGTGGAGGACGGCGGCGGTGGGCTCCCGGGGGCGTGTGACGATCTCGACCGTGGCGCGCCGCGCCGGCCGCTCGATCTCGACGGTCTCCGCCGCCCTCAACGGTGGTCCCGGCGTCTCCGAGGCCACACGGGCCGAGATCCTGGCCATCGCCCGCGAGCTCGGCTACGTCGCGGACCCCGCGGCACGTCTCCTGCGGGCCCGGCACACCGGGGTCATCGGGGTCAGCTACCTGCCCAGCCAGGCCTTCCAGGTGGCCCTCGTGGACGGTCTCTACGCCGCCGCGGCCCGCCATGGACACGTGCTCAGCCTCGCTGCCGCCACCCCCAGGCACGGCGAGCGCCAGGGCGTCGAGGAGCTGGTGCGCGAGCGCTGCGAGGGCATCGTCGTCGTTGACTCGCGTATCAGCACCACCGAGCTCATGCGGGCCTCTGACGGGATCCCCCTTCTCGCCCTGTGCCGTGAGTCCCGGGCCCCGGGTGTGGACATCGTGCGCTCGGACGACGCCCACGGTGTCACCGCGCTCGTCGACCACCTGGTGTCAGCAGGCCGCAGCTGCCTGGTCTACGTCGACGGGGCCGACGCGCCCTCCTCGGGGCTGCGCGTCGCCGCCTTCCGCCGGGCGCTGCGCGCGGCGGGCGCCACCGGGCGGGTCGTGCCCGGCGGTGACGACGAGGCCGCCGGCATCGCGGCAGTGACGGGGCTGGTCCAGCACGCCGGCCTGCCGCAGGCCCTGCTGTGCTTCAACGACCACGTGGCCATCGGTGCCATCCTCGAGCTGCGCAGGCGGGGGCTTCGCGTGCCCGAGGACGTCGCCGTCGCGGGCTTCGACGGCATCGCGACCGCCGGCCTCAGCGCCATCGACCTCACCACGGTGCGCCAGGAGGTCGATGTCATCACCGAGCTGGCTGTGCGCCACCTGGCCAGCCGCCTGGCCTGTGCCACCGAGCCCCCCGTCACCGGGCTGCCACCGGGTGCGCGCCGCGAGGAGCGGGCCGACGGCGCCTCGGCCTTCATCGT
>NZ_JBPPGD010000010.1:0-115114 GCF_051303165.1 Actinomyces sp. W5033 | reverse complement strand
CCGCTCCCGCCGGTGGCAGGAGCGGCCCGGGTCATGACCCAAGGGGTTCAGCCGTCTGATCGTGGAATCAGTACATGCCGCCCATGTCGTCACCGCCGGCGGCCGGGGCGGCCGGGGGCTCCGGCTTGTCGGCGACGACGGCCTCGGTGGTGAGGAACAGGCCCGCGATGGAGGCGGCGTTCTGCAGGGCGGAGCGGGTCACCTTGACCGGGTCGGCGATGCCGGCGCCCAGGAGGTTGACGTACTCGCCGGTGGCGGCGTTGAGGCCCTCACCGACGGGCAGGTGACGCACACGGTCAACGACGACGCCGCCCTCGTAGCCGGCGTTGACGGCGATCTGCTTGAGCGGGGCCTCGACAGCGACGCGGACGATGGCGGCGCCGGTGGCCTCGTCACCCTCGAGCTCGAGGGAGTCGAGGACCTCAGCAGCCTGGATGAGGGCCACGCCACCACCGGCGACGATACCCTCCTCAACGGCGGCCTTGGCGTTGCGCACGGCGTCCTCGATGCGGTGCTTGCGCTCCTTGAGCTCGACCTCGGTGGCGGCACCGGACTTGAGGACGGCGACGCCACCGGCGAGCTTGGCCAGGCGCTCGGAGAGCTTCTCCTTGTCGTACTCGGAGTCCGAGTTCTCGATCTCAGCGCGGATCTGGGAGACACGGGCCTCGATGGCGTCCTTGTCCCCGGCGCCCTCGACGATGGTGGTCTCGTCCTTGGTGACGACGACCTTGCGGGCCTGGCCCAGGTCCTCGAGGGTGGCGTTCTCGAGCTTGAGGCCGACCGTCTCGGAGATGACGGTGCCGCCGGTGAGGATCGCCATGTCCTGCAGCATGGCCTTGCGCCGGTCGCCGAAGCCCGGAGCCTTGACGGCCACGGACTTGAAGGTACCGCGAATGCGGTTGACGACGAGGGTGGCCAGGGCCTCGGCCTCGACGTCCTCAGCGATGATGGCCAGCGGCTTGCCGGCCTGCATCACCTTCTCCAGCAGGGGCAGCAGGTCCTTGACGTTGGAGATCTTGGACTCGACGAGCAGGACGTAGGCGTCCTCGAGGACGGCCTCCTGACGGTCGGCGTCGGTGACGAAGTAGGGGGAGATGAAGCCCTTGTCGAAGCGCATGCCCTCGGTGACCTCGAGCTCGAGGCCGAAGGTGTTGGACTCCTCGACGGTGATGACGCCGTCGTGGCCGACCTTCTCCAGGGCCTCGGCGATGAAGGAGCCGATCTGCTCGTCGGCGGCGGAGATCGAGGCGGTGGCCGCGATCTCGTCCTGGGTCTCGACCTCCTTGGCGTCGGCGAGCAGGCGCTCGACGACCTTGGCGACGGCCTTGTCGATGCCGCGGCGCACGGCGATGGGGTTGGCGCCGGCGGCCACGTTGCGCAGGCCCTCGCGCACAAGCGCCTGGGCGAGGACGGTAGCGGTGGTGGTGCCGTCACCGGCGACGTCGTCGGTCTTCTTGGCGACCTCCTTGACGAGCTCGGCGCCGATCTTCTCGTAGGGGTCCTCGAGCTCGATCTCCTTGGCGATGGTGACGCCGTCGTTGGTGATCGTGGGGGCGCCCCACTTCTTGTCGAGAACGACGTTGCGGCCCTTGGGGCCGAGGGTGACCTTGACGGTGTCGGCGAGGACGTTGAGGCCTCGCTCCATTCCGCGGCGGGCCTCCTCGTCGAAGGCGATGATCTTGGCCATGTGGTGATTCCTCCACTGGTGTTGGGTGACCGGCCGGCGCCCGCGACGGACGGGTCAGCACTCCGCGTTCCTGTCCCGCGGGGCGCTGGCCCTCACCTGCTGGTCTGGTTGCCTCACCGGGACGGTGTCGTGGCCGGAGCGGGTCCGGCTGTCACTCAACAGCCCCGAGTGCTAACCGCAACTCTGGCACTCTCGCCCCTTGAGTGCAAGGCGCTCAGGTCTGGGTCGGCTGGCGGCGAACTGAGTACGCCGCCGCCCCGGCCGGGTGCCCGCGTGCGCCACAACGGCACGCCGAGGGGCCTGACAGCGACTCCCGGGCCGAGCCTCACTCCAGGAAGTCGTCGCGCAGGACGATGACCAGCGGGTTGGACACCGCCATCGCCGGGTCCTCCACCACCGACGCGATGCCCAGGGCCTCGGCGGCGGCCTGTGCGGTGGCGGCGTGCTCTGGGGCGGAGTAGTAGATGGTCGTGACCGCAGGCTCCGACTCCTGGTACGCGCCCGGGGAGACCGTGACCGAGGTGTAGCCGGCGTTGGAGAGCCGGTCCGCGGTCCGGGCGGCCAGCCCGTTGGTGGCCGTGCCGTTGTGGACCGTGATGCGAGTCGTGAGGTCGGCCGCGGCGGGCTGCTCGGTGGGCGCGCCCGTCTCAGGCTCGGCCGGGGCCTGGGTCTGGGCAGTGGCCGACGGCTCCGGCGTGGCAGTGTCCTGGGTCGCCTCGGCGGGGGCCGTCCCCGTCACGCTGCTGGGCAGCGCGGACCTGGAGCCCAGCACCGCGACCGCTCCCCAGGCGAGCAGCGGGACGATGATGATGATCAGCAGCAGGGGCAGCCAGCTGCGCCACGCCGGTACTGGGGCACGGTGGACTCCGACGGGCACGGTCCCGTCGTCGCCTTTGGCGTCGAACTCGTCCTCGGGGTACGCGTACTGGCTCACCCGGTGAGAATAGCCGTATCAGGGCGGATCCGGCCGTGCGGCGCGGCAGGCGCCCCGGCTACGCTCAGCGCGTGAGCGACGCCAAGCCCCTGTCCGAGCTGGTCGATGCGTCCTGGGCCGCGGCCCTGGCCCCCGTCGAGCCCACGGTCCACGAGATCGGCGCGCGCCTGCGCCAGGAGATCGCTGCCGGGCGCGGTTACCTGCCCGCGGGCACCGACGTCCTGCGGGCCTTCACCTACCCTCTGGAGGAGGTCAAGGTCCTCATCGTCGGGCAGGACCCGTACCCGACGCCGGGCCACCCGATGGGCCTGAGCTTCTCCGTGCAGCCAGGGGTTCAGCCCCCGCGCAGCCTGGTCAATATCTACACCGAGCTGGTCTCGGACCTGGGTGTCGAGCGTCCGACGACGGGTGACCTCACACCGTGGTCGCGCCAGGGGGTCATGCTCCTCAACCGGGTGCTCACAGTGCGCCCCGGGGCCCCGGCCTCCCACCGTGGGTGGGGCTGGGAGACGGTGACGCAGCGCGCCATCGAGGCACTGGTGGAGCGGGGAGGGCCGCTGGTGGCGATCCTGTGGGGGCGTCCGGCGCAGTCGCTGACCCCGCTGCTGGGGATGACGCCCATCATCGCCTCACCCCACCCCTCGCCGCTGAGCGCGTCACGGGGGTTCTTCGGCTCACGCCCGTTCAGCCGGGCCAACGAGATGCTCGTGGCGCAGGGGGCCGCACCCGTGGACTGGCGCCTGCCCTGATCGAGGGCTGACGACGGCGTCGGGCCGCACGCAGGGGGCAGCTGGCCTGCCCGAGACTCGCGTCCTAGTGGGCTGGCTGCTGCCCCCGTCGCCCAGCGTAGACGCCCGCCGTCGCAACCTGTCGGTGCGAGGGTGGGCGTCCTCTGCCAGAGCCGCGTATCGGACTCGAACCGATGACCTGCTGTTTACAAGACAGCTGCTCTACCAACTGAGCTAACGCGGCGACGCGGCACAGCCTACAGGTAGCCGCACGGGGTGCAGGACCCGGGCGCAGCGGGTTCAGCCCGCGGCCCCGCCCGAGCGAATGAGGTCGGTCAGGCCCGTCGCGGTGGAGATCTGAGCCAGGTCCACCTGCTTGCCGGCGACGAGGACGGTGGGGGTGGCCTTGACACCCAGTGTCGTCAGGGTCTGGTCCCCCAGGGCGGTCCAGGCGGCGTAGCGGTTCTCACGGATGGCGGCCTCGATGTGGGCGGACACCTCGGTGGGGACACCGGCCTCGTCGGCGGCGGCGACGATGTTGGCAACCGTCATCATCGACGTGTCCTGCGCGTCGTAGATCCGGGCGAAGAGGGACATGACAGCGGCGTGGAAGGCGAAGGAGGCCTCGGGCTGCTCGTCGAGCACCACACCCATCGCGTTCATCGCCATGTCCGTCCAGCCGCTCTTGAGCAGCTTGCTGGGCCGCAGCACGAGCGTCGCGTCACCGCTCTTGACGAGGGTCTTGACCTCATCGTGGTGGAGGTTCTCGAAGTAGGCGCAGAAGTGGCAGGAGTAGTCGAAGAAGACCTCGATGACGGTGGCGCCCGCCGCGGTGGACCCCGGCGTGAGGGACCCTCCGTAGGTCCAGGAGCCGTCGGACAGGACAGGGCCGGGGACCCCGGCGGTGTCCGCCTTGCGCGCGGCGATGGTGCCACCGCTCAGGTGGGGGCGGTGGCGGGACTGGACGTACATGGTGGTGCCGACCCCGGCGACACCGACGACCGCGGCACCGATGAGAGCGCGTCGGGTCAGGCGCGCACGCCTCTCCTTGCGCTCCTGCTCCTCGCGCATGGCACGGGCCTTGGCGCGGGCGGCCTCACGGCGCTGGGCCTTGGTGCTTGTGTCGTTCGACGCCATGGGTCTCCTTGCTCTCGGCCGTTGGCACTGACCCTAGACATTGTGCCTGTCAGGCTCCTGGGAGCCGTAGGCGCGGACGGTGAGTCATCGCTCACGGGCCGGGCGCCTGAGCCCAGGGCTCAGGGAGCCAGAGGCGCCAGGGTCGTCGGGGGCATGGCACCCAGGGCGAAGAGCCACAGCACACCCAGTGCCGCCGCCAGGAGCGCCATGACGAGGACGAGCCGCACCGCGCCGGAGCGTGTAAGCGCCTCAATGAGGCGGCGCCCGCCCCTGCGCGTGGGCCCGCCCCAGGGAACGAACCAGGCCACAGCGAGGAACACGGCCACGACCGCGGCGCTGAGGACGCCGGCACGGTGGTCGTCGCCCAGCACCTGCGCCAGCGCGCCCGGCTCGGTCACACGCAGCCCGGCGGCTCCCGTGTAGGCGAGGAGGCCTGCCGCGGTCCCCGCCCCGAGGACGGCGGCCGCGCAGGCCGCGACCGAGCGCAGGAGGTACACCGGCAGCAGGGCGACCATGCGGGCCGTGTCCCCGCGGCTCGCGCGGCCTGCCGCCAGGCGCCTGACGCGCCGGGCGTCGTCGGCCCTGCCGACGGTGCCCGCCACGACGGTGAGCGCCACCGCGACGAGGACGCACCAGGCGGGCACCCACACGGCCAGGACGGCCAGCAGGACGGCGACGGCGCTCACCACGAGTCGGTGCGGACGCGGCTCGCGGGCCCACTCAGGCAGGATGAGGTCCCCCTCGGGCCACCGCTCCTGCCCGCTGCGCACGACGGGCAGGCGGACCGGTAGCGGGCCCGCAGGCCCCACCGGCCCCACAGCGTCCGCAGGCCCCGCACCGGCCACCAGCGGGCCCGGCGTGTGGCCATAGGACGTGACCGCCACCCGGCCTGCGAGGGCCGAGGCCAGGGCCGTCTCACCGCTGCCGCCCTCGGCGACCTCGTCGAGCACCGCGAGCAGGTCCTCCACCCCCAGGCGCTCATGCGCCTCGGGGGCCAGGGCGGCGGTGAAGGCGTGGGCGAGGGCGGGGCTGTCGGCCTCCAGGCTCCCGAGCTCGGGGGTCCCGGCGTAGACGCGGCGGAAGACGGTCTGCCACGGGCCCGAGCCGAAGGGGGCGTGGCCGGTGACGGCGAACAGGAGCACTCCGGCACAGGCGTACCAGTCCACGCCGGGGCCGGGGGCACCGCCGTCGAGCACCTCCGGCGGGATGAAGCCGGGGGTCCCGGTCACCTGGCCGGTCCGGGTCAGACGGACGTCGTCGGCGACCTGGGCGATGCCGAAGTCGATGAGGACGGGGCCCTGGGCTCCCAGCATGACGTTGGAGGGCTTGAGGTCGCGGTGGACGACCCCGGCGGCGTGGACAGCCTTGAGGGCCTCGACGAGCCCGTGGGCGAGGTCGGCCAGCTCGCGGGCGTCGTCGGCGAGGTCGTACGGACCCCCGTCGTCCACCTCGCGCTGGAGGGTGGGGCCACCGACGAGCTCGGTCACGACGAAGACGGCACCCGCGCCACCAGGGCCGTCACCGGTCTCGATGTCGAGGACGCGGGCCACTCGCGGGTCGCGCACACGTGCGAGGACAGAGGCCTCACGGCCCAGGCGGGTGCGGGCCGTGGGGTCCGCAGCGACCTGGGGGTGGAGGATCTTCATGGCGACGTGGTTCCCGTCGCCGTCGGAGGCCTCCCACACGACCCCCATGCCCCCGGCCCCGAGCCGGCGGACGAGCCGGTAACCGCCCACCTCGTCCCCGGCACGCAGGCGGTAGGTGGAGGTGGACGCCCGCACGTCCGGGTCCTGCGTCATGGGCGCCACCCTACCGGGCCGCCATACGACGCCAATCCTTGTGATCGGAGTCACCCATGAGTGCAAGAAATCAGACGACCAGGCAGTGGCCCGGCGGGCACCGCGCATGACAGGATGTGACTGCGGCCAGCACCTGGCTGGACGCATGTGTCAGTGCGGACACGCATTCGGCACCTTTCACAACGGATCGTCCGGCACGTACCTGCCGGTGAAGGGACTGCTTCCTATGGCAACGGTGACTTTTGACCACGCCACCCGTGTGTACCCGGGTAACGACCGCCCGTCGGTGGACCAGTTGAACCTGGAGATCGCCGACGGCGAGTTCCTCGTCCTCGTGGGCCCCTCCGGCTGCGGCAAGTCCACCTCCCTGCGCATGCTCGCCGGCCTGGAGGACGTCAACTCCGGCCGCATCCTCATCGGCGACAAGGACGTCACGGACGTCCAGCCGAAGGACCGCGACATCGCCATGGTCTTCCAGAACTACGCCCTCTACCCCCACATGTCCGTCGCGGACAACATGGGCTTCGCGCTCAAGATCGCCGGCACCCCCAAGGCCGAGATCGAGCAGCGGGTGAAGGAGGCCGCCAAGATCCTGGGCCTCACCGAGTACCTCGACCGCAAGCCGAAGGCCCTCTCCGGCGGCCAGCGCCAGCGTGTCGCCATGGGCCGCGCCATCGTGCGCAAGCCGAAGGTCTTCCTCATGGACGAGCCTCTGTCCAACCTGGACGCCAAGCTCCGTGTCCAGACCCGCACCCAGATCGCCTCCCTCCAGCGCTCGCTGGGCGTCACCACGGTCTACGTCACCCACGACCAGACCGAGGCCCTGACGATGGGTGACCGTATCGCGGTCCTCAAGGACGGCCTCCTGCAGCAGGTCGGCACACCCCGCGAGATGTACGACAAGCCCGCCAACGAGTTCGTCGCCGGCTTCATCGGCTCGCCCGCCATGAACCTCGGTCGTTTCACCATCAATGGCGAGGACGCGGTCCTGGGCTCCGCCCGCGTCCGCCTGTCGCGCGCCACCCTCGACGCCATCAAGCCCGAGGACAACGGCAAGATCGTCATCGGCTTCCGCCCCGAGTCGCTCGACGTCGTCACCGCCCAGGACAAGCACTCCATCCCGGTGCGCCTGTCCTTCGTCGAGGAGCTCGGCTCAGACGCCTACATCTACGGCGAGCTCGTCGGCGCGGAGACCGCTGACGAGAAGCTCGGCTCCGGTGAGGACTCCTCGCAGATCATCGTCCGCGTGCCCCCGCGTACCGCCCCGAACCCGGGCGAGACCGTGCACGTGCGCATCCGTCCCGGCCAGGAGCACCTGTTCTCCGCCTCCACCGGCGAGCGCCTGCCCGCCTGAGGCTGAGGCCGGTCCGCCAGCACCTGGGTGAGCCCCGTCCCTCCTCGAGGGACGGGGCTCACCCCGTCCGGGGGCCGGCTCGCCTGCACAGCCCGTCACCTGAGAGAATGCGGCCATGCCCCAGTCCATGCAGATCACCGCAGCGACCATCGACCCCTCGTTGCTCGACCTGCCCTGGGAGACCCCGCTCGAGCAGTGGCCCACTGAGGTCCTGGCAGCGCTGCCCCGGGGCCTGTCGCGGCACATCGTCCGCTTCGTCAACCTCTCCGAGCGCGTCATCGCCGTCAAGGAGATCGGAGAGTCCGTCGCCCACCGCGAGTACGAGCTCCTGCGCGACCTCGTCAGGCTCGGCGCCCCCTGCGTGGTGCCCACCGCCGTCATCACCGGACGCACTGACCTGAGCGGCGAGGCACTCAACTCCGTCCTCGTCACGGAGCACCTGTCCTACTCCCTGCCCTACCGCGCCCTGTTCAGCCAGTACATGCGCCCGGAGACCGCCTCGCGCCTCATCGACGCCCTCGCGGTGCTCCTCGTGCGCCTGCACCTGCTCGGCTTCTTCTGGGGCGACGTGTCGCTGTCCAACACGCTCTTCCGCCGGGACGCCGGCGCCTTCGCCGCCTACCTCGTCGACGCCGAGACCGGCGAGCTCTACCCGGACGGACTGACCGAGGGCAAACGCCTGTACGACATCGACATCGCCCGCACCAACATCATCGGCGAGCTCATGGACCTCCAGGCGGGGGCGCTACTGGAGCCCACGGTGGACACCATCGAGGTGGGCGACCGGATCGTCAGCCGCTACGCCGAGCTGTGGAGCGTGCTCACCGGCGAGGAGACCTTCCCCATGGACGAGCGCTGGCGCATGCGCCGTCGCATTGAGCACCTCAACGAGCTCGGTTTCGACGTCGGCGAGCTGTCCATGAAGACGACGGCCGACGGCGGGTCCGCCACGATCTCCATCCAGCCCAAGGTCGTTGACGCCGGCCACTACCACCGTCAGGTCATGCGCCTGACCGGCCTCGACGTCGAGGAGCGCCAGGGCCAGCGCATGCTCAACGACCTCGAGGCCTACCGCGTCTACCGGGGGCTGCAGGACCAACCCATCGAGCTGGTCGCCCACACGTGGCTGACCGAGGTCTTCGAGCCCACCATCCACGCCGTTCCCGTCGAGCTGCGACGCAAGCTTGAGCCCGCCGAGATCTTCCACGAGATCCTCGAGCACCGCTGGTACATGTCGGAACAGGCACAGCGGGCGGTGACCACCGAGGAGGCCATCGAGGACTACGTCACCAACGTGCTGCCGCAGCACCGGGACGAGCAGGCCTACCTGTCCCTGGGTGACACTCAGGAGATGTCGGCGATCTTCGACGACGAGGCGGCGACCGAGCCCGAGGACGACGCTGAGTTCGCCGCCCGTGACGAGCAGACGGCCGCTGCCTACAGCCTCAACCCCTTCGGCTTCACCGCCGGGATGAGGTTCAAGGACGAGTAGGGGCAGGGCCCCTGGGGCCTGCCCCTGGTCAGGGCCGTCTCAGGGCGCCCCGGCGCCCTCTCAGCGGGCTCAGGCCCCGAGCTCCTCGGCGACCAGGGCCATCTCCTCGTCCGCCCGGTGCCGCAGCTCCTTGTGCCGCACCCAGGAGGCCAGGGACAGCTGCACCACCGCGTTGGACATGAGCATGACGCCAACCGTCACCAGGCCCGCGCAGACGTGCCCCGTGCGCTGACGCCGCCTGAGGCCCTTGCCGACGAGCGTGCCACCCAGGGCCGCCTCGAGCGCCACGAGGCCGCGCACCACCCACGGCCGCTCCGTGACCGTGTAGACGTAAGACTGCCGGAAGGCCGCACCCGGGGTCTGCGGGTCGCTGAGCATGAGCCCCACCGAGCGGCCCACCGCGTTCGACAGGCCCCGCGGCTCGTGAACCACCGCTCCCGGCACCTCGGCCGGGGCCAGACGGCCTGTGAGCACCGAGTCCACCCACTCAGGCAGCCCCAGGGCGCTGGTCATCGCGGACATGCCCGCCGCGCCCCGCATCGACAGCGAGGCCGTGGCCGCCTCCAGGTCCGCACCCGGGACCGCCTCGGCGATGGCCGTCGCGTCCGTGGAGTCCGTCAGCAGCTCCTCCACCAGGTGGCGCAGCGCCGGACCCGGCTCGTCGACCGAGCCCCACACGTAGCGCGAGGTCATGGCCCACGAGTAGACGGCGTCGTCCTCGATGTCGTCGGTGGTGACCGCCCGGACCGTCAGGTCGCCGTCGCCCGCGGTCAGGACGAGGGCCGGCAGCGACTCCTCGTCCCAGCCGAAGGCGCCCAGGCCGGGCCCCTCGCCCGTGTACATGACGATGCGGCGGTCAATGCCGGGCACGGAGGCCACCACCAGCGGCCGCTCGAGCAGCGTCGCCTGAAGCGGCACCGTGTAGGCGCTCAGCGGGGAGACCACCACCGTGCGGGTGGACTCCGACACCCCTGAGGGGACGTCGGGCAGGGTGACGTCGTCGGGCAGGGCGTTGAAGGAGGCTGGGCCGATGGTGACGGCGGCCCCCATCTGGCGCGCCACCTGCTCCGCCAGCTCGGACACGCCCATGCCCGGCACCACTCCGCCACGCGATGGCGGCGTCACGGCCACGCGTCCCTCGGAGTCGGTCAGCAGCGCCAGACCCACGAGGTGGCTGGTCGAGGGGTACCACTCGGTACGGGCGACGACGCCGTGCTCGCTGAGGCAGGCGGCGACCTCGTCCGGGGTGGTCCCGGGGGCGATGAGCACGCCCTCCGTGCGGTTCCAGCGCTGGGAAGCGTCCTGTGCCATCTCTGGCCTCCTGTCAGTCAGGTGCGGCGTTCTGGGGCCATTCTGTCAGCAACTGGCCCGTGGCGGCAGGACCACGGCCCGGTCACTGCCTGCGAGCGGAGCCCGGGTCAGGCCTGAGCCGTGTGCCGACGGCGCATCCGGTCCACCTCGTACAGGGCGATCCCCGTGGCCACAGCGGCGTTGAGCGACTCCACGGTGCGCGAGATCGGGATCGAGGCGATGACGTCGCAGGTCTCGCGCACCAGGCGCGACAGCCCCGACCCCTCCGCACCGGTGACGACGACGAGAGGGCCGTCGGCGAAGGTGAGGTCCTCGACCAGGCTCTCGCTGCCACCGTCGAGCCCGACGACGAAGCAGCCCTCCTTCTTCAGCCTCTCGAGCGCACGCACGAGGTTGGTCTCGCGTGCCACCGGCACACGGGCGGCCGCCCCGGCGGAGACCTTCCAGACGGTGGCGTTGACGCCGACGGAGCGGCGCTCGGGGATGATGACCCCGTCGGCACCGAAGGCACCGGCGGAGCGCAGGACCGCCCCGAGGTTGTGGGGGTCGGTCACCTGGTCGAGCGCGATGAGCAGGGGCGTGTGGCCGACCTGGCGAGAGCGCTCGAGCAGGTCGAGGGCGGTGACGTACTCGTGGGCGGGCACCTCGATGGCCACGCCCTGGTGCACGGCGCCCTCTGTGAGGGCCTCGAGGTCGAGCTTGGTCGTCTCCAGGACGGGGGCGCCCACCAGGGTCGCCCGGCGGATGACGGCCCCCAGGCGGTCGTCGGACTCGGCGGACACCGCCATGAAGACCCGGCTGATCGGGGCTCCGGAGCGGGCGGCCTCGGCGACGGCGTTGCGCCCGCACACGATCTCGTAGCCAGCGGGCACCTCGAAGCGGCGGCGGATCCTCTCCAGCTGCTTGGCCCGTGTGGGCTGGGCGGCACGGGCCTCTGCGCGGGCCTTCGCCCTGGCCTTGGGGTGGCCGACGCGGTTCTCCGCCTTCGGGGTGGGTCCCTTGCCCTCGAGCCCCTGGCGCCGGTTGCCGCCCGAGCCCTTGGTCGGCCCCTTCTTGCTTCCGGGGCGGCGCCTGGCGCCGGGGTACTGCTCGTTTCCAGCCATTGTCTTCGGTCCTTTCTGGGCCGGTGCTCGTGTCGTGGGCCAAGGGCCCGCGTGGTGCTGTGTGTGCAGGCGTCTGCGGCCGCCGGTCAGGCCAGGTGCCAGCGCGCCCCGGAGGGAGAGTCCTCAACGACGACGCCGGCCTGCGTGAGCCGGTCACGCAGGGCGTCGGCCCGGGCCCAGTCCTTGGCGGCCCTGGCCTGGGCGCGCTCCTCCAGGACCGCGGTGACAAGGTGGTCCAGCGCCTCCATCGCGCAGTCCTGCCCGCCCCGGGCCCCCGTCCCCAGGACGCGCTCACGCCACGGGGCGGACAGCGGGTCCAGTCCCAGGACGTCGAGCTGGGCCCTGAGGTCCAGGGCGGCGGCGGCCACGAGCCCGGGCTGCGCGTCGCGCAGGGCCGCGTTGAGGGACTTGAGGGTGGCGTGGACCACCGCCATGGCGCCGGCAAGGTTGAGGTCCTCGTCCATGGCGGCGCTGAAGTCCTCGGCCAGGGGCCGGGCGCGCAGCTGCTCGGCGGGGACATCGACGGGGTTGGCACTCGCACCGTCGCAGAGCTCGTAGGCCCGCAGCACCGCTCCACTCAGGCGCTCCCACAGGGCTGCGGCCTCGGCCAGGCCCTCCTCGGAGAACTCGACGGTGGAGCGGTGGTGGACGGTTCCCAGGGCCAGGCGCAGGACGGCAGGGTCGTAGTGCGTGAGCAGCTCGGGCACCACGAGGGAGTTGCCCAGCGACTTGCTCATCTTCTCGCCCTTGACCGTCACCCAGGCGTTGTGGACCCAGTGGCGGGCGAAGCCCCACCCGGCGCCGTGGGACTGGGCCTGCTCGTTCTCGTGGTGCGGGAAGCGCAGGTCGATGCCGCCGCCGTGGACGTCGAACTCCTCGCCCAGGAAGCGCCGGCTCATGGCGGAGCACTCCAGGTGCCAGCCGGGCCGGCCCCGCCCCCAGGGGGCGTCCCAGGCGGCGTCGGCAGGCTCGGAGGGCTTGGCGCTCTTCCACAGGGCGAAGTCGCGCGGGTCGCGCTTGTCCGCCTCGACCTGCGCGTCGATCTGGGACTCGTCCTCGGTGGTGGCCAGGTCCTCCAGACGCTGGTTGGTCAGCGACCCGTAGTCGGGCAGGGATCGGACGTCGAAGTAGACGTTGCCACCCTCACCGACATAGGCGTGGCCGACGTCGAGCAGGCGCTGGACGAGCGCGACCTGCTCGGGGATGGTCCCCGTGGCGCGCGGCTCGTAGGTGGGGGCGGCGACGCCGAGGGCACGGTAGGCGGCGTCGAACTCGCGCTCGAAGCGCTGGGCCCAGGCCCACCACTCGACCGGGGGGTCGGCGGCGGCGGACTTGGCGAGGATCTTGTCGTCGATGTCGGTGACGTTGCGGACCATGAGGACGCGCTGGCCCTGGCGCTCGAGCCAGCGGCGCATGACGTCGAAGGCGATGCCGGAGCGCATATGCCCGATGTGGGGGGAGCCCTGGACGGTGGCGCCGCACAGGTAGATCGCGACCTGTCCGGGGGTGACGGTGGGTGCCAGGGGGACGACGGCGCGGGCAGCCGAGTCGTACAGGCGCAGGGTGGGCGCAGGGGCGGTGTCAGTCACCGGCCCAGCCTAGTCGCTGGACGTGCCCTGACTTCCCATGATTTTCCCAGGTTGCCTCGGGGGCAATGCCCAGGTCCGTCCGGTTACCTGTGTCTCACCGCAGGACGGGAGGAGCCGTGAGGGTTGGGGAACCCGATGACCGGTTCTCACCGAGGTCCAGCAGGGTCCTAGGGAGCCCGGCTGAGCCGTTCCTGTGACGGAGGGATGCTCCCCCGGGCTGGGAACCCGGCCGGTGAGCCCCTCGACGACGAAGGCCCTCGGGCCCGGGACACCGGGTCCGAGGGCTTCGTCGTGCCGCAGCGCCTGACGTGGCCCACGGTTGGCTGGGCCCCTGGTCCCACCCGCGGCCCCGGCCGCCTGCCCAGGCCCGCATCGCCCACAATGGGCCCGTGACCGCCGCCTTCTGTCCACAGCACATGAGCGGGGCCTGCCGCTCCTGCCCCCACCAGGACCTGCCGGTGGCCGAGCAGCTGGCCGCCAAGCAGGCGCGCGTCGCCTCACTCGTTGACGCCGTGCCCTCACACGCCTGGCTGCCCCCGCTGCCCAGCGCCCCCACGCGCTTTCGTAACAAGGCGAAGATGGTGGTCTCCGGCACGAGCGCGCACCCGGTCCTCGGCATCCTCGGCGCCGACGGCGTGGGCACCGACCTGCGCGGCTGCCCGCTGCATGTGGAGGAGATCGAGCGGGCCCTGCCGGTCCTTGCCCAGACGGTGACGCGCCTCGGGCTGGAGCCCTACGACGTCGTCGGGCGTCGCGGCGAGCTCAAGCACCTGCTCGTCACCGCCTCCCCCGACGGCGACCTCATGGTGCGCTGGGTGCTGCGCTCGCACCGTCACCTGCCCCGGCTGCGCGCGGACCTGCCCCGGCTGCGGCGCGAGCTGGAGACGCTGGCCGTCATGAGCGCCAACATCCAGCCGGTGCACCAGGCCGTCATCGAGGGCGAGGAGGAGGTCCTGCTCACCCAGGAGCCGGGCGCGGACCGCGTGCTCATGCGCCTGCGCCTGCCGCGTGAGGGCGGCCCCGGCCGGGAGCTGACGCTGCTGCTGCCCACCCGCTCCTTCTTCCAGACGAACACGACGGTGGCCGAGCACCTGTACGCCACCGCCTCGGCCTGGGCCGAGGACGTCGTCCCCGCCCGGACCGGGCAGCCGGTGCGCGTGTGGGACCTGTTCTGCGGGGTCGGTGGCTTCGCCCTCGCCCTGGCCGGCCCCGGCCGACGGGTCCACGGCGTCGAGGTCTCCGCCCCGGCCATCGAGGGGGCCAGGGCCGCGGCCGCGCTCATGGGGCTGAGCGCGCATGAGGTGTCCTTCGAGGCGGGCGACGCGCGGGTCCTCGACCCGGCCGGGGCCCAGGCCCTGGGTGGCGTGCCGGACCTGCTCGTGGTCAACCCTCCCCGGCGGGGCATCGGCGCGGACCTGGCGGGACGAGTCGCGGCCTCCGGGGTGCGGCGGGTGCTCTACTCCTCCTGCCACCCCGCGAGCCTGGCCAGGGACCTGGGGCTCATGAGGCCGCTACGGGTGCGCCGGGCGCAGGTCTTCGACATGTTCCCTCACACCGACCACGCCGAGGTGCTGGTCGACCTCGTGCGCGACTGAGGCCGGCCCTGCTCAGCGGCGCAGGGAGGCGAGGGCCCCGCGCACCCCGACGAGGGTCTTGGCGATGGCCTCGGACTCGTCGGGGACCTCGAGGTCGCGCACGGCGGCGGCCGCCTCCGCCAGGGCGCGGGCCTCGGGGAAACCGCCCTCGGCGAGCGCACGGGCACGTGCCGACGGCGTCATCCCGGCCACGGCGGTCAGCGCCGCGGCGGGCGCCACGGGACCGCCCGCGAAGCCGACCGCACCGGCCTCCGCGGCAGCCACGAGCCTGAGGTCCTCAGGGGCGTCCTCGCCCTGGGCGGTGTCCCCCTGGTGGGCACCGTCGCCGAGGGCAGTGGTCCCGGCGGCGGCCGCCAGGGCGAGCGGGGCCTCGTCGGGGCCCAGGGCCTCCACCAGCGCGGACAGCGGCGCCTCGGTGGCTGTCAGGGCCTCGGCGACGAGCTCGAGGTCGCCGGCGACGAGCTGCGCGCGCGCCCGGAACAGGGCCAGGCGCTGCGACAGGGACACCGCCCCACCGCTGAGGGCTGAGACGAGCTCGCGCAGGGAACCGACGGCGTCGTTGTCCTCCAGGGCGTCGTCGCCCCCGAGGACCTGGTTCGCGAAGAAGCCCGCCGAGAGGTTGTGCAGGCGCAGCAGGGCGATGGCGAAGCGCACGGAGTCCGTGTCCGCCCGCAGCTCCTCGACCTGGCCCGCCAGCGGGTGCAGCTCCTCAGCCGCCTCGAGGATGAGGCTGTCCACCTCCTCGTAGCGAGTCCTCAGGGCGTTGCCGGTGGCCTCGCGCAGGGCCTCGCGCAGACCGCTCAGGCGCGCGGACAGGGTGGCGATGTCAGCCGCGCGGCGCCCCAGCAGGTCCACCAGGCGGGCGCACTCGTCCAGCAGGGCGACGAGCCCTGCGCTCGAGACCTCGATGCTGTTCATACCGGCCAGGATCGCGGCGACCGGCCCCTCGGCCTCGGGGTGCTCGGGGATGTCAACGCCGGAGGCGACGAGGGCGGAGACCTCCGCGGCCAGGGTCTGGCGGGTGAAGTCCACGGTGTCGCGGTAGCCCATGGCCCGCAGCTCGGCCGTCAGCGCGGCGTGCCCGGCGGCGGCGACCTCGCGAGCTGTTGACCCGGCCTCGGCGGAGGCGGCCTCGACGGCGCGCACGCGCGCGTAGACCTCCTCGACCTGGTCGCGCAGCCCTGTGAGCATCGGCAGGGTGCGCACGGACAGGTAGCCGTCGCCGGAGGGGACGATGGTGCCGAAGACCCGGTAGCAGCTGCCGTCAGAGGCCTTGTTCGTGATGTAGGCGGAGGCGGCCACACCCTGCTCGAGGCTGTCCCAGATCGAGCGGAAGACGCCCGCAGGCATGACCTCGTGGCGCACGACGTTGTGCGGCCGGCCGACGAGGGCGCCGCGGGGGTAGCCGGACAGCCGCATGAAGGTGGAGTTGGCGCGGCGGATGCGGCCCTTGGCGTCCGTGGTGGAGAAGAAGATCTCGTCGGCGAGGTAGGTGCGCTCGCTCAGGGGAGCGGGGGTCTCGGGGGTGCGGCCTGTGGCGGCGTCGGCCATGAGGACCTTCCTTGGCGGAGTGGGACGTTGGACCTGGCCTGAGATTACCCGCCCCCGCCTCCCGCCGCAGGGCGCTGCCGGGGGCCGAAGGCCGCCAGCCCGGCGCCCGCCGGCACCACCCCTTGACCGGCCGCTGACAGCGGCCCAGGCTCGTGCCATGAGTGCCCGTCCCACCTGCCGCCTCGTGCGCCGACGTGTCCTGCTGGCCGTGCCGCCGGTGCTGGCCGCGCTGGCCGCCTGCGGCCCAGCGCCCTGCGAGCAGGACGCTGGACCCGCCGGAGACGACCCGGCCACCGTCCTGCCCTCCGAGGCCCGCCCCCGTGTCCTGTCCCTGGCGGAGGCCCCCTACGTGGGGGCCTCCGTCACCGCCTGCGACCGGCTCGGAGCCACCATGCTGTCCCATGTCCTGGCTGAGGACCCGGGCTCCAACGCCGTCGTCTGCCCCGCCGGAGCCGGGCTCACACTCGCCATGCTGTACGCCGGGGCCACCGACCTGCCCGAGGCCGTCAACCGTCTGCTTGGCTTCGAGACTCACGCCGTCTACCCCAGCGGGCTGCCCGCGGAGCGCGACACCGCGTGGTCCGCCCTCCAGCAGAGCATGCAGCGTCTCGACGATGCCCGTGCGCTGGAGGACTTCGACCCCGAGGACCCGCCGGCCCAGCCCCTGGTCCACGTCGCCAACCGCGCCCTGCTCGTCAGGCCTGAGGACCCCGAGGCGCCCGGCAGGGTGCGCCAGGAGTACCTTGACGCCGCACGCTCCTGGTACGGAGCCGAGGTCATGCAGACCGACCTCGCCCATGCCCAGGCCTCGCTCGACGCCTGGGCCTGCTGGCACACCGCGGGCCTCGTGCCCACCAGCGCCATGAGCGTCAACGAGGACACGCGCCTCGTCCTGCAGAACGCTGTGCTCCTGGCCGCCCGCTGGCAGCGTCCCTTCGATGCGGGCTCCACCGAGGACAGGGGCGTGTTCCACCGCGCCGACGCCCGCACGTCCCAGGTCCCCCTCATGCGGCAGACGGGGCGGTACACGCTCGTGTCCGGCGAGGGCTGGCGCGCCCTGCGCATGGCCTGCCTGAGCACCGATGACGGCCTGGTCGTGGACCTCGTCCTGCCCGACGAGGTCGTGGACCTGGCGCAGCTGCCCGAGGAGACCTGGGCCGAGGCCAGCGCCCGGCTCGAGTCCAGCGCGGGCAGCGCGAGCGAGGTGTGGCTGACGCTGCCGCGCCTGGACCTGTCCTCGGGTGCCCTCGACGTGCTGGAGGCGCTCAGGCGCAGCGGCGTCGTGATCGGCAGCGTGCCGCACGTCGGAGACATGCTCGAGGTGAGCCAGGTCGCCCAGCAGGTGCGGCTGAAGGTGGATGAGGCCGGAACCGTCGGGGCGGCGCTGACAGAAGTCCTGGTGGAGGTCGGCTCGGCGCCGGGGATGCAGGAGGAGCCGGTCAGCTTCGCCTGCGACCGCCCCTTCGTCCTGCGGGTGGTGGACCGGGCCAGCGGCGTGTGCGTCATCGAGGCGGCTGTCACGGACCCCGCGGCCGGCTGAGGCGGCCGGCTGGCCGGCCCGAACCCGGGTCGGTCCCGCGCCGGCCGGCTGTGGTCAACGGCACCGTCTGCACGCGATGGCGGGGCTGCGCGCGTAGTCTCGGTGGTGCCGCACAGTCCCGTCGCTCCAGGAGACGCCATGACCGTTGAGATCGTCCGTCAGTCCAGCCCCGAGATCGTCGAGGCGATGGGCCGGCTCATCCCCCAGCTCTCCCGCAGGGCCCCTGTCCTCACGGCCGAGCAGTGCGAGGCCCTCGTGTCCCAGCCGGGCGTCTTCCTCTTCGTCTACCGCTCCTCCCGCCGGGCCGAGGACGGGACCTACCCGGTGCTCGGCATGCTCACCCTGGCGACCTTCACCATCCCCACCGGGCTGCGCGCCTGGGTGGAGGACGTCGTTGTCGACTCCTCCGCCCGCGGTCAGGGGGCCGGGCGCGCCCTGGTTGAGGCGGCGGTCGCCTACGCCGGGCAGATGGGGGCCAGGACCGTGGACCTCACCTCGCGCCCCTCGCGCGAGGCCGCCAACCGCCTGTACCAGCGGGCGGGATTCGAGCTGCGCGAGACGAACGTCTACCGCTTCACCGGCAGGTGAGCCCGCGTGCCCTGGCCGCCCGGGCCGGGGCACGCGGAGCCGGGGCGGCTCCCGCTCAGACCGCGCCCAGCGGCCAGGTGTTGCGCCCGTCGGCCGTGCGGTAGGGTAGCTCGCCGGTGGCCTCGTACGCCAGGTGCCAGTCCACGAGCGCGGCGACAGACGGCGTGGTGACGTCACAGCCGGCGACGACGTCGTCGGGGGCGCCAGCCATGGCGACGGCGACGTCCGCGACAGCGTGCATGGACATGTCGTTCCAGGAGTCCCCGACGGCGATCGTGCGCAGGCTCTCACCCTCGTGCGCCCCTCCCGGGCCCGTGAGCATGCCAACGAGCTCGGTCAGGCCGGTGCCCTTGGACACGCCCGCCGGGACGAGGTCCACGAAGTCCTGGTTGCGGACGCCCTCGAGGTCGGCGCCCCAGCGCTCGGCGACCGTCGCCTGGATGCGCTCAGCGGCCGCGGGGTCCGCCAGGTGCAGTGGGATGCCGATGACAGCGCGGCCCGCGAGCTCGGCGGTCGTGGCGTCGGTGAAGGCGGGCAGCAGCGCGGTGGCGTGCTCCTGCGTGTGGCGCAGGCGCAGGTCTCCCGCGGTGGTGGTGCAGAAGATCGTGATCGGGTCCTCCTCGCTGAGCACCTCCAGGACCTCGTCCACGAGCCCGTCGGGCAGGCTGCGGGCGGCCAGGACCCGGCCGGAGGCGTCGAGCAGGACGGCGCCGGTGTACAGCACGGCGTAGTCGTAGACGATGCCCGTGCCATCCACGCCGCAGGCGAGCGCCGTGTTGGACCGGCCCGTGTTCATGACGACGAGGTGGCCGGCCTGACGCCAGCGGGCCAGGGCGCGCACGTCAACGTCGCACACGCGGCCGTCGAACAGGAGGGTGCCGTCCATGTCCGTGGACAGCACGAGCCTCGGGTGGGACGGGGTGCCGATGGGGTGCTCCGACGGCGCACGGCCGCCGGGCACGTGGCTGGGGCCGTTGCGGGCTGGGTTCATGCTCTGGGGCATGTCAGCACTCCGGGACGTTGCGCTCGAGCTCGGCCAGCCAGGCGGAGGCGCAGGCGTCCGAGGGCATGCGCCAGTCCCCGCGCGGGGACAGCGAGCCGCCGGCGACCACCTTGGGGCCGTTGGGCAGGGTCGAGCGCTTGAACTGCTGGGAGAAGAAGCGCGTGAGGAACAGCCGCTCCCACCTCTTGATAGTGGCGAGGTCGTAGGAGACCCTCTCCTCCTCGGGCACCCCCACGGGCCACGTGCCCGCCGAGGCGTCCGCCCAGGCCTTCTCCGCCAGGAAGGCAATGCGCGAGGGACGCGCGCCCTGGCGCAGGACGTGCCACAGAGTGAAGTCCTGCAGGGCGTAGGGGCCGATCGCGGCCTGCGTGGACTGCAGGGGCTCGCCCTCGCCCGCCGGCACGAGCTCCGGGCTGATCTCGGTGGCGAGGACGGCCAGCAGGGTCTGGCTCACCTCCTCGGGGAACAGCCCCTCAGAGGCGACCCAGCGGATGAGGTGCTGGATAAGCGTCTTGGGGACGCCTGCGTTGACGCCGTAGTGGGCCATGTGGTCCCCGACGCCGAAGGTGCACCAGCCCAGGGCGAGCTCGGACAGGTCCCCGGTGCCCAGCACGATGCCGCCGCGCTGGTTGGCGATGCGGAAGAGGAAGTCCGTGCGCAGGCCCGCCTGGACGTTCTCGAAGGTGACGTCGTAGACCTCACGGCCGCGCTGGCCGAGCCCGTAGGGGTGGCGCATCTCGGCGAGCATCTGGGTGGCGGTGGGCCGGATGTCCAGGGTCTCGACGTGGCAGCCGAGCGCCGTCGCCAGGCGCAGGGCGTTGGCCTTGGTCTCCTCGCTCGTGGCGAAGCCCGGCATCGTCAGGGCGTGGATGTGCTTGCGCGGCAGCCCGAGCCGGTCCACGGCGCGGGCGGCCACGATGAGGGCCTGGGTGGAGTCGAGCCCGCCGGAGACGCCGATGACGATCCTGGGGCAGCCGGTGGCGCGCAGGCGCTGGACGAGGCCGGCGACCTGGATGCTGTAGGCCTCGTAGCAGTCCTGGGCGAGGCGGTCCGGCTCGTCGGGGACGAAGGGGAAGCGGTCCACGGCGCGCAGCAGCCCGATGTCGGTGCGCGGCACGCTCAGGCGCTCGTGGGAGACGGGCACGGTGCGGAACGAGCCGGTGCTGGCGAAGGTCGCTGCGGGGCGCAGGCCGGGCTCGGGGCGGGCGAGGGTCTGGCGGTTGTCATCGAAGGTGCTCCGGCGCAGCCGTTCAGCGGCCAGGCCCTCGACGTCGATGTCCACGACGGTGGCGCGTGGCCCCTGGGGGAAGCGCTCGGTGGAGCCCAGGAGCCTGCCGTTCTCGTAGACGAAGGTCTGGCCGTCCCAGGCGAGGTCGGTGGAGGACTCGCCCTCACCGGCGGCGGCGTAGAGGTAGGCGGCGATGTTGCGGGCGCTGGAGGCGCGCGCCAGCAGCTCGCGGTCCTGGGCGCGCCCCACCGTCACCGGGGAGCCGGAGATGTTGACCAGGACGGTGGCGCCCGCGAGCGCGGCGAAGGTGGAGGGCGGGGCGGGCACCCACATGTCCTCGCAGACCTCGACGTGGAAGGTCAGGCCCGGCACGCTGCGGACCTCGAAGAGGAGGTCGGTGCCGAAGGGCACGAGTGCCTCGGCGTCGTCACGGCCTGGCTCGGGGTCGAGGTCCGCCGACGGGGCCTTCACCCCGTGCAGGGTGATCGACGTGCTCGTCCCCACGCTGTCCCCGGCGGCGAAGTAGCGCCGCTCGTAGAACTCGCCGTAGGTGGGCGGGTAAGCCTTGGGGACGACGCCGAGGACCTGGCCCCCGGCGATGGCGACGGCGCAGTTGAACAGCCGGTGGCCCACGCGCAGGGGGGCGCCGACGATGACGGCGGGCAGGAACCCGACGCTGGCGGCCCGGATGGTCTCGATGGCGGCCAGGGTCTGCTCCAGCAGGACGTCGCTGAGAAGGAGGTCGTCCACGGAGTACCCGGTGAGACCGAGCTCGGGGAAGGCCGCCAGCGCCACGCCCTGCTCACCCAGGGCACGGGCCTGGGCGATGACGGCGCAGGCGTTGGCCGCCGGGTCCGCCAGGCGCACCGGCAGGGTGACGGCGGCGACGCGCGCGAATCCCTGGTCATAGGCGGAGCGGAAGACGATCGACGGCCGGTCGGCGGCGGCGGGGCTCATGGGGTGAGTCTGGCACGGGGCCGCGACACGGTCACGGGCCGTGAGCGGGGCCACCGCCGAGGGGGAAGGATGGGCGTATGAGTGCTCCCACCCCCGCCGCCTACCCGCCCGCACCCTGCCCGCAGCCGCTCGCGCCCGGCACCCGTACCGTCCTGGCCCACCGGGGTGCCAGCGCCCTGGCGCCGGAGAACACGCTGGCGGCCTTCCGGCGGGCCTCCGCGGAGGGGGCCGCCTGGGTGGAGCTCGACGTGGACGTCATCGGTGACGGCACCGTCATCGTCATCCACGACTCGGCCCTGGACCGCACGACGGACCACCGCGGCTCCTACTACGACCTCACGGCCGCGGACCTGACCGCCATCGACGCCGGCTCCTGGTTCACCGCGGCGGACGGCACCCGCCCCTACGCGGGCGAGAGCCTGCCGACCCTTCAGGCCGCGCTCGAGGTGGTCGGGGCCGCGGGCATGGGGGTCAATGTCGAGCTCAAGTCCTGCGAGGCGGGCGCCGCGGCCTGCCGCCGCCTGGTGGACGGCGTGGCCGCGCTGCTGGAGGCGCACGCCGAGCGCTGGCCCTCCTCGCAGGTGCTGCTGTCCTCCTTCAACCCGCTGCTGCTCGAGCGCGCGGCCCGGCGCCGTCCCGGCACGCCGCGCGCCCTGCTCACGGACAACGGCCTGCTGCTGGACGACTGGCGCTCCTTGGTCGAGGAGCTCGGCGCCGTGGCCGTCAACCCCGGGGACCGGACCCTGGAGCGCGGTCGCGTGGAGGAGATCCGCTCGCTGGGCTACGGGGTCAACGTGTGGACGGTCAACACCCTCGAGCGGGCGCAGGAGCTGTTCTCCTGGGGGGCGACGGGGGTCTTCACGGACCGGGTCCACGAGCTCCGCCACCTGGGCACCGGTGCGCCACCCGCCGGTCAGGGGCGGTAGACCTGCTTGAGTCCCTCGACGTAGACGCGCATCTCCTCGACCATCCCGGTGCGCAGGGCCTCGGGGGACTCAGAGCCCGGCGTCGTCGAGCACAGCCACTGCAGCTGGAGCCCGTCACTGAGGGCGGTGAGTGTGCGGGCCACGGCCGCCGAGGGGGCGTCCTCGCGCACGAGGCCGTTGGCCTTACCACGCTCCAGGGCGTGCGTGAAGCGCTCGATGGTCTGGGTCAGGTGGCTTGTGACCCAGCTGTGGGCGGGGTGCCCGGCGTCGAGCACGGCGATGGCGGTGGCCGTGTAGATGGCGACGAGGTCGCGGTGTTGGGTGTTGTGCTCGACAACACGCACGAAGGCGTCGAGCAGCTTCCAGGGGTCCTCGTCGAGGCTCGGATCCTGCAGCAGGGTGGCGACCATGTCGCGGTCACGACGCTCGAGCACCTTGGCGAAGAGCTGCTCCTTGGAGGAGAAGTGGTGCAGCAGGCCCGCCTTGGAGATCTCAGCGGCCTGGGCGATGTCCGCGAGGGAGGTGGCGGCGAAGCCGTGGGCGCCGAAGAGGGCGACGGCCTCGTTGAGGATGCGCTCGTGCTTGTCCTCACTGCCGGCGCGCGGGCGGCCGGGGCCGCGTCGCCGTGAGGTCCCGGCGGAGGCGGCGCCGGCTGTGGTGGAGTCATCGACGGTCATGGTGGACATTTTGACATCCGGTCGGATGCCTGAGGCGCGCATCGTGGTGGCGACGGGGTGACGACGAGCACGTGCCCGGTGGGGGGGGGGGGGTGGGGGGGGGGAGTAGCACGGTCGGGGTCGGTGGGAGGAAGGGGGGGGGGCGACGGGCGTTTTGTTCTGTGGTTGGCCCTTTGTGTCCCAACCCCCCGCCACCGGGTGCCTCAGGCCGCGCTGGGGGCGCTGGGCGCCGAGCGGACGGGGCCAGGACGGGACGTGAGGCTCAGGCCCTCAAGGTGGTCCCCGGCCACGTCCGCGACCACCTCCTGGCCGTCGGCGACCTCACCGGAGAGGATGAGACGAGCCAGGCGGTCACCGATCTCACGCTGGACAAGCCGGCGCAGCGGGCGGGCGCCGTAGACCGGGTCGTAACCCTCGTCCGTGAGCCACTCGCGGGCCGCCGGCGTCACCGTGAGGGTGAGGCGGCGGTCCACCAGGCGGCGGGCCATCGCGGCCAGCTGCAGGTCCACGATCTGGCCGAGCTCGCTCTTGCTCAGCGGGTCGAAGACCAGTGTCTCGTCGAGCCGGTTGAGGAACTCGGGGCGGAAGGCGGTGCGCACCGCCCCCATGACAGCCTCGTGCCTCTCCTGTGGCGACAGCAGCGGGTCCCCGAGGAACTGGCTGCCAAGGTTGGAGGTGAGCACCAGGATGACCTGACGGAAGTCAACGGTGCGGCCCTGGCCGTCGGTGAGGCGGCCGTCGTCGAGCACCTGCAGGAGGATGTCGAAGACCTCCGGGTGGGCCTTCTCCACCTCGTCGAGCAGGATGACGCTGTAGGGGCGCCGTCTCACGGCCTCGGTGAGCTGGCCGCCCTCCTCGTAGCCGACGTAGCCCGGAGGGGCTCCGACCAGGCGGGCCACGGAGTGCTTCTCCGAGTACTCGCTCATGTCCAGGCGCACGATGGCGCGCTCGTCGTCGAAGAGGAAGTCCGCCAGGGCCTTGGCCAGCTCGGTCTTGCCGACGCCGGTGGGGCCGAGGAAGAGGAAGGAGCCGGTGGGGCGGTCCGGGTCGGACACGCCGGCGCGCGAGCGGCGCACGGCGTCGGCCACGGCGGCGACCGCCACCTTCTGGCCGACCAGGCGCTCGCCGATGACCTGCTCCATGCGCAGCAGCTTCTCGGTCTCGCCCTGGAGCAGGCGGCCCACCGGGATGCCGGTCCAGGCGGCGACGACCTCCGCGACCTCCCCGGGGCCGACCTTCTCCGCGATCATGGGCTCGACGGCGGCGGCACCCGTGGCGGCGTCGGCCGCCTCGGCCTCGGCGATCTGCCGCTCGAGGGCGGGCATCTCGCCGTAGCGCAGGCGCCCGGCCTCCTCAAAGCGGGACTCGCGCTCGGCGAGGTCCGCCTTCGTGCGCAGCTCGTCCAGGGCGGCGCGCAGCTCGCCGACCTTGTTGTGGCCGGCTTTCTCCGCCTCCCAGCGGGCGTTGAGGACGGTGAGGGCCTCGGTGGCGTCGGCGAGCTCGGCGCGCAGGCGCTCCAGGCGCTCGCCGGCGGCCGCCTTCTCGACGGCGTCGCCGGAGCCGGAGACCTCGGCGTCCGCCCCCTCGGACTCCAGGAGGTAGGCCTCCTCCATGCGCATGCGGTCCACGCGGCGGCGCAGCTCGTCGATCTCGACGGGGCTGGAGTCGAGCTCCATGCGCAGGCGCGAGGCCGCCTCGTCGATGAGGTCGATGGCCTTGTCGGGCAGGTTGCGGTCGGTGATGTACCGGTCGGACAGCCGGGCGGCGGCCACGAGGGCGCCGTCGGAGATCGTCACGTGGTGGTGCGCCTCGTACTTGGGGGCGATGCCGCGCAGGATGGCGACGGTGTCGGCGACGCTCGGCTCGCCAACGAGAACCTGCTGGAAGCGGCGCTCGAGGGCAGGGTCCTTCTCGACGTTCTCGCGGTACTCGTCGAGGGTCGTGGCACCGACCAGCCTCAGCTCGCCGCGCGCGAGCATGGGCTTGAGCATGTTGCCTGCGTCCATGGCGCCCTCGGAGCCGCCACCGGCCCCCACGACGGTGTGCAGCTCGTCGATGAAGGTGATGACCTCGCCGTCGGAGTCCTTGATCTCCTTGAGGACCGCCTTGAGGCGCTCCTCGAACTCGCCGCGGTACTTGGCGCCCGCCACCATGCCGGACAGGTCGAGGGCGATGAGGCGCTTGCCGCGCAGGGAGTCGGGCACGTCGCCGGCGACGATGCGCTGGGCCAGGCCCTCGACGACGGCGGTCTTGCCGACGCCGGGCTCCCCGATGAGGACGGGGTTGTTCTTGGTGCGGCGCGACAGCACCTGGATGACACGGCGGATCTCGGCGTCGCGGCCGATGACGGGGTCGAGCCGGCCCTCGCGGGCGGCCTCGGTCAGGTCGGTGCCGTACTTCTCGAGGGTCTTGTAGGTGCCCTCGGGGTTGGCGGAGGTGACGTGGCCGGAGCCGCGGACCTGGGGCAGGGCCGCGCGCAGGGCCTGTGCGGTGGCGCCGGCCTGCGTGAGGGCCTTGGCCGCGGGGTCGCTGGCCTCGCCCTCGGCCAGGGCGAGGAGCAGGTGCTCGGTGGAGACGTACTCGTCGTCAAGGTCCTTGGCCTCGCTGCCGGCCTTGTCGAGGGCGGCGAGCAGGGCGCGCGACGGCTGGGGCCGGCCGGTGGTGGGCCCGGCGGAGCTGGGCAGGGCGCTGAGCGTGCGCCGGGCGGCGGCGCCGACGGCGGTCAGGCCCTCGTCGCCGACGGTGGCGGCCAGCAGCGCCGGGGCGACGCCGTCGGCCTGGGAGAGGAGCTCGGCCAGCAGGTGGGAGGTCTCGATCTGGGGGTTGCCGGCCGCGGCGGCGGCCTGCATGGCCCCACTGATCGCCTCCTGCGACCGGGTGGTGTAGCTGGTGTCCATACGGACCTCCTTCGGGCGAGGTGGCTTCTGTACGACCGACTCAACCATCACAGAGTTGAGTCTATTCCGCTCAACCTTTGTGGCCGTCGGTGCCGGGTCTCTCTCTCGCGGGCACCGACGGCGACGGGCCCACCTCGCGGCGGCCGCCTCGCCTCGTGGATGACGCAGACGTCCGGAACTGGCTCGATTCTGCCGAGGCTGCCGTCGTCCGACGCCGTGCCACCCGACGGAAGGAGACTGACATGGGACTTGACGACCTGGCGAAGAAGGCCACCGACGCCCTCGGTTCCGACAAGGCCGAGGAGCTCAGTGACAAGGTGCTCGACGCCGCGGCCGACGCCGCCAAGAAGGCGACCGGCGGCAAGTGCGACGACAAGATCGACGCCGCCCGCGACACCGTCGACGGCAAGGTCGGCACCAACTGAGCCGCCTGCTCAAGGCACCGTGACCTTCTGGTCGCAGGAGCGAGGGCCCCGCACCGTGTGGTGCGGGGCCCTCGTGCGGTCCCGGGCTGCGCCGGCCGCGGCTACTGCGCGTTGAGCGCTGCGGTCGGGGGCGTGCGCGAGGCCCGCACGGCCGGGTACATGCCTGCCAGGGCGCCGATGACGATGGTGGCCCCCAGGCCGCCGGCGACGGCGATCAGCGGCAGGGTGAAGGGCCAGCCGTTCGCGGCCGCCATACCGGCGGTCACCCCGACGCCGATGACGCAGCCCAGGGTTCCTCCCAGGGTGGACAGCAGCAGCGCCTCGGCCATGAACTGCACGAGGATGTGGCCGCGCATCGCCCCCAGGGACCGTCTCAGCCCGATCTCCCGACGGCGCTCCAGCACCGAGATGATCATGGTGTTGGCGACCCCGATGCCGCCGACGAGCAGGGCGATGGAGCCCACGCCCAGCAGCAGGCTGGTGAAGGCCTGGTCGGCCGCGTTCTTGGCCTCCAGCGCGTCCGAGGGGCGCGAGACCTTGACCTCGTTGGGGGCCTGGGGTGAGATCGACGGCGCCAGCAGGTCGCGCACCTGGGTGACGGCGGAGTCCTGGCTACGGGTGTAGACCGTCGTCGGCTTGGCGTCGTGCCCCATCAGGTTGGTGGCGACGTCCTGGCCGACGAGCGCCGCGGAGTCGAGCTCGGGGGCCAGGACCACCGGTTTGAGGATGCCCACCACCGTGAACCAGTGGCCGCCGAGCCACACCTTGGTGCCCGGGGTGACGACGCCCAGGCGCCGGGCGGCCGTGTGCCCCAGGACCGTGGCCGGGTACTGGCTGGTGGCCTCGTTGAGCCAGGTGCCGCGGTCGATCTGCCCGGCGACGACGTCGAGCAGCGAGAGGTCCGCCGCCATGGTAGTGATGCCGCCGGAGGCGTTGCGGTCGATGAGCGGGCTGCGGTATACCAGCGCGTTCTTGACCACGCCGGTGCTGGAGGCGCTCTCCACCTGGTCGATGAGCCGGACCCTGCCGACGGTGTCCTGCGGCAGGGAGGAGGAGTTGCCGAAGAGGTCCTGACCGGCGGAGGCCGTCAGCAGGTTGGTTCCCAGCGAGTCGAGCTGGGCGGTCAGCTGTGCCCGGCTGGAGGCGGAGATGCCGACCACCGCGATCATGGCGGCGATGCCGATGGCGATGCCCAGTGCGGACAGGAAGGCTCGGGTGGGGCGGGCCTTGATCCCGGTCCCCCCCAGGCGCAGCACGTCCGACAGGCGCAGCCGCGAGCGCCGCAGCGTCCGGGACGAGGCGTGGTGCCCGGCCTTGGTGGGCTTGTCGGCCGTGCCGAGCGCGACCTCAGCGGAGTGGTCAGGACCGGGCGATGCCATGGGCGACCTCCTTCTGGCTTGAGTCCCCCACGATGCGGCCGTCGCGGATGGCGATCTGCCGGGGCAGCTGGGCGGCCAGCTCGTTGTCGTGGGTGATGACGATGATGGTGGTTCCCTGCTCGTGGAGCTCGTGGAGGAGCTCGACGATCGAGGCCCCGGAGGCGGAGTCGAGGTTGCCCGTGGGCTCGTCGGCGAGCAGCAGCGGGGGCTCGCCGACCACGGCCCGGGCGATGGCCACGCGCTGGCGCTCACCGCCGCTCATCTGGTGGGGCCGGTGGTCGAGCCGGTGGGACAGGCCGACGCGCTCCAGGGCGATGCGGGCGCGCCGGCGCCGCTCGGAGCGGGGGATGCCGCTGTACAGGAGCCCGTCAGCCACGTTGTCGACCGCGTTGACGCCGTCGGCCAGGTGGAACTGCTGGAAGACGAAGCCGATGCGGCTGGCACGCAGGGCCGAGAGCTTGGCGTCGGACAGGGAGCCGACGTCGACGCCGTCGATCTCGACGGTGCCCGAGCTGGGCCTGTCCAGGGTGCCGATGAGGTTGAGGAGCGTGGACTTGCCTGAGCCCGAGGGGCCGACGACGGCGACGAACTCGCCGTAGTCGACCTCCAGGCTCACGCCCGCGCAGGCGGCGACGGGAGGCTCCCCGTAGGTGCGTCGCACGTCGCGCAGGGACAGGATGGGGCTCATGTCTGCGGCACCACCACTCGGGTCCCCTCGGCGATGTCGTCGCCGGAGACCTCGACACGTCCGCCGGCGAACAGGCCGATGGTGACGGGCACCTTGCGGGTCGTGCCGTCGGACTCGACGATCTCGACACCGAACTGGTTCGGGGTCAGGGCCAACAGGGCGCCCACCGGCACCGACAGGACGTCCTCACGCGTCTCGCTGGGCAGGGCGACGGTGACCGAGACCTCCTGGAAGTTGGCGGTCGCGGAGGCGTCGTCGAGCGTGACGGTGATGGGGATGACCCGCTCCTTCGTCTCGGAGCCGCCCGAGCCCGAGCCCGAGCTCTTCTCGGTGGGAGTGCCCACCGCACTGATCGTGCCGGTCGTGGTCGTGGCGTCGGGCAGCGTGATGGTCACGGCGGTGCCGACGACGGCGAGCCGCTGGTCGGAGAGCTTGACGTTGGACTCGACCACCTGGGTGGTGGAGGTGACGTCACAGATCTCGCTGTCGATGCCGACGCGGTCCCCGACCCGGGCACTGACCGTTCCCACGCGCAGGTCGCCCGGGACGAAGACCATCCGCCCCAGGGGGATGGTCCCGGTCTGGGGTAGCCCGACCGCCTTCTGCCACTTCATGATGGCGTTGGTGGTGTACCAGGTGAAGCGGTTGTCGGGCTCGTTCTCGAAGTAGCCCATGCCCTGGAGGATGGTCTCCAGCTGCCGGATGTCCTCGCCGTTGTCCATCCCCGCCTCGAAGCTGCGCCAGGCGGGAATGGCACCGTGCATGAGGTAGGCGTACTCGCTGCCCGTGCTGTAGATGACATCCCCGTGCGTGAGCACCGTGCCGGAGCTCGGCACCTGGACGAGGACGCCGTCGAAGCCGGACTTGAGCTTGTGCGGATCGGCGTAGCGCAGGGTGCCGGTGACAGAGGTCTCACCCTTGAGGTCGCCCCGGGTGACCGTGTCCGTGGCGCCCGTGAAGGCGGAGGCCGTCGGCTTCGGCTCGGGGGCGAAGGGCCCGGTCTTGGAGGCGAAGGCGCCTGCGCCCGCGCCCGCGGCCAGGACCGCGACGGTCCCCAGGGCCAGGAAGGTCCGTCGCCGGGTGCGGCGCACCGCGCTCAGGTCTGCCTCAGTGCCGGTCGGGTCGTCGTCGCCCTGCGTGGAGATGGTGGTCGAGTTCATGTACGTGCCTGTCTGAGTGTGTCTGCGCGGCTGTCCGGCCGCGTACGTCGTCGTGTGGCTGAGGGGCTCCGCGTCACTTGCTTCCGAGGTCGGAGAAGCACCTGTTCATGACGTCCTGGGGGATGTCACCGTTGAGCTGAAGGCCCTTGTCGGCCTCGGGGTCGGGGACGTCGTAGCCCGCGTCACGAAGGCACTGGGCGGCCTGGACGAGGTCCTGCTGAACCGTGGGGTTGGAGAGGTCCTCCGTGCCCGGAGCGGGGCCGACGACCTGCTGGCACTCCTCGGCGGCCGCGTAGGCGGCGTCGGTCTCGGGGAACTGCATGTTGCCGTTGGCGTCGGGGTCGGAGACGTCGATGCCCTTGTCGCGCATGCACTGGGCCATCCTGAGCAGGTAGTCGTCGGCGCTGGTCGCGGAGGCGGAGGCCTGGGCGGACGAGTCCGTCTCGGAGCCGGAGCATCCGGTCACGAGCCCGACGGCGCAGGCGGTGCAGGTCAGCAGCGCGGCGGCGCGGGTGATGATCCGGGTGTTGAGGCTCTTCTTCATGGGAGGGGGTCCTTTCGGCTAAGTCGGGGGCGGCGCGGGGACGCCCCTTCGGTCACAAGACAGCCAACCGGTGACGGTGTTGCCGCGGCGTTCAAGGATTCGCTTATGTCGCCGTAACACGTGGTGCCGACGTCGGCGCCGGGCGACAAGGCGGGCCGCGAGCGGGTAGACAAGGGGGCATCACCTCGGCCGGGGCGCACCGGTCCCGGCCGAGCGGGTGTGAGACCAACCGAGACCACAGCGAAGGAGTCAGGACAATGCGTGTGCTCGTCGTGGAGGATGAGGAGTACCTCGCCGAGGCCGTCGCCACCGGGCTGCGCCGCGAGGCGATGGCGGTGGACGTCGTCGGTGACGGGGCCAGCGCCCTGGAGCAGGTGGCGACCAACGACTACGACATCGTCGTCCTGGACCGGGACCTGCCCGTCGTCCACGGTGACGAGGTCTGCCGACGGGTGGTCGACGAGCACCCCGAGGTCCGCATCCTCATGCTCACCGCGTCCCGGGCGCTGGACGCGCGCGTGGGCGGCTTCGAGCTGGGGGCGGACGACTACCTCACCAAGCCCTTCGAGTTCCCCGAGCTGGTGGCCCGGCTGCGGGCCCTGGGGCGGCGCAGCCAGCCCGCGCGCACTCCGGTCATCGAGGCCCACGGGGTGCGTCTGGACCCCTTCCGCCGGGAGGTCTACCGCGACGGGCACTTCATTCGTCTGAGCCCCAAGGAGTTCGCGGTCCTCCAGGTCCTCATGGAGGCCGAGGGCGGGGTCCTCAGCGCCGAGACGCTCCTGGAGAAGGCCTGGGACGCCAACGCGGACCCCTTCACCAACTCCACCCGGGTGACGATCTCCCACCTGCGCCGCAAGCTCGGTGAGCCGTGGGTGATCCAGACGGTCCCCGGCGCGGGCTACAGGTTCAGCGCATGAGCGGGCGGGAGCCCCGGCCCGACGACGGGGGGCACGGGTCGCAGCGGACCGGCACCCGCTCGGGGCGCCAGGAGCGGTCGCGTCGCCCCAAGCGCCTGAGCATCCGCACCCGGCTGACCCTGACCTACGCTGGTCTGGTGACGGCCGCCGGCGCGGTCCTCATCGCCCTGGTCTACGTCTACACCCGCTACGTCACGCTCCGCATCGAGATCAGCGGACCGGTGGGGGACACCGCCGTCGCACCGACCGTGCAGACCAGCGAGGCCACCCAGGTGGACACGAACCTGTTCGACCTGCTCGGCAGCATCATGCGTTCAGCCGTCGGCGTGCTGGCGCTGCTCGTGGTGCTCTCCGGCACCGTCGGCTGGGTCCTGGCGGGGCGGATGCTGCGGCCGCTGTCGTCGATGAACACGGCCGCCAAGCGCGCTGCCTCGGGCGACCTCAGCCAGCGTCTGGCCCTCGCCGGGCCGCGCGACGAGATCCACGACCTGGCGGACACCTTCGACCACATGCTGGCCTCCTTGGAGCGCTCTTTCTCCGCGCACCGGCGCTTCGCGGCCAACGCCTCCCACGAGCTGCGCACTCCCCTGGCCACGACTCAGACGATGATCGAGGTCACCCTGTCCGACCCGAAGGCCTCGGCCGAGGACCTGCGCCGGGTGCTGGGCCGGGTGCTGGAGACCAACCGGGCCAACCGGGAGACGATTGACGCCCTGCTGGACCTGGCCGACGCCCAGTCCGGCAGACTCGCCCGCGAGGACGTCGACATGGGGGCGACGGTCCGTGACGCCCTGGCGCTCATCGCCCCGCAGGTCGCCGAGCGTGGGCTGAGGCTGTCCGCCCACCTGCTGCCCGCCCGGGTCCCGGGCGACCCGGTGCTGCTGCGTCAGAGCGTGGTCAACCTCCTGCGCAACGCAGTCCGCTACAACACCGACGGCGGCCGGATCACCGTCGGGATGGCGCACCTGGCAGACGGCGTACGGCTGACGATCCGCAACGACGGCGCCCCGGTCGCACCGGACAGCGTCGAGTCCCTGCGTGAGCCCTTCGTCCGCGGCGAGGGCCGGGGACGGACCCGGGGGTCCGGTCACGGCCTGGGCCTGGCCATCGTGACCGCCGTGGCCACCGCCCACGGCGGTCACCTGAGCCTGAGCGCGAACCCCACCGGCGGGCTGACCGCCGTCCTGGAGCTGCCCGGGGACGAGGAGGAGTCCTATGCGTCCGTGGCGGGTCGGCCCGAGGGCCTGTGACCCCGTCGACCGGTCGCCACGACCTGGACCTCGCCGTCGGCGGCGGCGGCGAAGACCCGGTGGACCGCCGCCTGGCGCAGCCACAGGAGCCGGTTCTCCCGCTCGAGCTGCTCGACCCGGCGCTCCAGGTCGAGCACGCGCCGGATCCCCTCGAGGTTGACGCCCTCCTGGCTCAGGGCCTGGACGCGGCGCAGGCGCTCGACGTCGCGGTGCGAGTAGCGCCTGCCCTGGCCCGGGGTGCGGGCCGGGGAGACGAGGCCCAGGCGGTCGTACTGGCGCAGGGTCTGCGGGTGCATGCCGGCGAGGCCCGCGGCCACGGAGATGACGTAGACCGCGCGCTCCTCGGCGTCCTCCGCGAGGAAGGCGAGCCCCTGGCCGGTACGACGCCGGCTCACGTCGCAGCCTCCTCACGAAGGACGGCACGCGGGTCCGTGTCCCCCATGGCGGTGTCGAAGGCCTCCAGGGCCTCCTTCGCCCGGGGCGAGAGCGTGCGCGGCACGGCCACCTGGACCGTGACCAGCAGGTCCGAGGTGCCCTTGCGCAGGGCGATGCCCTTGCCGCGCAGGCGCATGACGGTGCCGGAGGGGGTGCCGGCCTTGATCTTGACGCGCGTGCTCGTGCCGTCCAGCAGGGGGACCTCAACGGTGGCGCCCAGGGCCGCCTCCTTGAGGGTGACGGGCAGGTCCATGCGCAGGTTCGCGCCGTCGATGCTGTAGACGGGGTGCTTGTCCACGTGGACCGTGACGACCATGTCCCCGTTCTCGCCGCCGGCCTGGCCGGGCCGGCCCTTGCCGCGCAGGCGGATCTTCTGGAGGTCGTGGACGCCGGCCGGGATACGGGTGGTGATGGTGCGCCCGTCCGCGGTCAGCTCGACCGTGTCCCCCTCGACGGCCTGGCGGAAGCCCAGACGCACGTCGGTGAGGACATCGGGGCCCTTGCGCGGCTCGGGCTGGGAGCCGAATCCCCCGAAGCCGAAGCTGAAGCCTCCGGCCTGGCCGCCGCGGCGGGTCGGGCTGGGCTGGCCGCCGAACTGGCGCAGCAGGTCGTCGAGGTCGATGTTCTGGGCGCCAGCGCCGCCAGAGCCGAACATGGAGAAGATGTCCTCGAAGCCGCCGCCCCCCGCGCCACCGGCGGTGAAGCGGGCGCCGCCGCCCGCCATGGAGCGGATGGCGTCGTACTGCTTGCGGTCCTTGGCGTCGGACAGGACCGCGTAGGCCTCGCCGACCTCCTTGAACCTCTCCGCGGCGACGGCGTCGTCAGGGTTGCGGTCCGGGTGGTACTTCTTGGCGAGGGCGCGGTAGGCCTTCTTGATGGTGGCGGAGTCGGCGTCCTTGGCGACACCGAGGACGGCGTAGAAGTCCTTGTGCATCCAGTCCTGGCTGGCCATGTCACCACCTCCTGCGTGATGTGGTCGTGGGCGTGTCTTTCTGTGGGGTCCGTGAGGGCTGTGAGGTGGTGGCGGACGCCAGTGGGAGCCGCCACCGCCGTCGGGACCCCGGAAGGTCCCGACGGCGGCCGGCCTCAGGCCGGGTTGGCGACCTGGACGCGGGCGGCGCGCACCACCTTGTCCCCCAGGCGGTAGCCGGGCTGGAGGACCAGGGCGATGGTCGGCTCGCTGACCTCCTCGGACTCGGTGGCCATAAGCGCCTCGTGAAGCGTCGGGTCGAAGACGTCGCCGACCTCGCCGAAGCGCGTGAGGCCGAACTTCTCGCCGAGGATCGACTCGAGCTTGGTGGCGGTGGTGGCGAAGGTGCCGGTGAGGTCGCCGTGCTGGTCGGCCAGCGCGATCTCGTCGAGGACGGGGATGAGCGCCTCGACGACGCTGGCGCGCCCGGTCTCACGGTGTCCGGCGGCCGCCTCGCGCGAGCGGCGCACGAAGCCCTGGTACTCCTGCTGGAGGTTGTACAGGTCCGCGCGGGCGCGGGCGAGGTCGTCCGTCAGCTGTGCCGCCGCGGCCTGGGCGTCGGCCAGGGGGTCGGGCTCGGCGGTCTGCGCCTCCTGCCCCGGGGCCGCCCCGGCGGCGTCGAGATCACTGGGCTCGACGCCGTCGAAGGCGGCCTCGACGGCCTCGGCGAGGGCCGGGTCGACCGGCTCGTCCTGGCCGGGGGCCTCGTGGGTGCTCACTTGGCGTCCTCGTCATCGACGATCTCGGCGTCGACGATGTCGTCGTCGGCGGCGGGGGCGCCGGTGGCCTCGGAGGCGGCGGCAGCAGCCTGGTCCTGGGCGTACAGGGCCTCCCCGATCTTCTGGGCGACCGAGCCCAGCTTCTCCTGGGCGGTGCGCACGGCGTCGATGGAGTCGCCCTCGAGGGCCTTCTTGAGCTCGTCAACGGCGCCCTGGACCTCGCTGGAGACGTCCTCGGGGAGCTTGTCCTTGTTGTCCTTGAGGAGCTTGTCAATGGAGTAGGCCTGCTGCTCGGCGGCGTTGCGGGTCTCAGCCTCCTCGCGGCGCCGCTTGTCCTCCTCAGCGTGGGCCTCGGCCTCCTTGACCATGCGGTCGATGTCCTCCTTGGGCAGCGCCGAGCCGCCGGAGATCGTCATCGACTGCTCCTTGCCCGTGCCGCGGTCCTTGGCGGAGACGTGCACGATGCCGTTGGCGTCGATGTCGAAGGTGACCTCGATCTGCGGGACGCCGCGGGGGGCCGGGGCGATGCCGGTGAGCTCGAAGGTGCCCAGCGGCTTGTTGTCGCGGGCGAACTCGCGCTCGCCCTGGTAGACCTGGATGAGCACGGAGGGCTGGTTGTCCTCGGCGGTGGAGAAGACCTCGGAGCGCTTGGTCGGGATGGCCGTGTTGCGGTCGATGAGCTTGGTCATGACGCCGCCCTTGGTCTCGATGCCGAGGCTCAGCGGGGTGACGTCGATGAGCAGGACGTCCTTGCGGTCGCCCTGGATGACGCCGGCCTGCAGGGAGGCGCCCAGGGCGACGACCTCGTCGGGGTTGACGCCCTTGTTGGGCTCCTTGCCGCCGGTGAGCTCGCGCACGACGTCGGAGACGGCCGGCATGCGGGTGGAGCCGCCGACGAGGACGACGTGGTCGATCTCCGACAGGGAGACGCCGGCGTCCTTGATGACGTTGTGGAAGGGGATCTTCGTGCGCTCGAGCAGGTCCGCGGTCATCTCCTGGAACTGGGCGCGGGTGAGGCGCTCGTCGAGGTGGATGGGGCCGGCCTCGCTCATGGACAGGTACTGCAGGTTGATGTCGGTGCTGGTCGCGGTGGACAACTCCTTCTTGGCCTGCTCCGAGGCGTCCTTGAGGCGCTGCATGGCGATCTTGTCCTTGGACAGGTCCACACCGCTCTTGTCCTTGACCTGCTTGACGAGCCAGTCGACGATGCGGGCGTCCCAGTCGTCACCACCGAGGCGGTTGTCACCAGAGGTGGAGCGGACCTGGATGGTGGAGAAGCCGTCCTCGTCCTTGCCGACCTCGAGCAGGGAGACGTCGAAGGTGCCGCCACCGAGGTCGAAGACGAGGATGAGCTCGTCCTCCTTGCCCTTGTCCAGGCCGTAGGCGAGGGCCGCGGCGGTGGGCTCGTTGACGATGCGGTCCACGGTCAGGCCCGCGATCGTGCCGGCCTCCTTGGTGGCCTGGCGCTCGGCGTCGTTGAAGTAGGCGGGTACGGTGATGACCGCGTTGGTGACGGGCTCACCGAGGTAGGCCTCGGCGTCGGCCTTGAGCTTGGCGAGGATGCGGGCGCTGATCTCCTGGGCCGTGTAGGTCTTGTCGTCGATCTTGACGCTCCAGTCGGTGCCCATGTGGCGCTTGACGGAGGAGACGGTGCGCTCGACGTTGGTGACGGCCTGACGCTTGGCGATCTCGCCGACAAGGACCTCGCCGGACTTGGAGAAGGCGACGACAGAGGGGGTGGTGCGTCCGCCCTCGGCGTTGGGGATGATCGTGGGCTCCCCACCCTCGAGGACGGCGATGGCGGAGTTGGTGGTTCCGAGGTCGATACCGACGGCGCGTGCCATGTGGTGCTCCTAGCTGTTGGGATAGTTGAGTCGTATGCGCTCAGGATTGTGGTTGAGTCGAGGCTTGTCAACTTCACCGACCACAACCTTGAGTCTGACTGGCTCAACTTTGGGGGCGGCGAGGTTATTCCCGCCCCGGCCGGGCAGGCGCCGCGACGCGTCGGCCGGGCAGGCGCGCGACGCAGCGCGGAGGGACGCCGGGCCGCCCGGGAGGGGCACGGGGCCCACCCGAAGAGCCGCAGGTGCGGCCGCGGCGCCCAACGCACCACTGCGCGCACCCCCACATCCTGAGCACTGTGGACACATCCATCGTGTCGGCACCCCATGTGACAATGCCGCCATGCACCTGGCGTACGTCGACGACTCCGGTGACTCGAAGCACGGTACGACTCTCACTGCGGTTCTGGTCTAGGACCGAGCCTGGAACGCCACCCTCCAAGCGTGGTTGGACGGACGCCGGTCCATCACCGACGACTTCGGAGTGCCCAAGGGCACAGAGCTCCACGCCGCCGACCTGTACAAGGGGCGAGGCCTTCGAAACACCAGCTCGGGCAACACACTGTCCCCCAGGCAACGCGCCGCTATCGGCCGCATCATGCTCTCGCACCTCGCCAAGCCCGAAGGGGTCCAGGTGGTCACCTTGGCCATGTCCGAGCGGTCCAAGCCACAGGGCTACGCACAACTCATCTCATGGCTCAACGAGTGGGCCAGCGACAACGACACCACCGTCATGGTCCTGTACGACGGCCAGCAGGGCTACCCCGCCTCCCCGTCCGCCACTGAGCAACAGGCTCGCGACACATGGGAGAGGGCTCTGCGCGACGCGTCCCCGCTACGCGATGTCCACCGCGGTCTACCCATCACGACTCGAAGAATCGTTGAGGACGTGGTGATGCAGGACAGCCGCTACAACCAGCTCATCCAAGCGGCAGATCTCGCAGCCTACGGCGCATTCCACAAGCACGTCCAGGAACGCCAGGACATCTGGGGCACAGACATCGCTCCTGTGCCCGACGCCATCAAGGCTTACATGTGCTTGCGCGAGCGCTGGATCCCTGACACCGACCACGGCATCATCTGGTTGGGCTGACCCACGCAAAGACCCTCGGCCATATGGCCGAGGGTCTGCGAAGGGCGAGACCCCGTGGGCGACCTTGTTGGCCGTATAGGGCCTCGCGTTGCTCACGGTACCAGAGACTCAACCTACGAGGCAACGGCCTCGCAGGGCCCGTGTCATCCTCGCGGCCGATCCGTCGGCTGAGGCTCCGGGCAACACTGTGCTCATGCCCTCCACGACCAGCGCCGAGTCCGTCATCGCCGCTCGTGACCTCGTCGTCGGCTACGGCGGCAACCCGGTGTGCTCCCCCGCCACCTTCCCCCTCCACGCCGGCCAGGCGCTCTTCCTCGTCGGCGTCAACGGAGCCGGCAAGTCCACGCTCCTGCGAACCGTCTGCGGCATGCTCCCCCCGATCAACGGGAGCATCACCGTCCTGGGCGAGAAGCCGGAGCCGCGCTCGGCGGCCTTCCGGGCCGCCGTCACCGCACGTCACGGCCGTGGCGCTGCCCGCCCTCGGAGCCGCCCTCATCGCCGTCACGACAGGCATCCTCGTTCTGCTCGTCAACCCGAGGTTGGAGAGCATCCCCGACCCCGAGCTGGCGGAGACCAGCCGACGCCCTGCTGCTCTCACGCCAGCCCTGGCGCCTGGCGCAGGCCGCCGCGGGCGCTGGATTGTCGGCCCTGCTGCTCATTCCCGGGCTGCACTGGGCGGTGAGCACCGGCATCCTCGTGTGCTCGGCCGCCGTGGCCGCCATCGCGGTCGCCGACCCCGCCCGGCGGGCGGCCGACGGCGGCGGGGCCGGCTGGCTGCTCGGGGCCGGGCTGCTCTCGGGCATCGGCTGGGGCGCCGTCGCCCTGCGCTCGGGCACGCGCGCCGCCCCGGACTGGTCGGAGTTCATCGCCTCCCCGATCGGCCCGATCCCCGAGGTCTACATCCGCTCCCTGTCGCAGGGTCCGGACACCGCGGCGCTCGTCGTGTGGCCCCTCGTCATGGTCCTGCTTGGCGGCGGGGCCGGCCCCAAGCTCCTTGTGGCGCAGGCCGTCGTCAGCGGCTTCGCCGTCGTCGCCGCCTTGTGGATGGGCGGCGAGGACTGAGCCGGGGCGGCCCGCGACGCCCTCGGCGCCTCGGAGTCAGCCCTCCTCGGACAGGACCTGCTCGATGTCGACGACCCCGGCCCGTATCGCCGTCAGGACGAGCTGGACCCGGTCACGGCTACCGGTCTTGGCCAGAAGGTGGGACACGTGCGTCTTGATGGTCGTCATCGACAGCCACAGGCGGTCGCACAGCTCCTGGTTCGTCAGCCCCAGCGCGATGAGCCGCAGCACCTCGCGCTCGCGCTCCGTGAGCTCGGCCAGCAGGGGCTGCTGACCTCCCCCGTCCGCGGCCTCACCGGCGTGCGCTCCCCCGCGGGTCCCCTGGCGCACCGCCGTCAGCAGGCGTCGCGTCGGGCCAGGTGAGATGACGCTGTCTCCGGCGTGGACGGTGCGGATCGCCGCCAGCAGGTCCGCCGGCGGGGTGTTCTTGAGCAGGAACCCGGCCGCCCCCGCCTCGATCGCCCCGAGCACGTAGCCGTCGGTGTCGAAGGTCGTGAGGATGACCACCCTGCCCTGCGCGCCGTCGGCGACGAGCCGCCGCGTCGTCTCGATGCCGTCCATCCCCGGCATCTGCACATCCAGCAGGAGCACGTCCACCGGGTCGCTGGCGGCCCGGCGCAGCGCCGTGGCGCCGTCGGTGGCCTGCCAGACCACCTCCATGTCCTGCTGGGCGGACAGGATCATCGCCAGCCCGGCGGTCAGCAGGGGCTCGTCGTCGGTCAGGGCCACCCGGATGGGGGCCGTGCTCGCGGCGCTCATGCCTCACCCCCGGCGAGAGGGAGGACGGCGTGCACCCGCCAGCCGCCCTCGGGCAGGGCGCCGGCCGTGAGGGTGCCGCCGAGGGCGTGGACGCGCTCACTCATCGACACCAGCCCCAGCCCGGTGCGGCGGGCCCCGTCGGCGGAGGCCGTGTCGGCGACGCCCGTGGCGGCGGCCAGGCCGGAGACGGCGGTGTCGGAGGCGGCGTTGGACACCATGAGGTCGAGCCGCCCCCCGGTGACCTCGATGCCGACCTCGACCGCGGCGCCGGGAGCGTGGCTCACCGCGTTGGTCAGCGCCTCCTGCACCACCCGGTAGACGCAGGCACCCACCGGTGAGGGGACGGCGGCGGAGACCGTCAACCGCAGCGTCAGGGCGGTGCCCACCTCGCGCACACCCGCCACGAGACCCACCAGCTGCTCCATGCCCGGCTCGTCGGCGACCGGCCGATCCGAGGGCGCTGCGGCACCCGCCGCGGCAGACGGCACGCTCACCGCGTCGTCGCTACGCAGGACGTCGACGAGGGCGCGCACGTCGTCCACGGCGCGACGGCTCGTCTCCCCGATGACCGCCAGGGCGCGCTCAGCCTCGGCGGGGCTCGTGGCCAGGACGGCGCGGGCACCCTCGGCCTGCATGGCGACGACGGACAGGCAGTGACCGACGAGGTCGTGGACGTCGCGGGCGATGCGGTTGCGCTCCTGGACCACCGCCAGGCGCCGCTCCGTCTCCCGCTGGGCCCAGAGCAGCTCCAGGCGCTCACGCACCTGTTCGCGGCGCTCACGGGTGCGGCGTCGCAGCAGCCCGGCCAGGGCGGCCGCCGTCATGAAGACCAGGGCGACGGAGACGATGACGCCCGCCCGAGCCGGCTCCATCGCCAGACCCGAGGCCCGGTAGGACACGAGGAGGGTCCCCGCGGCCGCACCCGCCGCCTGACCGGCCAGAAGGACCCAGGCCCAGGGGCGCGGCAGACGGCTCGTCGTCGTCTCCACGGCCATGAGCCCCGCCACAACGACGAGGAAGGACAGGCTGGAGTAGCACACCAGGTGCACGAGGCAGACCAGGCAGGTCGCCACCACGCTCGCCGTCGGCAGGACGCGGCGCAGGAGCGTGGAGACGGCGCACACCGCCACCAGGGCGACGAAGACGCCCTCGCCCACCCGCGTGCTGCCACCGATGACGATGTCGGGCGTGACCACGGGGTTGGCCAGGCTGATCATCCCGACGTACACGACGAGGACGGCGGCAAGCACGTCCGGCCACGCGGGACGCGGCAGCCGTCTCAGGGTGCTCAGCGCAGCCTCCCCGGCGCTCTGCTGGGACCGAGTCATGCCCGCCACCGTACCGGTGCGGGCGCGCCGGCTCGTCCTACCCGGGTATGACGGTCGGGGCCCGGCGGGGCGGCAAGGATCAGACCGCGGCCTGACGACTGCGGGCCGCGCGCCCGCAAGCCTTGGGGCCATGACGCACCACCCTCTCACCCACCCTCACCCGCCGACCCGGCAGCGTCCCACCGCGGCCGCCGTCCGCCCCGCTCACCGCGACCTCGCGGTCGTCACCCACGCCCTGACGAAGACCTTCGGCACCGGCGCCAAGGCGCGCACCGTCGTCACCGACCTCGACCTGGCGGTCCCGCGGGGCGCCGTCTACGGCTTCCTGGGCCCCAACGGCTCGGGCAAGTCAACGACGATGAAGATGCTCCTGGGGCTGCTGGCCCCCACCCGCGGCGACGTCGCCCTCATGGGCGAGCCCCTCAACCGCTCCACACGCGCCGGCCTCATTGCCCGCACGGGCTCGATGATCGAGCAGCCGCCCGGCTACGGGCACCTCACGGGCGCGGAGAACATGCGCATCATCGCCCGGATGCTCCACCTGACCCAGGCGCAGGTGGACCGCGCCCTGGCCCTCGTGCGCCTGAGCGAGCACAAGGACCGTCTCGTGCGCACCTACTCGCTGGGCATGAAGCAGCGCCTGGGCATCGCCATGGCCCTGGCCCGCGAGCCCGAGCTGCTCATCCTCGACGAGCCCACCAACGGCCTCGACCCGGCCGGTATCGAGGAGGTGCGTCACCTGCTCGTTGCCCTTGCCGGTGAGGGGGTGACCGTCATGGTCTCCAGCCACCTGCTTGACGAGATCGACCGCACCGCCACCGTCCTGGGGGTGCTTGCCGCCGGGCGCCTGGTGTTCCAGGGCACGCGCGCCGCGCTCATGGAGCGCTCCGTGCCGGACCTGCGCGTCGTCACCCCTGACACCGCCTCCCTCACTCGTGAGACGGTCGGACGGCTGCTGGCCGGGCTGGTCGCGGCCCCCGGCAGTGTCACGCGCACGAGCGACGGCCTCATCGTGCCCGGGCTGCCGGACGACGGCGTCGCCGAGCTCGTGCGCCGGCTGGTGGCCGAGGGGCTGAGCGTCCACGAGCTGCGGCGCGAGCCCCAGAGCCTGGAGGACGTGTTCATGTCCCTCACCGGTGGGGTGGGGGTGCTGTGATGACGACGCCGGCCCTGAGCGCGTCCCCGGCCGCTGCGGACCGCGCCTCCAGGCGCACGACCCACCCGAGCAGCCCGTCCTGGGCGACGGCCGTGCGCCTGGAGGTCGCCAAGATGCGTCGGCTGCGGCTGTGGCCCATCGCCCTGGTGCTGCTGGCCGCCGCCGTCGCCCTGTCCCTGCCCATGTCCGCCTCCTCCCGAGACTCCCTCGTCCACGCGACCACGGACCCCTGGCCCGCCCAGCTGCTGAGCGTGTCGATGTCGGCCGCGCTCTTGTCCCCCCTGCTCGTGTCGGTGCTGGCCAGCCGGCTCGTCGACGTCGAGCACACCGGCGGGGGCTGGAACATGTCCGCCACGATGGGGCTCACGCCCGGCCGGCTGTGCCGCACCAAGCTCACCGCCCTGGCCGGGGCACTCGCCCTCATCGTCCCCCTGCAGGTCATGGTTCCGGTGCTTGCCGGGCGCCTGCTCGGCGCCACCTGGGCACTGGAGGCCGTCCCATGGGCGGCATACACCCTGGGCCTGCTGCTCCTCGACGTCGTCGCCTGCGGGCTCTACCTCCTGGTGGCCGCGCTGGTGGACAACCAGATCATCTGCGTCGGTCTGGGGTTCCTCGGCTCCTTCATCGCCCTGTTCAGCCTGCTCATGCCGCCGTGGGCGGCGCGCCTCGTGCCCTGGGGCTACTGGGCGCTCATCACCCCGACGTCGGCCAGCGGCGACATCCGCGCACACACCTACCGGGTGGTCTACGCCTCCCCCAGCTGGCCGTGGATCCTCGGTTTCCTCCTCCTGGGGGCCGCCGTCTTCGCCGTCGTCACCGCCCGACTCGACCGGATCGAGAAGTAGGACATGAGCACCACCGCACACTCCCCCCGTACCCGAGTCGGCCTGCTGTCACTCATGGCGGTCGAGGCGCTCAAGCTGCGCCGCTCCCTCGTGTGGCTCTTCGCCCTCCTGCTGCCCCTGCTCGCCGTCATCACCGGCAGCGTCAACTACTCCGGCAACCAGGAGATCCTGACCCAGGGCTGGGCCTCCTACACGAGCCAGGTGACGGTGTTCTACGGCCTCTTCTTCTTCTCCGTCGGCGTCGCACTCATGTGCGCGGCCGCGTGGCGCACCGAGCACCGCGGGACCTCGTGGAACGCGATGCGCACGACCCCCGCCAGCGTCGTGCAGGTCGCCGTCGCCAAGACGCTCACCACCATGGTGCCGGTTGCGGCGATGCAGGCGGTGCTCGTCGCCCTCACCTGGCTCTCGGGCGCCCTCGTGCTCGACCTGCCGGGCACCCCGCCCGCAACGGTGGTGGTGACCGGGGCGCTGGCGACCGTCGCGGCCCTGCCGCTCGTGGCCCTGCAGTCCCTGATGGCCATGCGTCTGCAGTCCTTCGGCGCCCCCGTGGCGCTGGGCCTGGCGGGTACAGTCATCGGCATCGGGATCAGTGCCAGGGCCACGGCACTAGCACACCTGTGGCCCTACTCGCTGGTGACCGCCGCCCAGTCCCTGGGATCGACGGCGCTGAGCAGCGCCGGACAGCTCAGCTGGGAGGACGTCAGCCCGGTCCTGGCAGGCACCGCCGTGTCCGCGGCGGTGTGCTGGGGCCTGCTCATGGTGCTTGCCGACCGCAGCGCCAGGCGGTGAGGGCGGCGGCCTCACCGCCCCAGGCGGTGGGCCTCCCGCTCCGCCCTGGCGGCGGCCTCACGCTCCTTGTCCCCCTCGGCGCGCAGCCCAAAGGCGGCCAGCACGTTGACGAGCACACCGATGACGACGACCGTGACGCCAAAGGCCACCCCCGAGGCCGACCCCGTCAACCCCACCAGGGGCGAGGCCACACCACCGGCGACGAACTGGATGAAGCCCAGCAGCGCCGAGGCCGTGCCCGCCCAGCGGCCGGCCCGCCCCAGGGCGAGGGCCGGCAGGTTGCCGATGCAGGAGCCGATCGCCGCCACGTGCAGGATGAAGAGCACGACGGTGAGCACCGTCAGGCCGGCACGGGAGGCCTGCGAGACCGGGCCCGCCAGGAGCAGCAGGCACACCGCCGCGAAGACGAGGTCGATGCCGAGCAGCGCGATGAGCCCCACGCGCACCTGCCTGTGCGGGGAGACCCTGGAGGCCAGGGAGCCGCACACCGAGACGGACACCGTCACCACGAGCCCGCAGACCGCGAAGACGCCCGTGTAGACGCTCGTGCCCATGCCGAGAACCCCCTGGAGGATGAAGGGGGCGCTGGACAGGTAGGCGGTCAGCAGCGCGAAGACGAGCGCGTTGATGAGGACCAGGCGCACGAAGACCAGGTCACGGCCCAGCTCGCGCGTGCCGTTGACGAGCAGGGCCAGACTGCCGTCGTGACGGTCCCGCGCGTCCAGGGTCTCAGGGACCCACAGGGCGACCATGAGCACGAGCAGCCCCTGGAAGGCCGCGACGACGGCGAGGATGCCGCGCCAGCCCACCGGGCCGACGAGCGCCCCACCGAGGATCGGCGCGAGGACGGGGGCGACACCCTGGATCGCCATGACGAGGGACAGCACCCTCGCCGCGGTGATACCGCGTGAGCGGTCCGAGATGACGGCGCGCCCCAGCACCATGCCCGCCGCGCCACCGAGTCCCTGGAGGAAGCGGGCTGCCAGCAGCAGCCCCGCACTCGGGGCGAGGACGGTGCCGACGCCGGCGACGAAGGCCAGGACGCTGCCCCACAGGAGCAGGGGGCGGCGACCGAGGCGGTCAGACAGGACGCCGATGACGAGCTGTCCCAGGGCGACACCCACAAGGAAGGTCGTCAAGGTCAGCTGGACGGCGGAGGCGGAGACCTCCAGGTCCTCAGCCATCTGGGTGAAGGCCGGAAGGTAGGCGTCCATCGCCAGGGGGCGACGGCCGCGAGCCCGGCCAGGGACAGCAGCAGCGTCGGCCGGAAGGCGGCGCGTAGGCCGTCGCCGGGAAGCGCCACCTCACCCTCGGCAGGGACAGGTCCGGTGGAGGAGGTCTCGTTCATGCCGCCAGGTTATGGAGCCCTGTCGCCGCAGCGCCTGTGCGTGCGGGCGTGACATCCTGCGTCACTTCCTGCGGCTGGCAGGCGGGCGTGGAGGCCGCGTTCTCACAGGGGCCTCATACCTGTGCCTCACGAGTAGCACACACCTGCGGCCGAGCCTCCTGCCATGAGCACACTCCACGGCCACCCGCGCACCACGACGCGTGCGGGCACCAAGCGCCGCTCCTTCCTCCTGGGCGGCGCCGCCCTCCTGGGCCTGTCCGCCACCGGGGCCTCGGCCTGGGCCCTGGACCGCTTCGTCATCGACCACACCGAGATCGAGGACGTCGCCGCCTACGAGGCCGCCAGCTCCTCCAGCAGCTCCGCAGCCACGGCCACAGCCACCGAGGTGAGCGTCGGGGCCAGCACGTACACGTCCTCGGCCACGAGCATCAGCATCGAGACGGTGAGCACCGGCTCCGGCTCGGACGCGGTCACGTACCACGTCGCCGACGTCGTCCTGTCCGACGCCACCGCCCTGCGCTCGGCCTTCGCCGACAACCGCTACGGCACGAACATCACCGCCCGCCCCAGTGAGATCGCCCAGTCGATGGGCGCCGTCCTCGCCGTCAACGGCGACTACTACGGCTTCCGCGAGGACGGCATCCTCATCCGCAACGGCGTCATCTACCGCGACGAGGGCGTGCGTGACGGCATCGCCTTCTACACCGACGGCCGCGCCGAGGTCTACGACGAGACCACCACCGACGCGCACAGCCTGCTCGACGCGGGCGTGTGGTCCACCTGCTCCTTCGGCCCGTCACTGGTGGACGGCGGCGCCGTCATCGCGGGCATCGACCAGGTCGAGGTGGACACGATCTTTGGCAACCACTCCATCCAGGGCTACCAGCCGCGCACCGCCATCGGCTGGGTGGACGACGCCCACTACGTCATGGTCGTCGTCGATGGGCGTGACGAGGGCTACTCGCGGGGCGTGACGCTGCCGGAGCTGGCCGGGATCATGGTCTCCCTGGGCTGCCAGTGCGCCTACAACCTCGACGGCGGCGGCTCCTCCGCCATGTACTTCAACGGCGAGATCGTCAACCGGCCCTCCAACGGCGGCGAGCGGGCCACCTCCGACATCCTCTACATCGCGATGGGGGCCTGAGATGAGCACCCACCCGAGCCTGCGCGAGCCGCACACCCGCGGCACCTTCCCCACCCGCCGGAGCCTGACGGGTCCCGACGGGGTCCTGCCCCAGCCACGGGCGCAGGCCCGGCCGGCGGCCGCGGTGCGCACGCACCTTGTCGTCCTCATCCCCGCCTACCAGCCCGACTCCCGCCTGCCGCAGCTCGTCACCACGCTGCGCCGCGACCTGCCTGGCGTTCAGGTGCTCGTCGTCGACGACGGCTCGGGGCCCACCTGGACAGGGGTCTTCGACGAGGCCCGCGAGCGCGGCGCCCAGGTCATCTCCTACCCGGTCAACGCCGGCAAGGGGCACGCCCTGCGCACCGGCCTGGCCCGGGCAGCCGCCGCCTGGCCGAGCGCGGACGTCGTGTGCGCCGACGCCGACGGCCAGCACACGCCCGCGGACATCGCAGCCGTGGCCCGGCGGGTGCGCGAGTCCGGCCGGATGACGCTGGGGGTGCGCGAGTTCACCGGCAAGGTGCCGGCCCGCTCCCGGATCGGCAACGATGTCACGGCCCTGCTGTTCCGTGGCGCCACCGGCTGGCGGCTGCGCGACACCCAGACGGGGCTGCGCGGCTACCCGGCGGGCGGCTACGGCTGGATGCTCGACGTGCCGGGCGGCCGCTACGAGTACGAGCTCAGTGCCCTGCTGCGCGCCCACGACCTGGGTCTGAAGGTGGAGCAGGTCGGCATCGAGACGGTCTACGAGCCGGGCAACGCCTCCAGCCACTTCCGGCCCCTGCAGGACTCGGTACGGATCTACGCGCCGTTGCTGCGTTTCACGGGGGCGAGCCTGGGGTCCTTCGTCATCGACTGGGTCATGGTGCTGGCCCTGCACGCTCTGACCGGCAACCTGTTGGCGGCCGTCGCGGGGGCGCGGATGGTGTCCGGGGCGGCAGACTTCGCCATGAACCGGCGCGTGTTCCGGGCCACGGGGTCGCTGTGGCGCACGGGGGTGCGCTACGTGCTGCTGGCGCTGGGGCTCGTGGCGGCCTCCTACCTGGGGCTGGCGGCCCTGACCGGGGTGGGCGTGCCGCTGGCGCTGGCCAAGCCGGTGGTCGACGGCGTGCTCTACCTCGCCTCGTACACGATCCAGCGGCGGGTGGTGTTCCGCGAGCGCCGGTGAGGCGGAGCCCAGCGCACGCTCATCGCGGCCACGCGCGCTCAACGACCCGGAGCCATCGTTGAAATCCCGGGATTGGCAGCCCAACCCCGAGGACACTCGTGTGGTTCCCATGTGCGCGGGCGGGGCTCGCGCACATGGGAACCACACGATGCCGGAGGCGTGAACGAGACAACCGCGGCATCACGCGAATCACACCCACAGCCCATTCACATGAGCGTGCGTCCCGGGCGGCACGCGCGCCGACGGCTCACCCGGGCAAGCTGCCACCTACTCGCAGGCGACCCCGTCATTGTCACGGTCCAGAGCCGACCTGTAGCCCGGATCGCCGGCGTACAGGGGCGCGGCACCCGCCTGCCTGGCCTCGGTGCAGTTGGCGTAGTAGACGCTCACTGGCGCCGGGGCGGGGTCAGCGGCGGGGGCTGCTCCGTCACCGTCACCGTCGCCCGGTTCTTGCGGAGCAGTGGTGTAGATGAAGGTGGGAACCAGCGTCGGGACGGGCGTCGGTTCGTAGACGACCGTCGGTACCGGCGTCGGCTCGTACACCACTGTCACCACAGGAGACGGCACCGTCTGCGGGGTCGAGGACCCGCCCTCAGAGGTCGTGGCACCGCCGATCCCAACACCCAGGACGAAGGCCGGGATGGCGGCCAACGCAGCCACTTTCCCGACGCTTGCCGAGCGCTGGGGCGGTGGCTGACGGAAAGGCGCCGTGGGACGAGGCAAGCTGGGAGCACCGGGGCGAGTGGGAGGGAACGTCATCAGAACCTCGCGGGGACAAGGTGGGAACTGGGGGCAGAGCAGTCGAGCACCTCCCGAGCCGCCATGGACGCGGCGCTACCGAGGGGGACGGCAGCCCGCGGGAACGGGCGTCGGGAGGGCTGCCGTCACTGTAGCGCCGCCCCGGCTGCACGGGGTCTCAGACCAGGCCCGCCTCGTAGGCGGCGATGACGAGCTGGGCGCGGTCGCGCGCGCCCAGGCGCGCCAGCAGCGCGGTGATGTGGGTGCGGCAGGTGGCCCGGGTGATGCCCAGCTCGGTCTCGATCTCGGAGTTGGAGCAGCCGCGGGCGATGAGCCGCAGCACGTCGGTCTGTCGCGGGGTCAGTCCCTCGATCCCGCCACCGCGCCCCCTCGGCGCGGGATCGAGGAGCGGGGCGAGGGCCTGGGGACTGAGCAGGGTCTGACCGGCGTTGACGGTGCGCACGGCGTCGACGACGACCTGGGGCTCGGCGTCCTTGAGCAGGAACCCCGAGGCGCCGGCGCGCAGGGTCCCCAGGACGTACTCGTCGACCTCGAACATGGTCAGCACCAGCACCCGGGTCTCCGGCAGCGCGGCCCGGATCAGCCGGGTCGCCTCGATCCCGTCGTGCCCGGGCATGCGGATGTCGGTGAGGACGACGTCGGGGCGCAACCGCGTCGCCAGCACCACGGCCTCGGCGCCGTCGGCGGCCTGGCCGACGACCTCCAGGTCGTCCTCGGCGTCCAGCAGAGCCACCAGGGACAGGCGCAGCAGCGCCTGGTCCTCGGCGACGACGACCCGGATCGGGGCGCTCACCGGCGCACCTGCGCGTCCACGGGGATGCGGGCGCTGAGCCGGAAGCCGACGCCCAGGGCCGGACGCGTCCCGTCCCCACCCTCCGGGCGCCCGTGCGCCACCGGGGCGCCGGCCTCAGTCCCGGACGGCTCAGTCCCGGGAGACTCAGTCCCGACCCCAGTCTCGCGCGGCCCGGCGCTCAACTGCGCCCCCATGGCCGCAGCCCGTTCGGCCAAGGCCGTAAGCCCGGTGCCCGTGCCGGGCTGCGCCACCCACCCGGGGGCGGGCCCGGCGTCGGCGACCTCCACGCGCAGCGCCTCGCCGTCGGCCCCGGCAACGACATCCACGCACACATCAACCGCCACCGGCCCCGCGTGCCGAGCCGTGTTCGCCAGCCCCTCGCGCACCACCGCCAGGGCCAGGCCACTGCCGCAGGGCTCGTCGGCGGCCACGCCGTCGGCCTCGACACGAGTGCGGACCTCAAGCCCGAGACCGCGGGCCGCGTCGGCGGCCTGCTCGACGGCATCGGAGAGCGGCACAGTCGGTGCGGGTCGCGTCGATCCGGGTTGCGGGGCGGACCCCTGGCCGCGCAGGACGCCGAGCATGGACCTCAGGTCCGCCGTGGCGGCCCGTGAGGTCTGCTCAACCTCCGACAGCGCGGTCCGCAGCCCCTCGACGTCGGTCTCCAGGCGCTGGGCGACGGCGGCGCGCACGGTGATGGCACCCAGGCTCCCCGAGACGAGGTCATGCAGGTCCCGGGCGATGGCGAGACGGTCCTCGGCCACCGCCACCCGGACGGCCTGCGCGGTCAGGGCCGCCTCGTAGGCGGCGCGGTCACGACGTCGCAGCCACAGCAGGGCCGCCAGGAGGGAGACCAGGACGATCCAGGCGATGGCCTGGACCCAGGGCTCCTGCACACCCTCCGGGGCCACTCCGACCACCAGCAGGATGGCGATACCGAAGAGCACGGCCGTCGCGCGGGCACGGGAGCGAAAGACGTCGGACACGCCTCGCAGTGTAAGGACCGGCGTCGGCGGCCTCATCGGACCAGGGTCTGACACGCCTGGGTCCGAGACGCCCGCCTGCGATCGTCCACGACGCCGAGGCGCCCGCCGTCGTCAACCATCAGTGTGGCCCCATGACCAACATGACCCCACGCGCTCGCGGCGCCACCGCCCCCGACGGCCGTCGTACCGCGGCCGCCCCCGCGGCCCGGCCCGGTACTCGGCCCACAGCCCGCCCCGCGGCCGCCCCCGCGGCCCGGCCCGCCCTGCTGCGGGCCCTGCACGCCGAGGCGCTCAAGCTCGCCGCACTGCCCGGAGCCCGGCTGGGAGCGGCCCTGACGATCGCCATCCCGGTACTCCTCGAGCTCAACAACACCCGGGGCATGGCCGCCGAGCTCGCCGCCGACCCCGGCTCCCACCTGCACCAGATACTGCCCGACATGGGCATCATGCCCGCGTCCTTCGGGTCCGTGGGCGTCGTCGTCCTCGCCACCGCCTGCATGGCCGGGGAGTTCACGGCCAACACCCAGGACCTGGGCTCGGCACGGCAGCTGACCACCACCCTGCTGGTTGAGCCGCGCCGCACCGTCACACTGGCGGCCAAGGCCCTCATCGTGCTGGCGACGACGGCGGTGCTGGCCGCCGTCGCCTGCGCCCTCACCTTCACCATCACCACCCGCGCGCTGGGCGAGTGGGCACCGACACTGTGGCCGCTGCCGTGGGAGCAGGTCCTCGGCCTGTACGCCTGGTGGCTCCTCAACGCCATGGGGGCCATGGCCCTGGCCTGCCTCTCCCGCGGTGCGCTTGTCCCCCTGACGTGGTGCATCACCACCATCTCCCTGGTCTCCCCCAGCCTCCTGCTGTCCAAGGTCACGGACCTCGCGGCGTGGATGCCCGACGCGGCCGCCTACAACATCATCAGCAAGGACTACATCGGCCCCACGCTGCCAGCCGGCGAGGCGTGGACGGCCCTGGCCGCCTGGACGCTGGCGGCACTGACACTGACCACCGTCCTGTGGACGAGGAAGGACGCCTGAGCATGATCACCATCGAGCGCCTCATCAAGCGGCACGGGCAGCGCACCGTGCTCCACGAGCTGAGTCTTGAGGCCCGGCCCGGCAGGGTCACCGGCTTCGTGGGGCCCAACGGGGCGGGCAAGTCCTCCACCCTGCGCTGCCTGCTCGGCCTGGACCGCATCGACGCGGGCACCGCCCTCCTGGGCGGGCGCCCCTACCGCGAGCTGCACCACCCCCTGCGCACCGTCGGCGCGGTGCTCGACGGCGCCGGCGCCCACCCGTCGAGCACGGGCCGCGCCCACCTGCGGTGGGTGGCCGCCGGGTCGGGCATCCCCCGGCGCCGGGTCGACGAGGTCCTCGAGCTCGTCGGGCTCAGCGAGGCGGCCGGACGGCGGGTACGCACCTACTCGCTGGGCATGGGCCAGCGCCTGGGACTGGCCGCCGCCCTGCTGGGCGACCCGGAGATCCTCATCCTCGACGAGCCCGTCAACGGTCTGGACCCGGCTGGCATCCGCTGGATGCGCGACCTCATGCGGGAGCGTGCCGCGGCGGGCGGCACCGTCCTGGTCTCCAGCCACGTGCTTGGCGAGCTCGCCGAGGTCGCCGACGACGTCGTCGTCATCGCCGAGGGACGGGTGCGCGCCGCCGGAACGCTCACCGAGGTGGCCGGTGGGCACCGGGACCTGGAGGAGGCCTTCTTCTCCCTGACCGCCCCCGGGGCCGGAGCATGAGCGCGCTGCGGGCGGAGGCGCTCAAGCTCGGGTCCCTACCGGCACTGCGCTGGACGGCGGTGCTCACGGTCCTCGGTGCCGCCCTCATGCTCCTCACCCTGCGTCAGGGCGTCCCCCGGGCGGACTCCGCGCCCGCGCAGGCCGTCGCCGCGGCCATGTGGACCTGGGGCGGGCTCGTCCAGGTCGGCTTCCTCGCCGCCGGGGTCCTTGCCTCCACCAAGGAGCACACGAGCGCGCTGGGGCGCACGACGCTCCTCGTCGAGCCCCGGCGCCCGGCCGTGTGGGCGGGACGGCTCGCGGTGCTCACCGCCGTGATCCTGCCGGTGGCCGCGACGCTGGCCGGCGCGGCCCTGCTCACCTTCGACGCGAACCCGGTGCACGGCTCGGTGGAGGCCGCCGCCCGCACCGGGGCCTGGCTCGTGGTGCTGGCGGTGGCGGCCACCGGGGCGGGTGCGGCCCTCAGGCAGGTGCTTGCGGCGACCTCGGTGCTCCTGCTGCTCGTCGTCGTCGCCCCCGCCACCGCCCAGATCCTCGGAGAGTGGTCGCACTGGCTGCCCGGGGTAGCGGCCCAGGACTGGGTGCGTGAGGGCGCCTGGCAGGACGGCGCCGTCGTGCTGGCCTGGTCGCTGGCGGCCGTGGTGGCGGGGGCGGTGCGCCTGACGCGTTCGGACGCCTGAGCGTACGGGGCGCCGGCCCGGCGTCGGCTCACTCCTACCGGCTTATTCCAGACGGCTGCGAAGCAGGCTGCGCGGGGGCCGCGCCGCCACCCGGGCCACGACCAGTCCCAGGGCCACCACGACCGCGATCGCCACGGCCAGCATCACCCACGTCGCCGGCAGGGTGTGCCAGGGCGCGAAGCCGTCAGGGTAGACGCGTCGCCGCCAGGACACCACGTAGGTGCCGGCCGCCCAACCCACCACCACACCCAGGGGGACCCCCAGGCCCAGGACGACCGCCGCGTGCGCCATCATGGTGCCCCGCAGGAAGCGCGGCCGGGCGCCCAGGGCGTGCATCGTCACCAGGTCGGGCAGCGTCTGGCTGCGCACGAGGGACAGGCTGACCCCCAGCGCGGACAGCGCGAAGAGCACCGCGACACCGAAGGCAGTCAGCCCGGTTCTTCCGCCCCACGGACTGGCCTGCGCATCGCGGCCCGCAGCGGCCATGACGAGGTCGGTGCCTTCGGTGAGGATGCTCTCGGCACGCTCGACCTCCGCGGGACTCAGGTCGCGGGAGGTCTCCAGGACCGCACCGACGTAGATGGGTGCGATGTCACCGAGTCCGAGCCCGGCCAGGGTCTGGGGTGTCATCACCACCGAGGCCGCCAGGCGCGGCAGGAGGCGGCCGGGCACCTCCACGGTTCCCATGGTGTGCCCACGGGTGTCGAGCGCGGCGATGACGACCGTCCCGTCGTCGGCGATCCGGGTGGCGTCGTTGACGACGACGCCACCCTCCTCCAGCATCCGGGCCGCCTGCTCGGCACCGGGCAGCCTGGTGGCGCGCATCGTCTGGGCGTCCATGACGAGCATGACGCCGCCCAGCCACCAGGGAAGCGCGTACCCGGCGGTGTAGCCGCGCATGGCGCTGACGCAGACCGCCTCCGAGCGTCCCAGCACCGACCCGATGGAGGCCGCCAGGCCGTTGCGCTCATCGCACTCGCGCCCGGGGGCGGGCAGGGCCATCAGGTGCGGGCCCTCGCCGCGCACGTCCGGTGAGTAGACGGGACGGGCCCCGGTCACCGGCAGCCCCGCCTCGGACAGCGCGGCAGCCTGGGAGCGCAGAAGAGCGGCGTCGAACTCGCCATCGACCGGGGCGTCGGGGCCGATCGCGAGGGTGCCGGGGCCCACCAGGCTCGTCTGCGTGTCCTCCACCTTCTGGGCCTCGGCGGGGATGAGGACGCAGCCGGCGCCCAGGACCGCCACGGCGAGCGCCACCGCCCCGACGACCGGTGCGGTGCGCGACAACCGGCCGCCCGCCTCCCGCAGGGCCAGGCGCAGCGCCAGCGGGGCACGATGGGCCTGGGACGACACCGTCAGGACGAGGGCCGGAACGGCCAGCAGCAGGGCGACCGCCACGGCCAGGACGGCGAGCACCACCAGTGCCATCGCCGCGCCACCCGGTCCCGCCGGTCCACGGGCCTGTTCGGGTTCCAGCGCCGGGATCGGCACCCTCAACGAGCCGAGCGCACAGCCCACGGCGACCATCAGGACGATGGAGGCGCCCAGCCACCGGGCCCGCCCCTGCGGGTGGCCGACGACGACCGGCCGCTGCTTGAGGGCCCCCGCGAGGTCGCCGCGGGACACACGGCGGGCGGCCGTCGCGGTGGCGAGCCAGCCGGCGCCCGCGCTCAGCAGGACGACGAGGCCGGCCTGCCACGCAGGGGGCAGGATCACGGGCCGTTCGGGCATGAGGACGCGTGCCGCGCCGACCGCCGCGGACATACCCACGGCCCATCCCAGCAGGCCGCCGCACACTCCCGTCCCCACACCCTGGAGGGTGAGGATGCGGCGCATGTCCCGGGGCCGGGCACCGACGGCGGCCGTCAGCGCCAGGGTGCGCCTGTGCTGGTCCGCGGCCACGACGAAGGCCGGGGTGACCAGCCCCAGCAGCAGGCCGACGGCGCCGACCGCGGCCAGCACCACCATGACGACCTGGAGGGCGACGGCGGCCGGGTCGATGGTCACCGGGTAGAGCTCGGAGTCGGCGGGGTAGGCGGTCAGCACCTCGCGGGAGACGACGACGGCCATGCGCACGTTGAGGGCCTTGACCTGCTCCCAGGTCACCGCCTCGGGGCCGGTGATGAGGAAGTGGGCGTCGATGCCGGCCGGGTCGCCCCGGGCGGTGGAGGCGACCCAGTCGTCCAGCGCCCAGGCGGTGTCCGCCTTGGAACCGACGATGCCCGAGACCCGGTATCCGCGCTGGGTGCCGGCCAGGAACTCGTCGATCCGGCCGTCGGTGGAGTACCAGCCTGTGAAGGGCGGTGCGATGAGGGTGATCTCGTCGCCGAGGTCGGCGCCGGTGCGCTCGGCCACAGCGCTGGTGATGACGATGCCGGCGGCATCGGTGGGCGCGCTGCCGCGCACGAGCCCGCCGCTGGCCGGGAGCAGGAGGTCGAGGGTGCCGGAGTCGGCCTCGGTGAGCGTCATGGTGGCGACGCGCGTGGTCGCGACCCCGGCGAGGTCCGTGGAGCCGGTGCCCGCGGCCCGCAGCTGACCGGGCTGCGAGTCGATGCCGGTGGTGGCCAGGAGCGTCCCGGTGCTCCAGTACTGGTGGACCTGGTTGGCGGCGGGGATGAGGCCTGCGAGCTCCTGGGCGTTCAGCGGCACGACGTCGGGGTCGTCCACCCAGGATCCCAGCCCCTCGGGGCGCTGCCGGATGGGTGAGGACAGCGGGTCGACGGCGGTGCCGGTGACGACGGCCTGGACGCCGTCGGGGATGGTGGCCAGGGCGGCTCGGCGACTGGGCACGTCTGAGCCGTGGGTGGCCAGCAGACCGAGCGCGCCACCCACGGCCGCCACCGGCAGGGCGATGAGGAGGATGGCGCTGATGGTGCGCAGGCGGTGGCGGGCGGCGTCGCGGCGGGCCAGGCGCACGACGGGGCGCAGAGCGCGCAGCCGGGCCCTCACGGCTGCTCCGTGGCGGTGTCGCCGGAGGCGGTCAGTAGGACCGCGGGGTCCTCGGCCTGCGAGCTGCCCGCCGTGCGTCCGTCGCGCAGGAAGATGGTGCGGTCCGCCCAGGCGGCGAAGCGGGGCTCGTGGGTCACGAGCAGGACGGCGGCGCCGTCGTCGGCGCGCTGCCGCAGGACGGACACGACGTCACCACCGGTGGCCGAGTCGAGCGCGCCGGTGGGCTCGTCGGCCAGGAGGAGGCGGCGCGGCCCGATGAGGGCGCGGGCGATGGCGATCCGCTGGGCCTGGCCGCCGGAGACGTCCTCGGGGAAACGGTTGGCGAGCTCGGCGACGCCGACGCCGTCGAGGGCCTCCATGGCCTGGGCGCGTGCACGGGCCGCGGGCACGCCGTCGAGCTCCAGGGGGAAGGCGACGTTCTCGATGGCGGTCAGGGAGGGCAGGAGGTTGAGGTCCTGGAAGACGAAGCCGATGGAGCGGCGCCGCAGGTCCGCCTTCCGGGTGGGGCTCAGGCCCGTCAGGTCCTGCCCCTCGACGAGGACCCGCCCGGAGGTGGGCGCGTCCAGGGCGCCGGCGAGGTTGAGCAGCGTGGACTTCCCTGAGCCCGAGGGGCCCATGACGGCGACGAACTCACCGGCGTTCAGAGCCAGGTCGACGTCCTTCAGGGCGGTGACCGCGCGGGGGCCCTCACCGTGGACGCGGGTGACGCACTCCAGGCGCAGGACGGCCTCGGCGGCACTCATCTGGGGCTCCCGGCGGCGGGGCGGCTGGCGGTCGGCCGGGCGGCGGCCCGCGCGGCGGCGGACCGGTTGGCAACAGGCTGGTCGGCAGCGGTGCGACCGCTTGCCCCCGAGGCAAGTTGGCGTGCACGCGCAAGGCGGCCCTCGACGTCATCGAGCCAGCGCAGCTCGGCCTCCAGGGCGTAGACATGATGGTCCAGGACAAGGGATGCTGCGAGGTCCTCGTCGGCGGCGCGGCGCGCACGGGTGATCTCGTGCAGGGTGGCCTGGCTGGCCTGGCGCTGCTGCTGGAGGAGGGCGGCGACGTTGACACCGGGCACCGTGGTGGCCAGGGCGAGCTTGATGATGAGCTCGTCGCGCTCCGGATGGCGTCGCGGCACCGGGACGCTCCACCAGCGGTCGAGCTCGGCGCGGCCGGCCTCGGTCAGGGACCAGGCCGCGACCTCGGAGGAGCCGGAGGCCGGAGCGCTCCGGGTGGGGGCTGTCCGGGCGGGGGAGGCGTCGTGCCGCACCACAAGGCCGTCGCGCTCCAGACGGCCGAGGGTGGTGGAGACCTGACCGATGTTGAGCAGCCACGTCGAGCCGGTCGAGGACTCGAAGTCCTTGCGGAGCTGGTAGGTACCGGCGTCCCCCAAGGACAGCAGGGCGAGCAGGGCGTGCTTGACGGACATGGAACCTCCCGGAGGGACCCCAACATGGTTGCCGAGTAATGGATACTCAGTATCTACCCCAGTATCGGCCCCACCGCGGTGACGGTCAAGCCTCCAGAAGCCCCTCGACGCCGCACTCGCAGCCGGCCGTCGCGCAGGCCCCTCAGGCGGGCCGGTAGGTGAAGCGCTCCCAGCCCATCGCCTCGATGTCGGCGGCCATGCGCTCGCACCGGGCGTCCCATCCGGGAGCCACCACCGGGAAGGCGCCGCTCGTGCCGCGGCCACGGACCTGTTGCAACGCGTAGACCCGCGCCCCGGCCTCGTGCACCCGGCGGGCGACCTCCACAGCGTCCTCGGCGGTGACGTCACCGGGGACGACGGTGGTGCGCACCTCCAGGTCCGTGCCGGAGGCGAGCAGGACCTCGAGCGAGTCCCACACCTTCGCCGCTGCGTTCGCGCGTCCCACCACCTGCGTGTAGTGCTCGGGCAGGGCCTTGACGTCGAGGCCCACCCAGTCGACGAGTCCTGCCTCCACCAGGTCACGCAGCCGCCTGGGGTACATCCCGGCCGTGTGCAGGCCCACCTGGAAGCCCATGTCCTTGACCTCGCGGGCGGCGTCGGCCAGGCCGTCCTGGCGCAGGGCCTCACCGCCGGTGAGGACGACGCCGTCGAGCAGCCCCCGCCGCCGCGACAGCAGGTCGCGCACCTCCTGCCAGGCGACCGCGCCGGGGGTTCGCACGGGGATGAGGTCGCGGTTGTGGCAGTAGAAGCACCTCCACGGGCAGCCCTGCGTGAAGACCGTCGCCGTGAGGTGGTCCGGCCAGTCCACGGTGGACATGGGTACGAGCCCCGCGATCTGCAGGGAGTCCGCGGGCCGGGACGCCCCGGCCCCGCCCGCCCCGGTCTCAGACGTCAAAGCCAAGGGAGGCTGCGATCTCGTCGAGGCGGCGCGTGCGGAGCCCACCGCGCCGCACAGCCTCCGCCTCCGCCCTCAGCGCGCAGGCGTACTGCACACACCGGCGCAGTCGCGCCTCTGCGCCCGGGGCGCACTCAACGCTCCACTGGGCCGCCTGCTTCCCCTTGTCCTCACGAGCACTCACGCCGGCGCCCCCTCATGCGCTCACCGCGCTCAGCCGGGAGGTGGCCGGACCGTGCCCGGCTGCGGCCCCCTCAGTGAACATCGTGCGCTCGGCGTACTCGCCCTTCTTACCGATGTTGAAGGACTTGACCGGGCGGAAGTAGCCCATGACGCGGGTCCACACCTCACACTCGACAGGCTCCGCGCCGGGGTGCAGGTCGGCGCACTTGGGGCAGGTGACGTGCTCGCCGGCGAGGTAGCCGTGGGTCGGGCAGATCGAGAAGGTCGGCGTGATGGTGATGTACGGGGAGCGGAAGGCCGTCAGTGAGCGGCGCACGAGCTCCTTGCAGGCCTGGGCGGAGGAGACGCGCTCGTTCATGTACAGGTGCAGGACGGTGCCACCCGTGTACTTGGTCTGCAGCTCCTCCTGCATCTCCTGGGCGAGGAAGGGGTCGTCCGTGTAGCCGACGGGCAGCTGGGAGGAGTTCGTGTAGTACGGGTTGGCGTCCGTTCCGGCCTGGAGGATGCCGGGCAGGCGCTTGCGGTCCTCCTTGGCGAAGCGGTACGTGGTGCCCTCGGCGGGGGTGGCCTCGAGGTTGTACAGGTGGCCGGTGGCCTCCTGGACCTGGACCATCCGCTCACGCACGTGGTCCAGGACGCGCACGCACATGTCGTGCCCGCGCGGGTCGGTGAGGTCGTAGGCATCGTGAGTGAAGTTGCGGACCATCTCGTTCATGCCGTTGACGCCGATGGTCGAGAAGTGGTTGTCGAGGGTGCCGAGCCAGCGCTTGGTGAAGGGGAACAGGCCGGCGTCGATGTGGTGCTGGATGACGACGCGCTTGAGCTCGAGGGTGTCGGAGGCGATGTCAATGAGGCGGTCGAGGGCGGACACCAGTCCCGCCTCGTCACCGTGGTGCAGGTAGCCCAGGCGTGCCATGTTGATCGTGACGACGCCGACGCTCCCGGTCTGCTCGGCGGAGCCGAACAGGCCGTTGCCCCGCTTGAGCAGCTCGCGCAGGTCGAGCTGGAGGCGGCAGCACATCGAGCGGATCATGCCCGGGTCAAGCTCGGAGTTGATGAAGTTCTGGAAGTAGGGCAGGCCGTACTTCGCCGTCATCTCGAACAGCAGGTCGGCGTTGTCCGAGTCCCAGTCGAAGTCCTTGGTGATGTTGTAGGTGGGGATGGGGAAGGTGAAGACGCGCCCGTCAGCGTCGCCGTCGGTCATGACCTCCATGAAGGCTCGGTTGATGAGGGCCATCTCCTCGGCGAGGTCGCCGTAGGTGAAGTCGCACAGCTCGTCCCCGATCAAGGGGTGCTCGTCGGCGAGGTCGGCGGGGCAGGTCCAGTCGAAGGTGAGGTTGGTGAAGGGCGTCTGGGTGCCCCAGCGGGAGGGGACGTTGAGGTTGAAGATGAGCTCCTGCATGCACTGCAGGACCTCGTCGTAGGTCATGGCGTCCAGGCGGACGAAGGGCGCCATGTAGGTGTCGAAGGAGCTGAAGGCCTGGGCTCCGGCCCACTCGTTCTGCAGGGTGCCGAGGAAGTTGACGATCTGGCCCACGGCGCTGGAGAAGTGTCGCGGCGGCTTGCAGGCGATCTTGCCGGGGACGCCGTTGAAGCCCTGCTGGAGGAGGGACTTGAGGGACCAGCCGGCGCAGTACCCGGCGAACATGTCGAGGTCGTGGATGTGGATGTCGCCGCTGCGGTGGGCGTCACCGGCGGCCTGGGAGTAGATCTGGCTGAGCCAGTAGTTGGCGATGACCTTGCCGCTCGTGTTGAGGATCATGCCGCCGAGCGAGTAGCCCTGGTTGGCGTTGGCGTTGACGCGCCAGTCGGAGCGGTCCAGGTACTCGGTGACGGTGGCGACGGCGTCCACGACAGGGCGCGAGCCGTGGGCGACGGCGGAGTCGGCGGAGCCGTGGGCCACAAGCTCGGGGTGGGCTGCTGCGAGGTGCGCGTCGGACACGGGTCTCTCCATCGGTGCGTGCGGTTGGCGGGTGGGGCGGCGGTCGCCAGAGCGTGCCTTGCGCGGCGGCTCGGTAGGCCGTGGCGTCGTCGCCGGTCACGACACTACAACCGAAGTACACCGATGTGACACATCATCCGGTGGTCGCGAAGAACTGCAACCACAACATGTTGTGGTGTAGCACCACACTCTCGTCGGCATAGGACGTCATTTTCGCCAGCATTCCGCGACAGTGGGGACGCGAGCCCTAGGGGGCAAGACAGTGACGGGCACCACATAATCGGGTGCGCCCCGGCGCATCCGGCGTGTCGCGAGCGGCCCGCCCTCACCCCACCTCCTCGCCTCCCCTGCCCACCTCCTCGGTTTGCGCGCGAACGTACGGCACACGCCCAGGGAGTTCGAGCGCAAACCGAGGAGGTGGGCGGGCCGGGCGGACCTGGCCGGGGCGGAGGGGGGCGCCGTCGGTCGTCGCCGCCCTGCGGCACACTGGCCCCGTGCCCGACCGACCCTCGCCCGCCGCCCCCGGCCTCTCCGCAGACCCGGGCACGCCCAACATCCCGCGCCCACCCACCCGGGACCTGACGGCGCTGCTGGAGTCCATCGGCGCGCGCGACGGCCGCCTCATCCACCTCGAGCGCACCCCCGCCCGCCCTGGGAGGCACGGCAGCTGGCCCGACTGGGCCGACCCGGACCTCGTCGCCACCTACGCCCGCCTCGGGGTTGCCCGCCCGTGGACGCACCAGGAGCTGGCCGCCGAGTCCCTCCACCGCGGCCAGCACACGGTCCTGGCCACCGGCACCGGCTCCGGCAAGTCCCTGGCGGCCTGGCTGCCCGCCCTCTCCGACGTCCTCGCCGCCCAGGGTCCCGACGGCGACGCCACGCGCATCTCCTCCCACGGGCGCCGTCCCACCACCTTGTACCTGTCGCCCACCAAGGCCCTGGCCGCGGACCAGGCCGCCGCCCTGGAGCGGCTCGTCCACGAGCTCGAGGCCCTCCAGCGCGAGGCCGGGGCTCCGCCCGGGTCATGGCGCACCGTCCGCTCGGGCACCTGCGACGGCGACAGCCCTGTGCCCGAGCGTGACTGGGCACGGGCGCACGCCGACGTCGTGCTCACCAACCCCGACTTCCTGCACTTGTCCCTGCTGCCCGGCCACGAGCGGTGGAACCGCTTCCTGCGGTCGCTGCGCTACGTCGTCATCGACGAGTGCCACGCCTACCGAGGTGTCATCGGCGCGCACGTCGCCCTCGTCATCCGTCGCCTGCTGCGGCTCGTGCGGCGGCTGCGACCCGACGGCCCCGGACCCGCAGTGCTGTGCGCCTCCGCGACCGCTGCGGAGCCCGCGCTGACGGCCGCCCGTCTCATCGGGATCGAGGACTGCGACGTCGTGGCCGTCACCGACGACGGCGCCCCCTCCGGCGCGCGGGCCCTGGCCCTGTGGCAGCCGGCCCTGCGCGACCCGTGGGCCGCATGGCAGGACACAGCCCCAGCACGTGCCGCCGAGGCCGGCACCCCCGGGGCAGAACCGTTCCTCAACCGTCCTGGACCGGACTGCGACGACCCGGCTGAGGACCCCTCAGCACGGCGCTCGGCCGTCGTCGAGGCCGCCGAGCTGCTCGTTGACCTCATGAGCGTGGGAGCCCGGGCCCTCGTGTTCGTGCGCTCGCGCCGCAGCGCCGAGGTGGTCGCCGAGCGCGCCCGCCACAGCCTGGGCATGACCCTGCCTGAGCTGGTCCCAGCGGTGCGCGCCTACCGCGGCGGCTACCTGCCAGAGGAGCGGCGTGAGCTCGAGCGCGACCTGCGCAGTGGCGCCCTGCGCGCCCTGGCCACCACCAACGCCCTCGAGCTCGGCATCGACGTCACGGGCCTGGACGCCGTCCTCATCGCCGGCTGGCCCGGCACGCGCGTCTCGCTGGGCCAGCAGGCGGGGCGCGCCGGACGGGCAGGCTCACCCGGGGTGGCCGTGCTCATCGCCTCCGACAACCCTCTCGACAACTATCTCGTCCACCACCCCGAGGACGTCTTCGCCGCCCCCGAGGCCACCGTCTTCGACCCGGCCAACCCCTACGTCCTGGCTCCGCACCTGTGCGCCGCCGCCAGCGAGTCGCCCCTGCGAGCCGAGGACCTGCCCCTGTTCGGGCTCCCGGACGAGTCCTTCCTCGAGGACCTGGCGCAGCGCGGGGCGCTGCGGCGCAGGCCGTCCGGCTGGTTCTGGAACACGAGCCTGCCCGGCCGCGCCCAGGACCTCACGAGCCTGCGGGGTGACGGCCCGCCGGACGTGCCGGTGGTCGAGGCCTCCACCGGCACCGTCATCGGCACAGTGACCGGCACCGCGGCCGACGCCACGGTCCACGAGGGCGCGGTCTACGTCCACCAAGGGCGCAGCTACGTCGTCGAGGCGCTCACCGAGGAGGCGGCGGTGGTCACCGGGCGCCGGGCCGTCGGCTACCGCACGCGGGCCCGCGAGCGCACGAGCGTGCGCATCATCGCCGAGCGCGCCAGGCAGCAGTGGGACCACGGGCTCACCTGGTCCCTGGGCTCCGTGGAGGTCACGAGCCAGGTCGTCGGCTACATGAGGCAGGCCCTGCCCGGGATGGAGGTCATCTCCCAGCACCCGTTGGACATGCCTGAGCACGTCCTGCCGACGGCCGCCGTGTGGTGGACGGTCCCGCCTGAGGTGGCCGAGGCCGCCGGGCTCACCCCCGCCGAGCTGCCGGGGGCGCTGCACGCCGCCGAGCACGCCTCCATCGGGATGCTGCCGCTGCTGGCTACCTGCGACCGCTGGGACATCGGCGGCCTGTCCACAGCCGTGCACCCGCAGACGATGGCGCCCACCGTGTTCGTGCACGACGCCCAGCCAGGTGGCGCGGGCTTCGCCGAGCGCGGGTTCAGGGCAGGGCGCCAGTGGCTGACGGCGACGCTCGCCGTCATCGAGGGCTGTGACTGCGCGGCCGGCTGCCCCTCGTGCGTGCAGTCCCCCAAGTGCGGCAACAACAACGAGCCGCTCGACAAGGCCGGGGCAGTGACCCTGCTGCACCTGCTGCTCGACGCGGCGCCAACCACGACGCCCGACGCGGCACCCAACGCGGCGTCACCCACCGACTGAGGAGATCAGCGGCTGCCCTCACCCCCGGGTGCTGCCGCCTCCACCGGTCCGGCCCGGGCTGCTGCCGTCGCCGTCCGTCCGACGCCCAGCACCCTCAGTCCGACGGCGACGCCCACGGTGACGTCCTCAGCCTCCACCGTGCAGCCGGTGAGCACGGCTCCGTTGGCCTCGGCGACCCTCCCGGCGACTGCGCACGGGTCCCTTGGAGCGGTCACAGACCCCAGGGCTGTCGCCCCGCCCAGTGCCGCCATGTCTGCCGCCAGACGCGCCCTCCCCGCCGCTGCCTGAGCCTGGATGAGGCCGCTGGCGCCGACGGCGAGGACGAGCAGGACGGCGATGAGCGCCAGCGCCATCACCGTGCCCGATCCCTCCTCGGCACCAGGGCGGGCGGCCCACGGCAGACGGGACCGCGTGACCCACGGCAGGCGGGACCGGGCGGCCCGAGGCGGTCTGCCGTCGTCGGGCGCCCGGCCTGCTCCCGCGCTCACGGCACACCCGGCTCGGTCCAGGCGCAGGCACGGCTGCGCGCCCTCAGCCCCGCGGCGCCCAGGGGCCCGGGCACGGCACGGCTGGCGCTCACGCACGTGAGCCCGCCCTCGCGGGAGACACTCAGCTCGACCCCGCTCGCCGCACGGGACGCGGGACCGGCCAGCTCGCTCTCGCCGATGGCGGCGGCCCGTGCAGCCACGCGGGCCGCGTCGGCCACACGCAGCTGGGTGACGCCGGCACCCACGCCGGAGAGCACGAGAAGCAGCACGAGGGCGACAGCCGGCATGGTCACGGCAGTCTCCGCCGTGACCATGCCGCGCTCGCCGCCGCGCGGCGGTTGCCGTGGCTCCCGCCCGTCCTGCTCGCGCCGCGCCCGTGGGATGTCCCAGGCCCGGCGCACGGCTCAACCGATCGACAGGGCCGACTCGATGAGGCTCTGGATGAGCCCACCGATGGAGCCGGAACGGATGACGGCAAGCAGCAGGCCTGCGAATGCCGCTGCCGCGAGCGTGCCGATGGCGTACTCGGCGGTGGCCATGCCGGCCTCTCCGCCGGGGTCGCCGGTGCCGTCCGGCGCGAGCCGGGCGGGGCGGCGCCCGGGCCGGCCCTCGGTGGTCAGGCGGTCGGGGATGCCTCCCGCCCCGGGGTGGGCCAAGAGCCATGAGGCGTGCACGGCCTCCAGGAAGCGGCGCGCGTGGGTGGTGGGCATGTCTCCTCCTTGGGGTGAGTGACCGCGGCCCCGTCCGTCACGGCGGGCCGGGTCCTGCGTCCGCGAGCGTCCTGCCCGCATGGCAAGACTGACTCGGCCCCGGCCCGGCGCGCACCGGTCCCCTCCCTGCCTGTGGACAGGGATGCCGTGGCAGGCACCTGTGTGGCCCGGCCCGGCGGCTCAGGAGGGAAACGGCCGCCGGGGTGGGTGTGTGGCCCGGCCGCGGCGGCGCGCAAGGGTGCTCAGGGGTGGCCGACGGCGGGGCGCCGGTAGATGAGGTCGCGGTCCTCGTGGGTGCCGACGAGGAAAACGTGGTCGCCGACCTCCTCGAAGCCGAAGCGCTGGTAGAAGCGCTGGGCGCCGACATTGTTCTCCCACACTCCCAGCCACAGGGTGCGAGGGCCTTCGGCGAGAAGCCACTGCATCGCCGCGCTCATGAGGGCGGCGCCGCGGCCACCTCCCTGGTGGGTACGACGCAGGTAGAGGCGCTTGATCTCGCCGTCGCCGGGTCGTACCTGCTCGTGCTCGAGGTCACAGGGGCCGGCAAGCACATAACCGACAGCCGTGCTGACGCCCTCCTCAGTGTCCTCGCACAGCAGGAACAGGTTGGCGGGGTCGTCGAGGAGAGCGCAGAGGGCGGCGTCGGAGTAGGTCCCGGCGAGGAAGGACTTCAGGTCCTCGGGGTCGTAGAGGTGGGCGAAGGTCTGGCAGAAGGTCTCGATGGACAGGTCCCGGAGCACCGGCAGGTCATCACGGGTGGCTGGGCGAATCCTCACGGAGGCATTGTGCTTCACCCGCTCAGTCCTCGAGCAGGGCTCGAATCTCCTCAGCCGTGAGCGCGGCGCGTGCCGGCGCCTCACCCCCCTCGATGACGCGGGAGAAGAGGTCCGCCTTCTTCTCCTTGAGCGCCATGACCTTCTCCTCGATGGTGCCCGCGCAGACGAGCCGGTAGACGAGCACCGGCCGGTCCTGGCCGATGCGGTGCGCGCGATCGACCGCCTGCGCCTCCACCTGCGGGTTCCACCACGGGTCGAGCAGAAAGACGTAGTCGGCCTCGGTCAGCGTCAGGCCGAAGCCCCCGGCCTTGAGCGAGACGAGGAAGACGTCGCCCTCACCCTCCCGGAACCGGGAGATGACGCCGTCACGGTCCGGGGTGGAGCCGTCCAGGTAGAGCACGCGCAGGCCGGCTCTGTCCAGGACCTCCTGGACGCCACGCAGGTAGCGTGTGAACTGGCTGAAGACGAGGGCCTTGTGGCCCTCGGCGATGACCGGTTTCAGGGTCTGGAGCAGCAGCTCGGCCTTCGCCGCGGGCCGGCGTCCGCGCCCGCAGGCGCCGGCGTCCTCGCCGTCCGCGTCCTGCCCGTGCGGCTCCACGAGCCCGGGGTCGAGCGCCATCTGGCGCAGGATGGTCAGCGAGCGCAGAGCGCAGAAGCGCGCCTGGGCGGAGTCGTCCTCGAGCAGCCCCATGACCTTCTGGCGCTCACGGATGAGCCTGAGCTCGTAGGCGCGCCGGTGCGCGGGGCTGAGCTCGACGCTCATCACCTGCTCGGTCTTGACCGGCAGGTCCACGGCCACCTGCTCCTTGGTGCGGCGCAGCATGAAGGGGCCGACACGACGGCGCAGCTCCGCCAGCCGCCGGGCACCCGCCTCTCCCCCGCGCTCGATGCGGCGCCGGTAGAGCTCGTTGAAGCGCTCGGGCCCTGGCAGCAGCCCGGGGGCGCTGACGCTCAGCAGGCTCCACAGGTCCATGAGGGAGTTCTCCAGCGGCGTGCCGGTGACCGCCAGGGCGCAGGGGCTGCGCAGACGCCGCACCGCCCGGTAGGTGGCGGAGGCGTGGTTCTTGATGAACTGGGCCTCGTCGAGCACCACCCAGGACCAGGCGGCTGCGGCCCACGCCTCCTCGTCCAGGCGCACGATCGTGTAGCTGGTGACGACGAGGTCCGCGCCGTCGGCCTCCTGCTCGAGGGTGGTGCCACGCGCGGCACGGGTGCGGGTGACGGCACGGACGTCCAGGTCCGGGCAGAAGCGCCGGGCCTGTTCCACCCAGGCGCCGACGACGCTCGTGGGCGCGACGACGAGCACCGGTGGGCGGCAGCCCTCCGCCTCCTCGACCATGTGCTGGACCTCGGCAAGGATCTGCACGGTCTTGCCCAGCCCCATGTCGTCCGCGAGCACGCCGCCCAGGCCCGTGCGCCTGAGCAGGTGCAGCCAGCGGTAGCCCTCGAGCTGGTAGGGGCGCAGGCTCGCGCGCAGGCCCGCGGGCACAGGGGCGTCCAGGGCCTGGACGCTGTGCGACGTCGAGGAGGCACCGCCGGGTCGCCCGGTGGCGCCGGCCTGCTCCTGCGCCACCGCCAGCAGGCCCTCGACGCTCTGGCGCCAGCGCCGTGCGGTCTCACCCACAACCCCCATCTCCACCAGCTGGGCGTAGTACCCCGCCTGGTAGGGGGTGATGCGCATGGTCCCCGGCTCCGCGGCGCGCGGCTCGGCCAGCTCACGCCCCTGTTCCATGAGGGCCGCGAGCCGCTGGACCTCGGGGCGGTCCACCTCGACCCAGGCGCCGGAGTCGAGCAGGACCTCCTTGTCCCCGTTCGCCACGGCGGCGATGAGGCGCTCGATGGGCACCTGGTCCTCGCCGACGTGCACGCGCACGCGCAGGGAGAACCAGTCCGGCCGGTCCTCCTCCTCGCTCACCTGCGTCGAGATGACGAGCTCGCCCTCGGCGGCGCGGTAGTTGGGGACCTCGCCGAGGACCTCGGTCTCCAGGTCGTCAAGCCCCTGGAGCACCGGCAGGCTGCGGACCATGAAGCGGGCGGTGTCGATACCGCTCATGCGCCTGCTGTGCCACAGCACGCCGTGCTCGGCCGCCAGGGGGATGAGCACGGACAGTGCCTGGCGGGCTGCTCGCCGCTCCGCGGGCAGGTCCCGCGGGACCGGGCGGCTGACCTCACGGGCAGGAGCCCGGGCGGGCTCCTCGGCCTTCCCGTTGACCGTGCCCTGGCGGGCCGGGCGCTCGCGCCCGCCGGCCACGGCGTGGTCCCCCTCGGCGCTGAGGTCGCCCAGCAGGACCTCGCGGCGCAGCTCGCCGCCGGGGGTGAGGTAGCGCATGAGCCAGTCGGTGCGGGACCGGTGGGTGGCGCCGTCAACCGTCACCCGCAGGACCGCTGTCACGACGGTGGGCTCGGGCACCGCCACGCCCTCGCCCACCCGGATCACGGGCACGGCGCGCATGAGCCGCTCCAGGTGCTCGGCCTCGAAGCGGGGCACGTCCGCCTCGGGCACGACGACGCGGCGCCCGCGGTCCGCGAGCACGCGGGCCAGCACCTCGTCCGGGGCGGGCTCGACCGGCATGAGGATGAGCCTGTCCGGGGTGGTCGCGGCGAAGGCGTGGACCGGCTGCCCGACCGGCTCGGGGGCGCAGCCGTCGGCCACGAGGGCCTGCCCCAGCCCCTCGACCCGGCTGGTGTCGATCTCGGGCAGGATGACGAGGCAGCCGTCCTCCTGGCGCTCGATGCCCAGCCCCACCCGCAGCCCGGGCTGGATGACGACCGGCAGGCCGCCCCGCTGCGCGGTGGTGAGGGCCAGGCCCGCGGCGACGGCACGGCGCAGGGCGTCCCAGACGCGAGGCGGGACGTCGTCGAGGCTCACCCGGTCGTCGTCGTAGTAGAACCCGGAGGGGCACATGCGGCCGATCTCCTGGACCGGCTCCAGCACCTCGGGCGCGACCTCGTGCCTCAGCCCTCCCCCGAGCACCGCGCTCCAGGCGGCGCCGCGCTTGTTCCAGCCCTGCCTGCCCTCGATCAGTGGCAGGAGGGTCAGCCCGTGGCTCCACCCGCGCGGGTCCTCACACACCTCCAGCGCCAGGGACCGGCACGGGCGCTCACTGACGTGCAGGAGCTCATCGAGCTGTGCCTGCCAGCTCCCGGCCGTCACCTGGGCCAGGGCCTGGGCGCGTGCGGCGAGCAGGAGGGCCACCGTGTGCTTGCAGCTGGTGCGCACAGGGCAGGAGCAGGACCCGCCCCACGTGGGGCGCCCGCCGCGGCCCGTGGCGTGCAGCATCGTCTGGTAGGTGCGTGCGCTACCGCGGACCTGGGCCATGAGGATGTCCCCTCCGGCGGAGACGGACACGCTCATCACCCGCCCCTCGTCGGCGTAACGGCGCCCACGCAGGAAGACCTGAGCACCGGCCCAGGTGATGACCTGCTCGTCGCTCACGCGGGCCGGCCAGTCCTCCTCGGTGATCTCGCGCGCCACGGGACCAGGGTACGAGGGGCCACCGACAGGTGTCCGACGGCGAGGACGTCCCCGTTCACGCCCCGTCGGTGGGCGCGGCTCCCGGCGGGAGCCGCTGCGGGCTGAGCGGTGCGCCCCAAGCCGCCCCGCCGTCGTCGGCCGCGGGCCACAATGGCCCCATGGTGACCCTCATGCCCTACCTGCCCTCCGCCGAGCCACTGACCCGCTTGGCGGACGGCACGGTCAAGCAGATCAGCCCCTTCACGGGGACCGAGGTGTGGACCGTGCCGGGGCGAGGCAACCGGCCGCTCGCCCAGCCCGCCACCGAGGTCCACGCCCTCGAGCCCCACGAGCACACGAGCAGCTGCGCCTTCTGCTGCGAGCGCTACCTGGAGACGCCACCGGAGAAGGCGCGCGTCGTGGCCCGTGCGGACGGCTCCTTCGAGCGGCTCGACGCCCTGCCCGCCTCGGCACTGTTCGAGACGGTGGCGGCCTTCCGCCGGGTGCCGAACCTCTTCGAGATCCTGTCCTTCGACTACTGGCGGGCCAACCACGGCTACGAGCTGCCTGACACGGCCCGCGAGCGCATGGAGGCCTACCTGGCGGAGCCGGCCGGGCAGGCGCACGTGAGCCGGGTGGCGCGCACCAAGCTGCGCGCCTCGGGGCAGGACCCCGCCCGCTGGGAGGCGATGAGCGCGGCCGAGCAGCGTGCCTACGCCGCCTCCTTCTTCGCCTCGGGCCACGACGTCATCATCGCCCGGCGCCACTACACGGACGACGCCGTCGACTCCTCGTGCCTGGCGAGCTCGGGCACGCTCAGCGTGGCGGAGCACCGGGCGTACACGCGCCTGGCCGTGCAGTCGGCGCAGAGCCTGTACGAGGCCAACCGGTGGGTGCGCTACGTGGCGGTCTTCCAGAACTGGCTGCGGCCGGCGGGAGCGTCCTTCGACCACCTGCACAAGCAGCTCGTGGGGATCGACGAGCGCGGTGTCTCCACCCAGCTCGAGCTGCAGCGGGTGCGGGCGAACCCCAACATCTACAACGAGATGGGGGTGGACTACGCGGCTTACAACGGGCTGCTGGTCGCCTCGAACGAGCACGCGGTGGCCTTCGCCGGCTTCGGCCACCGATACCCGACGCTGGAGGTGTACTCGACGTCGCCGGTGTGCGAGCCGTGGCTCATGAGCCGCGAGGAGGTCGACGCCGTCTCCGACCTGCTGCACGCCCTGCACGCGGCGACGGGCGCCGAGGTGCCCTGCAACGAGGAGTGGCACCACCGGCCCATCGACGTCGACCAGTCGATGCCGTGGCACGTGACGCTCAAGTGGCGGGTGTCCACGCTGGCTGGCTTCGAGGGCGGCACGAAGATCTACCTCAACACCATTGACCCGTGGAGCCTGCGCGAGCGCGTGGTCGAGCGGCTGGAGGACCTGCGCGCGGACCGGCTCATCGCCCCGATGGCGGTGGGTGAGGAGTGCCCGACGACGCCTAACCGGCTGCTGTACAACCCGGTCCTCACGCGCTGAGGCCGGCTCACAGGCCCAGGGCGCTGCGCTCCTCGGGGCCGACCCAGCCGGGGCGGTCCTCCAGCGCCCGGAACCAGCGGGCGAGGGCGGGCCAGAAGGACAGCGAGGGCGCGTCCCCGCCCGGCATCTGCTGGCGGCCGCCGTAGGCGTAGGACTGGAGCGTGACGAACAGGCGGATGTCGCTGCCCGTGGGCTCGTTGCCGCACAGGTACTGGCCGACGGCGACGACGGCGGACAGCGGCGGCGCGTCCTGGATCGTCAGCCCGGCCTCCCGCGAGGCCTCCATGCGGGTGGCCCGGGCCAGGACGGTGTCGATGACGTCGAGAGCGACGAGCAGCTCCTCGGCAGCGGCCTCGGCCTCCTCCTCGTCCTGGGAGTGGGTCGCGGTGTTGTAGGCCTCGTTGACGTGCTCGCCGACCCAGGCGTCCCAGGCGTCTGTGGAGTTGCGGCGGTCCAGGGGGTACAGGTCCGGCGCGCCGACCGCGTGCAGGTCCCACCAGGCGGTGGCGAGGTCGAAGAGCAGGTCGCCGGAGTCGTCGCAGACCACCTCCCCGGTGGTGGTGTCAACCAGCGCGGGGATGGTCAGCGGGTCCTTGTGCCCGGGGGTGGCCGCGTAGACCTCGGCAAGCGAGCGCACCCCGAGGGCGGTGTCGGTGCCGGGCTCCCCGCTGGTGTCCGTCAGCTCCCAGTAGCCGTCCTCGCCGCGCCCGTAGCACCAGGAGACGGGCAGGGCCTCGGTCAGGCCCAGCAGGCGGCGGGCGATGAGCACCCGGCGGCACCAGGGGCAGGAGCCGGAGGCGACGAGCCGGTAACGACCGGGTTCGGGGCTGAGGTCCCCGGTGGTGAAGCGGTGCGAGGTGGCGATGGCCATCGTGTCCTCCAGGACTCGGCGGTGTCGCGGGGCCCCGGCGGGGCACGTGTCCATAGTGGGGCCTGGACCGCAACTTCGCCACGCGTTTTACGTCGGGCGGAAAGCTGGCAGCCAGTGCGGGCTGCCGCGCACGTGGACGCGCGGCCCGGATCGCAGCATGGCAGGAGGTCAGCTGAGACGGGGCCCTCCTCGCTCTCACAGTCCGAGGAAGCGGGTGACCTCCTCGTGCCCCGGGCGCTCGCGCAGCCCCTCCATCGTGCCCAGGGCGAGCAGGCGTCCTGCCACCATGACGCCCACACGGTCCGCGACGGCCTCGGCCTCGGCGTGGTCGTGCGTGACGTACAGGGCGGTCATGCCCTGGGCCCGCAGGATGCTCGCCAGGTCCTGGGACAGGGACTCACGCAGCGCCCGGTCCAGGGCGGACAGCGGCTCGTCCAGCAGCAGCAGGCGCGGTCTGGGGGCGAGGGAGCGGGCGAGCGCCACACGCTGGGCCTGACCGCCTGACAGGGTGGTCACGGCGCGGTGCCCGTAACCGGGCAGGCCAACGAGCTCGAGGACCTCGGACACCCGCGCCTCACGCTCGGTGCGCGGCAGGTCTGCCAGCCCGTAGGCGATGTTGCCGGCCACGTCCCTGAAGGGGAAGAGCTGGCCGTCCTGGAAGACCATCCCAAACCCACGCTTGTGGACGGGGGTGCCAATGACGTCGCGCCCCGCCCAGCGGACGGTGCCGCCGGCCACCGGCTCGAGCCCGGCGACAGCACGCAGCAGGGAGGACTTGCCGCACCCCGAGGGGCCGAGCAGGGCGAGCACCTCGCCGTCGCCGATGGTCAGGCTCACGCGGTCAACGGCAGTGACACGCGCGCTGCGACGCGTGCCGCTGCTCGTGGCCGGGTAGACGACGCTGAGGTCTGCGACCTCGAGGGCGGCGCTCATGGGGTCTCCTGTGCTGCTGGGGCCTGCGGTCTCGCTGGGGCCTGCGGTCCTGCGTCCTTCGCGCTCGTCTCGCGCGAGGTCGGCGCTTGGGGAGCGAGACCGGTCCCCAGAGCGGCGACCTCAGCGCCTAAGCCCCGAACTCGCGCGAGCGGGCGGGGCGGGCGCAGCAGGCGGGGCGGACGGAGCAGGTGGGTCGGGCGCAGGCGCGCCGTCTGGGCCCACTCGCAGGCGAGCATGAGCGCTGCCGTGCCCGCCGCCAGGATGACGCCCGCCGCCAGGCCCATCCCCTGGTTCTGGGCGCCTGGTGCGCCAATGAGCCGGTAGAGGACCACCGGCAGGGTCTGGGTCGCGGGCCGCACGAGGAAGGACGTGGCTCCGAACTCGCCCATGCTCGTGGCCAGGGCAAAGCCTGCGGCCAGGCCCCCGGCGCGCAGCAGGTGGGGGCCGTCCACACTGGCGAGCACGCGCCCCGGCCCAGCCCCCAGCATGGCCGCCGCCTCACGCTGGTGCGGGTCGATCGCCCGCAACGCCGGAAGGAGGGTGCGCACCACGAGCGGCACGGCGACGACGGCCTGGGCCAGCGGCAGCACCCACCAGGAGCGGGTGAGCGCCAGGGGCGGGCGCGTGAGGGTGATGAGGAAGCCAAAGCCCACGGTCACGGCGCTGACGCCCAGCGGCAGCATGAAGGCCGAGTCGAGCAGGATGACGCCGCGACGCAGCCAGGCCGAGCGGGGGCGGCGCGAGACGACGAGCGCCACGGACGTCCCCACGGTCAGGGCGATGACGGCGGCGACGAGGGCCACCCGCACGGAGGTGGCGGCCGCCTCCCAGACGGTGACGGTCAGGGCGTTGCGCCCACCGGTGGTACCCAGGTCCGTGTAGTTCGCCAGCGTCCAGCGTCCGGCGCGCCTGAGGGAGCGGGCGAGCAGCACCACCATGGGACCGACGAGCAGCCCGAGGACGACCGCGAGGGTGAGCAGCAGGGACGGGACGTCACCGCGGCGCAGGGGCGTGGCCGGCACGTCCAGGTGCAGGCGCAGCGCGGCCTCGTGGGCGGCACGGGCACGCTCACTCACCCACAGGCAGGCGGCGATGACGAGCAGCTGCAGGACGCTGAGCACCGCGGCGGCCCGCAGGTCGAGGTACTGGGCGGTGAGCACGTAGACCTCGGTCTCGATGGTGCCGATGCCCGGACCACCGAGGACGAGAACCACACCGTAGGCCGTCGCGCAGAACAGGAAGGTCAGTGAGGCGGCGGAGGCGACGGCTGGCGCCAGGCTCGGCAGCGTCACCGTGAGGAAGGCCCGCCACGGGGAGGCACCGAGGGTGCGTGCCGCCTCGACGGCACGCGGGTCGAGGCGCGACCACATGGTGCCGACGGTGCGCACCACGAGCCCGTAGTTGAAGAAGGCGAGGGCGGCGACGACCGTGACGACAGACCCGTCCAGGGCGCCCCCGAACCAGCCTCCCAAGGGGCCACCGGTGGTGACCAGGGCGTGGAAGGCGACGCCGACGACGACGCTGGGCAGCACGAAGGGCACCGTGACGAGCGTGCGCAGCAGATCCCGCCCGGGGAAGCGGCGCCGGTAGAGCACGAGCGCTCCGGGCACCCCCAGCACGACGCACAGCACGGTGGCGGCACTGGCCTGCAGGAGGGTCTGGCGGATGACCCGCCACGTGCGCTCGCGGGCAAGGACCTCGCCGAAGCCGCTGAGGTCGAGCACGCCGTCGGGCGCCAGGCCGCGGGAGACGAGGGTGGCGACGGGCCAGGCGAAGAGGACGCCGAGGAAGGCGAGCGGCAGGCCGACGGCGAGCGCCCAGCCCGCGCGCTCGCCCGCCGTCGTCCCCGGTCCCCTCACCCGCCCGGCCCGTCGGGTGCTCACGCGCCGACGGCCTCGGTCCAGGCGGCGAGCCAGGCCTCACGGTGCGCACTGATCTGCGCCGGGGCCACGACGACGGGGTCCGGGCTCACCGCGCCGAAGGCCGTCATCTGCTCGCTGAGGGCGGCCTGGCTGTTGACGGGGTACATGTACATGTTGTCGGGGATGGACTCCTGGACCTCGACGGACAGCATCCACTCGATGAAGGCCACGCCGCCCTCGGGGTTGGCAGCCCCGGCGAGCACGCCCGCGTACTCGACCTGGCGGGTGGCGGTGGCCAGGACGGAGGCGGTGGATGAGGTCTTGCCGTCCTCGCTGACGGTGGCCGCCGGGGAGGAGGAGTAGGACACGACGATGGGGTAGGCGCCGCCCTCGCCGCTGCCGGAGAAGTCCGTGTAGTAGGCGTCGCTCCAGCCCTCGTCGATCTTGGCGCCGTTGGCCACCAGGTCCTTCCAGTACTGCTGCCAGGCGTCCTCGCCGAAGTGGCCGATGGTTGCGATGAGGAAGGCGAGGCCCGTGGAGGAGGTGGTGGGGTTGATGAGCACGCTGAGGTTCTTGTACTCGGGCCTGGTGAGGTCCTCGAAGGTGGTGGGCTCAGCCAGACCGTGCGCCTGGAACCAGGCGGTGTCCGTGTTGAGGCAGACCTCACCGAAGTCGATGGGCACAAGGGCGCGGGAGCCCTCGACGAGGTACTGCTCGACGTCAGCCCCGGCGGGCAGGGTGACCTTGGCGCCGGTGTCGATGACGCCCTCGTCCAGGGCGCGGGAGGCGAAGGTGTTGTCGATGCCGAAGACCGCGTCGCCCAGGGGGGCGTCCTTGGTGAGGACGAGCTTGTTGACCAGCTCGCCGGCGTCACCGGCGGGCACGAGCTCGAGGGTGAGTCCCGTGCGGGACTCGAAGGCGGCGATGAACTCCTCGGGCACGTGGAAGGAGTCGTGGGTGAGGACGGTGACGGTGCGCCCCGCGGACGAGGCGCCGGAACCTGCCCCACCGGTGGAGCCGCACGCGGCGAGGGTGAGGCCGACTGCCCCCAGGGCTGCCCCGGTCAGCAGGGCACGGCGGGTGACGCGGTGGTTCGGGAGGATGGTCATGGTGGTCTCCTGGATGGGTGTCAGGAGGGCCTGCACCACCCTGGGCGGTGCAGGGAGATGCTCGACTTCCTTCGCCGGTGCTAGCCGGAGCAGGTTCGAGGGTCTGCGGCCGGGCCGCACTCTCAGCGCCCGTCGGCGCTCCCCTGTCGTGTACCGGAAGGCTACCCGGTTCCCAGGCCCCGTTCATCCTCGTGGAGGAGCCCGGGATCATCCTCACGGGGGATGGTGACGGCGCCGGTGACCGCGACACTTGGCCCATGCGCGCCACCGACCCGCTCTCTCACTCCTTCACCTCGTTCACGGGGCCGCGCTCGCCCCGATACCCGGCGCCGGACGTGGCACGTGGGTTCATGCTGCTGCTCATCGCCTTGGCGAACGTGCCGTTCTGGCACCTGTGGTGGGAGGAGCCCGCGCAACCGTCGGCGCTCGGCGAGGCCTGGGTGTGGGTGCGCGGGGCACTGGTTGACCAACGCTCCTACCCCTTGTTCGCCATGCTCTTCGGCTTTGGTCTCGTGGTCATGGCCCAGCGCAGGATCGAGCACGACGTCAACAGCGTGCTGGAGGCCAACCGGGCCTCCTACGACCTGCTGCCCGCCGGGCAGCAGGCGGACTTCCTGGCGCTCGTGCGTGAGGCGGCGACGGTGGACGCCCGCCGGATGGTGCGCCGCCGCGGGTGGTGGATGCTTGTCTTCGGCGCGGCGCACTCCCTGTTCTTCGGAGGCGACATCATCGGCGCCTACGGCCTCATCGCCGTCCTGCTCGCCGGCACCTTCGTGCGCCGGCGCACGGTGGTGATGTGGGTGGTGGGCGCCCTCGTCGTCGTGCTCAGTACGGCGATGATGGTGGTGGCGGCGTGGATGATGGTCACGACCCCGTCGGGGGGGCGTCGCACCGGCCTCAGCCGGCACCCCCGCGATGATTGAGGACGCCCGCTCGTCCTGGTACCCGCTGGTCAGCCTGGGCCTGTGGCTCATGTCCACGCCGATGACGGTGCTGACGTCGATGTCGGTGCCTGCCGCCTTCATCGGAGCGTGGGTGGCCGGCACGGACCTGCTCACCCACCCCGAGCGCCACCGCCGGGCGCTCGTCGTCGGTGGTGTCACCGGCCTGGCGGTCGGTGCGGTCGCGTCCGTCCCCTTCCACGCGCTCATGGGGGGTGCGCAGCTGCCGCTGGGGCTGGCGCTGGTCTCCTCCCCGCTGTCAACGGTCATCGGCGGGCTCGCGGGGGCCTGCGGGTGGCTGGCGCTGCTGGCGGTCCTCGCCGGCGGGGCGCGTGCCGACGGCGAGCCGCTCACCGGGATGCGCCGCGTGCTGGCGGCCGTGGGCAAGCGGTCGATGACGGCGTACCTGTTGCAGACGGTCTGCTTCGTCCTGTTGTACGGCACTCGTGCGGTGCTGGGCACCGCGGCACCGGGGACGGTGGAGATGGCGCTGACGGCGGTGGCCGTGTGGCTGGCCATCGCAGCCGTGTGCGTGTGGCTGGAGCGCTCGGGGCGGCGCGGTCCCTTCGAGCGGATGCTGCGTGCCGCGGTGGCACGCACGGCGAGGCGCTCGAAGGTCTCTCAGCTGACCCTGGGGTGGGCCGGGGCGCCGAGCGTAGTGGCAGGTGCGCTGCCCGACGCCCCCGCCCAGGGCTCCCAGGCGCAGCAGATGTGAGGCATGATCGGGTCCGACGCGTGGGCGGGCACGGTCGCCGGGCGCGCAGGAGACGAAGGAGCACCACCGATGGCGAAGTCCGGTAGCAAGGCCCAGACCGACCTCATGTGGCAGGCGACGAGCGTCGTGACCACGCTCGTCGCGGGCATGGTCGCGGACAGCGTCGTGGCTGCGGGGTGGAGGCTGGTGACGGGCCGTCCGGCGCCGCAGGAGGAGGACCAGCTCCTCGACCACAAGCTGGCGGAGGTCGTGGCCTTCGCGGTGCTCTCGGGGGCGGTGCTGGCGCTCACGCGCCAGCTCACGCTGCGTCAGGCCGCCAAGTGGTACAGCGGCCGTAGCCGCGGGCCCGTGACCGGCGCCCGCGCCCTCGAGGCCTGACAGGCGCGCTGCGGAGCAAGCGAAGCCCGGGGCGGGCGCGGCGCGGCTGACCCTGCGGCGACCTGCCGGGCACGGCGCCCCTGACCGGCGCGAGCGGCGGAGGCCGCCCTGCGGGGCGCCCACTAGGCTGCGGGCATGACGTTCCTGGCGGCCCTGCGACTGGCGTGCACCGTCGTCGTCCTCGGCTTCACGGCCGTCGGCGTCACGCTGTTCGGCAGAGCCTGCGCAGTGCTCGTCGCCCGGATGAGGCTCGGGCGGCCCGCGCCCGGGCGGCTGCGCCCCTGGGGAACCCGCACCCGCCGCATGCTGGGCGAGGTCCTGGGGCACTCCGCCTTCAAGGGCCGTCCCTGGATCCGGGTGGCGCACTGGCTCGTCATGGTCAGTTTTCTGCTGCTGTTCCTCACGCTCCTGACCGGCTACGGCCAGGTGCTCGCCGGCCCGGGCTTCACCCTGCCGTGGCTGGACCATCAGGCGTGGTGGTCGTGGTGCATCGAGGTCATTGCCTGGCTGAGCCTGGCCGGGATGCTCCTGCTCGTCGCCGTGCGCCGTCGTCTCACCGCCCACGGCGCCGCCGCCCCGCCCTTCGACTCCACCAGTGAGGGCGGCACCCGCACCCGCAGCTCCCGCTTCGCCGGCTCGACCGCCCGCCAGGCCGTCTTCGTCGAGGCCGTCATCCTCGGCGTCGTCACCTGTGTGCTGCTGCTGCGGATGCTCGAGCACGCGCAGAGCGTGCTCCTGTCCCCGGGTGGCCCCGCAGGCTCCTGGGCCCGTTTCCCCCTCACGGCCTGGACCGCCCCCCTGCTGACGCCGCTGGGGGCCCAGGCCGTCGAGGCCCTCATCGTCGTCGTCGCCACCATCAAGGTGGTCGTCTCGATGAGCTGGATGCTCGTCGTCGGGCTTCAGCCCTCCATGGGGGTGGCCTGGCACCGCTTCCTCGCCGTCGTCAACGTCTATGCCCGCCGGGACATGGGGGGCACGGCCGCGGACCCGGCCGTCGTCGCCGAGCGCACCGGGGAGCGGCCGGACGCCGTCGCCGCACGGATCGCGCAGGCGGTGCCCGCCGCCCGGACGGGCGCCAAGGCCCTGGGGCCGCTGGCGCCGCTGACCTTCACGGGCACGCACGGCGGGCCCACCGCCCTGAGCGCCGCGACCATGGAGGATCTCGACGCCGCCATGGACGCCGCCGAGCAGGAGGGGCGCGAGCTGCGCCTCGGTGCGGGCCGCGTGCAGGACCTGACGTGGAAGGCGCTGCTCGACTTCTCCACCTGCACGGAGTGCGGCCGCTGCCAGGACCTGTGCCCGGCGTGGAACACGGGCAAGCCCCTGTCACCCAAGCTCTTCACGTTGGCGGTGCGCGACCACCACGCGGCGGCCGCCCCCTACCTGGCGGCCGCCGCCGAGCTGGGCGTCGAGCCGCAGGAGGTGACCGAGGAGCAGGCGGTCGCCCACGGGGGGCTGCTTCGCGGTGGGCGGGCGGGCCTGGCGGAGGGCAGCGCCCACACGCAGGACATCCTCGGGGCGCTGCTGGCCGCGAAGGCGGCCCCCGGCGAGCGGGGCGTGGCCATGCGGCCCGCGCCGCTGGCCGGGCAGGTGGTGCCGGCGGAGGTCCTGTGGTCGTGCACCACGTGCGGGGCCTGCGTGGACCAGTGCCCGGTGGACATTGAGCACGTGGACCACATCATCGACATCCGCCGTCAGCAGGTGCTCATGGAGTCCGCCTTCCCCAAGGAGCTGGGGCAGATGTTCCGCCGCCTGGAGTCCAAGGGGAACCCGTGGGGGCTGGCGCCACGCAAGCGCCTGGAGTGGGCGGCTGACCTGGGCTTCGAGGTGCCGGTGGTCGGTGTGGATGTCGAGGACGCCGGCGAGGTCGACTACCTGTTCTGGGTGGGCTGTGCGGGCGCCTACGAGGACCGGGCGCGCCGCACGACGCGGGCCGTCGCCGAGCTGTTGCACACGGCGGGCGTGTCCTTCGCGGTGCTGGGGGACGCCGAGGCCTGCACGGGCGACCCGGCGCGCCGCGCCGGCAACGAGATCCTCTTCCAGATGCTCGCCGCCCAGAACGTGGAGACCCTCAATGAGGCGGGGGCGCAGCGGATTGTGGTGACCTGCGCGCACTGCTTCAACACGCTGGCGCGCGAGTACCCGCAGGTCGGCGGGCACTACGAGGTGCTGCACCACACCCAGCTGCTCAACCGCCTCGTGCGCGAGGGGCGTCTGCGGCCGGCACCGCCTGCGGCAGAGGCCGGTTCGCGGCCCACGGTGACCTATCACGACGCCTGTTACCTGGGGCGGCACAACGAGGTCTACTCACCGCCGCGCGAGCTGCTGGAGGCGACGGGCGCCACCGCGGTGGAGATGCCGCGCAGCCGCGAGCGCGCCCTGTGCTGTGGGGGCGGCGGGGCGAGGGCCTTCATGGAGGAGTCGATCGGCACACGCATTGCCGTTGAGCGCTCCCGGGAGGCTGTGGGCACCGGGGCGCAGGTGGTGGCGACGGCCTGCCCCTTCTGCACGACGATGCTCTCCGACGGCGTGGCCAGCGAGGGTGCTGAGGTGCGTGTGACGGACGTGGCGACCCTCATGCTCGAGGCCGTGCGCCGGGGGCAGGGCCAGTAGCCCGGCCGTCGAGGGCGCGATGACTCGGTTCAGGGGCGTTGAGACGCTGGCAGTGAGGTCACGCGCTCGCTCAGGCACCGGGGCACGGCCGGAACGCCCGGTCGCCGGCTCGGCCGGAGCCCGTCCCGAGCCCCGCCCGGCTCGGCCGGCGCCCGGCCCGACCCCATCCCGACCCCGGCCTGACACCGTCTCAACCCCCGTCGGGGCGCCGCAGCGGATGGAGTCGCACGCTCATGTGACTGGGCGCCACTCACTTTCCGCATGATTCCGCGGTTTCGCGTCGTGGCGGCCGGTGCCATCACCGCTCCCATGTGCGTCCACGATCAGCACGCACATGGGAGCGTCGCCCCCAAAATGCGCGAAACCACCCGAAGCCCGGAATAGCAACGAAAACTCGACATCGCCACGGAAGCCGGGAGAGCATGAGCGTGCAACCGCCCCCATCCACGCCCCCTCAGCGCCGGTAGGGGTCGATATACAGGCGCGGGCCTTCGCCAGGGAGCGGTTGCGCACCCGGGTGAGCACGTGGGGCGCCATCAATCGGGCCCGCCCGCCGCCACCCAGGCGTATGAGTGAGCCCGCGCCGGCGAGCTCCGCCAGCGCGTCGGCGGCCACCGCCACCCCGAGACCGAATGCCCGGGCGACGTCGGCGGCGGTGATGAGGACGTGGGTGCGGGCGTGACGCAGTACGAGGTCGGCCAGGGGTGTACGGGTGGCGGGGTCGGCCGCCACACCTGTTGGGCCGGCCACGTCTGTCTGTCCCGCCGGGTCCACGGTGCCCGACGGGGTGGGCGGGCCGGCCAGGGCCTCGTCACCCGCCGAGCGGGACACAACGACGCCCGGCGACACTCCCGTATCGGCCTCCGCGGCCCCAACGCTGTGGTATTTCCGAGCCCAGTCGGGCACCCGGGCCCCGAGGGCCAGGCGCACAGCGGGTGCGTCCTCCGCGCCCGCGCCCAGCACTCACGCTCGCCCAGCCTCACGGGGAAGGCACGCCGGCAGCGTTCGAGCTCCGCGAGTCGCGCGCGCACGGCCGACGACGCCGCGCCCTCAGTCCCAGCACCAGCGGGTCCACCGCCGTCTGCGTCACCGTCACCCCGGCTGCGCGCCGCTGCACGGGGTCGGCCCGGCCGGGAAGGCGGCGTCGAACCATGCGCGGGTGGCGGGCGTGAAGGTGGCGGGCAGCATCGGGGTCAGGATAGGGATCCGACCTCCGGTTCCGACCCCCACCACCCGACTGTGGAGTGGTACGGGGACCGCGAGTCAGTTGCTTCCAGAGGCTCCGGGCACCGCGATCACGCGCTCAAGGATCTCCGGGACTCTCTGCGTCACCGCGGCCCAGAACAGGTCGTCGTTCATCGACCGGTATCCCGTGTGGGCCACGATGCTCCGCGTCGTGCGGATCGCCAGCCGTTCCTCATGGGTGACGGCCGTCAGGTACGGCGCGAACTCGGGCCGTTCGAGCAGCGCCGCCAACCGGATGATCAGCATGGATGCCACGTCATAGGCGTCCGTGCCGTCGTGGAACAGGTCCCGTGGGCTCCCGGCCACAGTCTCGGCGCGTCTGCGGATCGCGGCCAGCTCCTCCATGAGGTTGTCACGGTCATGACGCCGAGTAGCGGTCCTGCGGGGGCGAGGGGAGAAACGCGGGGGCTGATCAGGGTCGTTCACAACCGAACCGCCTCTCGGACGGCGTCCGACAGGGCCTCGGGAACTCCGGCGTCGGACACTGCGTCGACCGGAAACCCCGTGAGCGCCTCGACCTCGGTGATGAACAGGGCCACGTCGAAGAGATCGGCGTCGAGATCGGGTGTGACCAGCACGTCGATGTCGGAGTCGAAGGTGTCCTCACCGCGCAGCACCGAGCCGAACACACGAGGGTTCGACAACCTGTGAGCCCGGGCGCTCTCCACGATCTCGGCGGCATGCGCCGCAAGCGGTATGGACGGACGGTAGTCAGCCGCACGCAGGATACGTTCGAGCATCTGCGCGGAGACGGGGCGGTTGCCGGACTCCATCTGGGCCAGGCTCGGCTGCTGCACACCGGCGCGTTGAGCCAGCCGGGCCTGCGTCAGCCCGGCGTCACGTCGTGCGGCACGGATGAGTTGTGGCGCCGCATCGGTGTCGAAGCGCCTCATGCCCATATTCTATAGCAAAGGTGCTATCGCGCGTCCCGAGCGGCCCCCGCCACCCGCCCCAACCGGGCTCCGACGACCCCGTGAGCATCCACCGCCCCGCCCCGCCGAGAGGCCGACTCACCGGGCCTGCGTCACACGTCCTGGGTGACACGTACCCTGCCCCCATGCCAGGCACCTCCCCCTCCGTCATCCAGGTGCGCGGCGCGCGCGTGCACAACCTCAAGAGCCTCGACGTCGACGTCCCCCTCGGGCGGCTCGTCGCCGTCGCCGGGGTCTCCGGCTCCGGCAAGTCCTCCCTCGCGCTGGGCACCCTCTACGCCGAGGGCGCCCGCCGCTACCTGGAGTCCCTGTCCACCTACACGCGCCGCCGCCTCACCCAGGCCGCCCGGCCCGACGTCGACGAGATCCTCCACGTGCCCGCCGCGCTGGCTCTGCACCAGCGTCCGCCCGTCCCCGGCGTTCGCTCCACCTTCGGCACCTCGACGGAGGTCCTGAGCAGCCTGCGCCTGGCCTTCTCGCGCCTGGGCCACCACGCCTGCCCCAACGGGCACCTCAACGAGCCGACCACCGCCGTCGCCCTGGAGGTGCCGATCACCTGCGCCACCTGCGGTACGTCCTTCCGCGGCCCCGGGGCGGAGGACCTCGCCTTCAACTCGGGTGGCGCCTGCCCCACCTGCGAGGGCACGGGCACGGTGCGCACGGTCGACGAGTCCACCCTCGTGCCCGACGAGTCGCTGTCCATCGAGGAGGGGGCGGTCGCCCCCTGGCAGACCCTCATGTGGTCGCTCATGAAGGACATCGCCCGCGAGATGGGCGTGCGCACCGACGTGCCCTTCCGCGACCTGACGGCCCGGGAGCGCGAGATCGTGTTCCACGGCCCCGCCGAGAAGAAGCACATCCTCTACGTCAACGACAAGACCGGCGTCGCCGCCGAGATGGACTTCACCTACTACAGCGCGGTGCGCACCGTTAAGAACGCGCTGTCCAAGGTCAAGGACGAGCGGGGCATGCGGCGCGTGGAGAAGTTCCTCCACGAAGCCGTCTGTCCCGAGTGCCACGGCTCGCGCCTGTCCGCCGCCGTGCGCGCCACACGCCTGCGCGGCATCGGCCTGGACGAGGCCTGCGCCATGGCGCTGGCGGACCTGCTGGAGTGGGTTGACGCCGTGCCCGCCAGTGTGCCAGCCGACCTGAGGGCGATGGCCGAGCAGATCATCGACGAGCTGCGGGTGACGGCCCGACGGCTCACGGACCTGGGCCTGGGCTACCTATCGCTCGACCGCGCCTCATCGACCCTGTCCACCGGTGAGCGCCAGCGCGTCCAGCTGGCGCGGGCCGTGCGCAACCGGACGACGGGCGTCCTGTACGTGCTGGATGAGCCGAGCATCGGCCTGCACCCGCACAACCTGCGTGGCCTCACTGGCGTCATCGAGGACCTGCTGGCGGACGGCAACTCTGTGCTGCTCGTGGACCACGACGCCGAGCTGCTGCGCAGGGCCGACTGGCTGCTGGAGATCGGGCCGGGCTCAGGGGTCGAGGGCGGCACCGTCGTCCTGTCCGCACCCGTCGCCCAGGTGGTGGACGGTCGGGCCCCGTCCTGGTCCGTGGGGCTGGCGACGGCGGGCGAGTCGGCCGACTCGCTCATCCGCCCCTTCCTCACCGGGCGGGCGACGGTGCGCGTGCGCGAGGAGGTGCCGGCCGCGCAGGTCTTCGACGAGGGGTGGCTGCGCCTGGAGACGGCGCCGATCCACACGGTGCACGCCCTGGAGGTCGAGATCCCTCAGCAGCGCCTGACGGCGGTGACGGGGGTGTCCGGCTCGGGCAAGACGACGCTTGTGCTTGAGGCCCTCGTCCCGGCCCTGCGGTCCTTGGAGGCCGACACCCCGCTGCCCCACCCGGCGACCTCCCTGGACCCCGGGGCGACCCGGCGGGTCGTCGTCGTCGACGCCACCCCGATCGGGGCGAACGTCCGTTCGACGGTGGCGACCTACTCGGGGGTCATGGACGGCCTGCGCCGCGCCTACGCGGCCCTTCCCGAGGCGCGGGCGTCCGGGTTGGGGCCCGGGGACTTCTCCTACAACACGGGGTCCTTGCGCTGCGAGCACTGCGACGGCACCGGGCAGGTGGTCCTCGACGTGCAGTTCCTGCCCGACGTCGAGATCGAGTGCCCTGTCTGCGAGGGCACGCGCTTCGGGGAGCGGGCGGACGGCATCCGGCGCGTCCCCGTCTCGGGGGGCGCCCCGGACGGGCCGACGGCGGGCCTGTCCTTGCCGGAGGTGCTCGCTCTCACCGTGGTGGAGGCTGCCGAGGCCTGCGCTGACCTGCCGCGGGTGTGTCGCCAGCTGCGGACCCTGGTCGACCTCGGCCTGGGTTACCTCACGCTCGGGGAGGCGACACCGGCGCTGTCCGGTGGTGAGGCGCAGCGTCTCAAGCTCGCCTCCCACCTGGGCTCGTCCCAGGCGGGGACGCTGTTCGTCCTGGACGAGCCGAGCATCGGCCTGCACCCGCTGGACGTGCGCGTCCTACTGGGGGTGCTCGACCGGCTCATCGAGGCAGGGGCGACGGTGCTCGTCATCGAGCACGACCTGGACATGATCGCCAACGCCGACTGGGTCATCGACATGGGGCCCGGCGGTGGACAAGCCGGCGGCCGGGTCGTGGCCGCGGGCACGCCGTCGGAGCTTGTCGCGGGGACGGCGACAGGCGCCGACGAGTCCCTCACCGCCCGCTACCTCACCGCGCACCTGACCCCCAACTCCTCGGTTTGCGCTCGAAAGAACGGCAAAACGCCGTACGTTCGCGCGCAAACCGAGGAGGTCGAGGCGGCGGAGGGTGTCACAGGCCGGCCGTAGCCTGGAGGCATGGCACCTGGAGGCAAGGCACGCGCACACCGTTCCGGTACCACCGACGACGCACCGAGCCTCTTCGAGGCGGCCGCCGGCGAGGGCCGCGCCGTCGCCGACCCCACCCGGCCGCTGGCAGACCGCCTGCGCCCAGCCACCCTCGAGGACGTCGTCGGCCAGGACCACCTCCTGGCCCCCGACGCACCCCTCGGGCGTATGGTCGCCGCCGGACGCCTGGGTTCCGTCATCCTGTGGGGCCCGCCGGGCTGCGGCAAGACGACCATCGCCCGCCTGCTGGCCGAGCGCACCGGCCTGACCTTCGAGCAGGTCTCCGCGACCTTCTCCGGCGTGGCGGACCTGCGCAAGGTCTTCGCCACCGCCGCCCGGCGCCGCGAGACCGGCCAGGGCACGCTCCTGTTCGTCGATGAGATCCACCGCTTCAACCGCGCCCAGCAGGACTCCTTCCTGCCCTACGTCGAGGACGGCACCGTGGTGCTCGTCGGCGCGACGACCGAGAACCCCTCCTTCGAGCTCAACGGGGCGCTCCTGTCGCGCTGCCAGGTCATGGTGCTGCGCCGTCTGGACGAGGCGGCCCTGGGCGAGCTGCTGGAACGCGCCGAGCGCCTCACCGGTCGGCGCCTGCCGCTGGAGGGCTCCGCCCGCTCGGCCCTGCTGGCCATGGCCGACGGCGACGGGCGCTACCTGCTGGGGATGGCCGAGCAGCTCCTCGCCCTGCCCGACGGCGACGCTCCGATCGACGCCGAGGCCCTGAGCGCCGTCGTCGCCTCCCGCGCCCCCTTGTACGACAAGACGAGCGAGGAGCACTACAACCTCATCTCGGCCCTGCACAAGTCCATGCGCGGCAGTGACCCGGACGCCGCCTTGTACTGGCTCGCCCGGATGCTCGGCGGCGGCGAGGACCCCCTGTACGTGGCGCGACGCCTCGTGCGCTTCGCCAGCGAGGACGTGGGCCTGGCGGACCCTGCCGCGCTCCAGGTGACCTTGTCCGCCTGGGACGCCTACGAGCGCCTGGGCTCACCGGAGGGCGAGCTGGCGATCGCGCAGGCGGTCGTGTACCTGGCGACGGCGCCGAAGTCGGTCGCCGTGTACCGGGCGCTCAGCCGCGCGCAGACGGCGGCCAGGCGCACGGGCTCGCTCATGCCGCCCGCCCACATCCTCAACGCTCCCACTCGCCTGATGAAGGAGCTCGGCTACGGGCAGGGGTACCAGTACGACCCAGACACGGCCGAGGGCTTCTCCGGCGCCGACTACATGCCCGAGGGCTACCCGCCCCGCCAGGAGCGCGAGCGCTTCTACGAGCCGACCGACCACGGTCACGAGCGCCGGGTGCGTGAGCGCCTGGCCTACTGGGAGGGGCTGCGCGAGCAGATTCGGTCCCGGCAGCCCTGAGCCGCGTAGGAGGCCTCCCGGGCAGCGCCCAGCCGGCCAGCCCCGTGCGCCCGGCCGGGAGCCGGCCGGCTCCACCCCGGCCGGGGCTGCCCTGGGCGGCTCAGTGCTCGACGAGGACGGCGGCCGTGCGCCCGGGCACGGTGAGCTCGCCAGTAGCAGGGTCGAAGCGGGTACCGCGCACGACGTCGTCAACCCCGGTGCGCTGGATGTCGCTGAGCATGAGGTAGCGGCCGGTGAGCTCCTCCACCCGCACGCTCACCGCCTCCGGACGGGCGTTGAGGGCCACGACGACGCCGTCCAGCGCCGGGTCGATGTCCAGGTCGCCTCCGCCGTCGTCCACCACCATGACGATGACACCGGGAACGCTCCAGTCCCCGGACAGGGGGAAGGACACGCGCTCGCGCACGAGCTCGGCCGATCCCAGGGTCAGCAGCGGGGTGGAGCGACGCAGACGCAACAGGTCGAGGGCCATCTCGCGGGCCTTGGCCACGTCCTCGGGCCCGGGCCGCAGGTCCTCACGCATGAGCAGGTCGGCCTGGATGAGCCACCGGTCGAAGTTGCGCTCCGCCGGAGGCAGGCCGTGCCCCCAGCCCGTGTCCTGCCCGGTCCAGTCGATGGCGTTGAAGTGGTCACCGGAGTTGTAGGAGTCCCGGTCCAGGGACTTTGAGCGCAGCAGCTCGGTCCCCGCCGCCCAGAAGCAGGGGGTCTGCCCCAGGGTCACCGCCGCGAGAGCGAGGATCTGGGCGCGCACACGCTGGTCCATGGTGGTGGAGGAGGGCAGCTTGTAGACGAGCCAGTCGTACAAGGCCTCGTCGTCGTGCGCCTCGACGTAGGCGATGGAGTCAACCGGCTCGTCACCGTAGGCAGCCTCGGTATGCCCGTACCCGGGGCCACCCACCGTGCGCAGGTTGCCGGCGAGGGAGAGCTGGACGAGCTTGGTGCGCCAGGCGAGGTCGCGGGCAGCGGCGTCGGCGGAACGCTCCTCCTGCTCGTTGGGGTCCACGACGGCGCCGGTGGCCAGACCCTGTCCCACACGCCGGTCGGACAGGAAGCGCTCACCGAGCAGGCCGTCACGCACCCGGTCGTTGAAGGTGCCGATGTGCAGGAAGCCGCCGTCGGGCCCGGAGCCGACCTGCCCCTGGACCGCCCGGCGCACGTGACGGCTGCCGGAGGCCTCGTTGACCTCCCAGCCCTCCCCGTACAGGAACACGGGGTGCCCGACGGCGTCGTCCTCCACCTCGTCCAGGGCGTGGCGCAGGGCCCGCATGGTGGCGGTGGAGTAGTAGCCCATGAGGTCGAAGCGGAAGCCGTCCACACGGTAGTCACGCACCCACCCGACGCAGGCGTCGATCATGAGCCGCTCGGCCATCGCCCTCTCAGTGGCGACGTCGTGGCAGCAGGTGAAGCCCTCGACGCGTCCGGCGGCGTCGAGGCGGTGGTAGTAGCCGGGGACCACGCGGTCGAGGACGGAGTGCGCGCCCTGGCCGCCGTCGGAGGTGTGGTTGAAGACCTGGTCAAGGATGACCTGCAGACCCATGCCGTGCAGGGCACCGATCATCGTGCGCACCTCACGTGTGCGCGCACCCCCGTCCTGGCGGCCCTCACGGGCGTAGGAGCCCTCCGGGGCCATCCAGTGATAGGGGTCGTAGCCCCAGTTGTAGGCGTCGCGGTCCGCGACGGCGGCGATGGCCGCCTGTGGGCGCCGGGAGGCCGCCGTGGCGCCGGCGGGGATCTCGGGCACGCTCTGCTCCGCGCGGTCCTCGGGGACGCTGGAGAAGTCGAAGACGGGCATGAGGTGGAGCGTGTCGATGCCGGCGGCCGCGAGCGCCCGCAGGTGCCGGGTGCCCGCCGAGTCAACGCTGAAGGCGGCGTAGGTGCCGCGCAGGGCCGCGGGGACGGTGTGGTCCGCGGCGGAGAAGTCACGCACATGGAGCTCATAGATCGCGCGGGCGCTGTCATGGGCGACGACGGGCGGCAGGTTCTCCACCCAGACGGTGGGCTTGAGGGCGCGCTGCTCGAGATCGACGGCGACGCTGCGACGCGAGTCACGGGTGAGGGCGCGCGAGCAGGGGTCGGTGACGAGGTTGGTCTCGACCCGGCCGGTGTCGGGCACGTAGACCGTGACCTCCCACAGGTACTGGCAGCCGGGCCTGACACCGGCGACCGACGCCGCCTCGGCACTGACTTCCCAACGCCCGTCCCAGGTGCCCGCTGCCCGGCTGGCGGGGGTGCGCACGGGGCTGGCCTCGACGTCGGGCACGGAGCCGGTGGGGTCGCCCGTGTCCCAGGTGAGCAGGGTGACGGAGCGGGCGGTTGGGGCCCACAGCGCGAAGGCGGGGGCGCCGTCGGGGTCCTCGAACCAGGTGCCCAGCGGGGCGGAGCCGTCGCGGGCGGCGGCGGTCTCACCCCAGATCCGGTCGATGACGGGCCAGGTCTGCACCCCGGTGAAGGCGGTGACCCACCCAGCGGCGGCGCGCTGGACGACGGCGACCTGCCCGGTCAGCAGCTTCTCAACGTCCTCGCGCTCCAGGCGGGGGGCGCCTGTCTCGTCCAGGAGGCTGAGAGCGAGGTAGCCCTCGAGCTGGGGGTGGGCGGCGACGACGTCCTCGTCCAGTGCTCCGACCAGGCGCAGGGGGACCTCGTAGCCGTCGTCGCCCAGCCGCAGCACACCCTCCTCCAGCCCGACGGAGCCGGTGGGAGAGGTCAGCAGCCCCAGGCTCAGGGAGGACTCGTGGGTGCCGGCGGGCACGAGCTCCGGGGGCCAGGCAAGGGTGCTGGCATCGACCCAGTAGGCGCGTGAGCCGTCAGTGCCGGGCACGGTGTGGGCGATGGGGGCCTCGTGGTGGACGTACGCGGTGCTGGTCATCGTCGGCAGTCCTCCTGGCATGCGGTGGGGAGCCTGTCCTGGCTCAGGTCCACTTTCGCACGCCGTCCCCGCAGCCGCCAGCCCGTGCCCGGAGGGCGGTCGCTCACCGCCTGCGGGCACGCGCCGTCGTCACCAGGACTCGGGCACGGGCGCGCCCTCCCGGTAGCCGGAGGCGGACTGGACGCCGACGACGGCCCGCCGGCGGAACTCCGGGATGGAGGCGGCGCCGGCGTAGGTGAAGGAGGAGCGCACACCGGAGATGATGGAGTCGATGAGGTCCTCGACGCCGGGGCGGGCGGGGTCGAGATACATGCGCCCGGCGCTGATGCCCTCCTCGAACAGCGCCTTGCGGGCCCGCTCAAAGGCGTCCTCGCCCTCGGTGCGGGAGGTGACGGCACGCTTGGAGGCCATGCCGAAGGACTCCTTGTAGGCGCGCCCGGCGGCGTCGTACTGGAGGTCGCCCGGGGACTCGTGCGTGCCGGCGAACCAGGAGCCGATCATGACGTTGGAGGCGCCCGCGGCGAGCGCCAGGGCGACGTCGCGCGGGTGGCGCACGCCGCCGTCGGCCCACACCGAGGCACCCAGGCGGGCGGCCTCGGCGGCGCACTCGAGCACTGCGGAGAACTGCGGCCGGCCGACGCCGGTCTGCATGCGGGTGGTGCACATGGCACCGGGACCCACGCCCACCTTGACGATGGAGGCGCCCGCCTCGACGAGGTCGCGCACGCCCGCCGCGGTGACGACGTTGCCGGCCACCACCGGCAAGCCCTCGGGCAGGACCGCGCGCACCGCACGCACGGCCTCGATCATGCGGTCCTGGTGACCGTGGGCGGTATCGACGACGATGACGTCCACACCCGCGCCGACGAGCTGGGCGGCACGGCCGGCGGGGTCCCCGTTCATGCCGATGGCGGCGCCCACGCGCAGGCGCCCCTCGGCGTCCACGGCGGGCGCGTAGATGGTCGAGCGCACGGTACCGGGACGGGTGATGAGGCCGACGAGCCGACCGTCGTCACCGACGACGGGGGCGACCTGGCGGCGCGCGGAGCGCAGGAGGGCGAAGGCCTCGCGGGGGTCCGTCCCGGCGGGGACGGTGACAAGCTCTGCGCTCATGACCCCGCGGACCTGGGTGAAGCGGTCAACGCCGGTGAGGTCCTTGAGGTCCACCATGCCGACCGGGCGCCCGGTGCCCGGGTCGATGACGACGGCGGCGCCGTGGGAGCGCTTGGGGATGAGGCCCATGGCGTAGCCGCAGGTGTGGTGCGGCTTGACGGTGACCGGGGTGTCGTAGAGGACGTGCGCGGCCTTGACCTCGTTGACGGTGTCGATGACGACATCGACGGGAATGTCCTGGGGGATGATCGTCAGGCCACCGCGGCGGGCCACGGTCTCCGCCATGCGCTTGCCCGCGACAGCCGTCATGTTGGCGACGACGAGCGGGATGGTGGTGCCCGTGCCGTCATCGGTGGTGAGGTCCACGCCGTGACGGGAGCCGACGCTGGAGCGCGACGGGACCATGAAGACGTCGTCGTAGGTGAGGTCGAGGCTCGGCTCGAGGCCGTTGAGGAACTGCACGTGCGGGAGTCTAGACAGGGGGTGTGCGCCCGGGGCGGGCCGGAGCCCCGCCCCGGCGCTGACCCGGCCGACGACGGGCAGGAGCCCGGGAGTCTTGCGGGGCGCCCGGGCATGGGAAACGCCCCGCGACCGGCTGGTGCAGCCGATGACGGGGCGTTGGTGCGCCCGAAGGGACTCGAACCCCCAACCTTCTGATCCGTAGTCAGATGCTCTATCCATTGAGCTACAGGCGCATGTCGTTTCCGACAAGCAGGAACACTACCCGCGCCTGCCGACGGCCACAAATCCGCGGCCCGTGAGCCTGCGCACAGGGCCCGCCGACGGTGAGGAGGATGGAGCAGGGGGCACGCCCCTCAAGACGGGCACCGCGTCACGCACCTGCCTCCCAGCGTGGCACGCGGTCCACCTGGGCGGCGGCTCCCGTTGGGCTCCCAACGTGTGGCGGAGATGGGGGGATTCGAACCCCCGAGGGGTTTTATCCCCAACTTTCTTAGCAGGAAAGCGCACTAGGCCACTATGCGACATCTCCGTGCTCGGGTGAGCAGCTCGCATGAGCGAGCACGGGAAGCCTACCGGCCAGGAGCCCCGGCGGGCAAACCTGGGACGGCTGCGATCCCGGCCACTTCCGCCCACCGGCCTCGCCCGGGGCCCACCCCCACAGACGGTGAGGGGGCGTCCGGCCGGACGCCCCCTCAGCGGCGGAGCGGGAGGGATTCGAACCCCCGGTGCGCCAGGCGCACAGCGGTTTTCAAGACCGCCACATTCGGCCACTCTGTCACCGCTCCAGCGCCCTGACAGGCAGGGCGAGACTACCACCCACAGCCCCGGTGCCAGGTGCCCGTCAGCCGCAGCTCACCCCCAGCTGATGACGCGGCGCCGACGCGGCTGCGCACGCACCGGGACCATGGAGGCAGGCTGGTCCAGACGCCCCTCGGCGAGGGCCTGGCCGAGGCAGGGCCACACGGGCACGCGCGCCATGAGCACCGCCTGCAGGGCGTGGTAGACGTCCGGGTGCCCGTTCCAGGTGCGCGCGGAGGGCTCGTTGGTCGGGTCGAGCTCGTGGGCCCACACGCCTGGAGCCTCGATGAGGTACTGCTCGGCGTAGTCGACCCAGGTGCGGTAGCAGTGCTCGTAGTGCTCGACCTCGATCTCGCCGCGCCCGTCGTCGAGCAGGGCCCTGCGGATCGCGGCGGCGGCGCTGATGCCCTCGCACACCACCCAGTGCATGCGCTCGTGGACGATCGCAGCGCCGTCGAAGCCGGTGGTGTAGACGAAGCCCGGGCGGCCATCGACGCGCCAGCCGTCGGTGCGGGCGCGCTCGAAGAGGTGCTCGGCCGCGTCGAGCATCCAGTCCGGTGTGGGCAGGGAGCGGTGCACCAGTGCCGCGCGGGCCTGGATGGTCAGACGCGCCCACTCAAGGCCGTGGCCAGGGGTGACGCCGTAGGGCCGGAAGGGGTGGGCGGGCTGGTCCTTGTTGTACTCGGCGACGGGGTGCCAGGAGGTGTCGTAGTGCTCGGGCAGGCGCCACTCGTGGGCACGGGCCTGGACGTTGACGGCGAAGTCGATGACCTGCACGGCGCGGGTGAGCCAGGTGATGTCACCGGTGACGTCGGAGGCGGCGAGATAGGCCTCGACGGTGTGCATGGCGGCGTTGATGCCGCGGTAGTCCTCCGGGTCGGTGAAGTCAGCGGCGTAGGACTCGACCGGCATGCCGTAGGTGTCGTCCCACCAACGACGCTCCTGGAGGGCCAGGGCGTCGCGCAGCAGCTCCTGGGCGCCCGGCCGGTCCGCGGCGGTGGCGGCGGCGGCGGCGAGGACGACGAAGGCGTGCTGGTAGCACTCCTTGCGTCCGGCAGGATCGACGGGCACGCCGTGGCCGTCTGCGTCCAGGGCGTGCTCGACGGCGGAGTGCCAGCCTCCGTTGACGTGGTCGCGCAGGACCCTGCTCAGGGCACGCACGCCGTGGTCGGCGTAGCGGCGGCAGCCGGGGATGCCCATGAGCGCGCCGAGGGAGAAGGCGTAGGTCATGCGCCCGGTGATCCACAGCTCGACGGGGCGCGTGGTGTCCACCGTGCCGTCCGCACCGATCCAGCCGAAGCCTGCGGGCACCATCGCGGCGCGCGCGTAACGCAGCAGGGCGTGCGTCTCCTCAGCGAGCCAGCGGTTGTGCTCAGGGGCGCCGAACCATCCCAGACCCATGACGATCTCCTTCGATCCACGGCCCGACGGCGGTGTCCGGGCCCAGGGCAGAACGCTATCGCAGCGCCGAGCCACCCCGTGCCGGTTCCTGCGCCCGGCTCCGGCAAGGGGGCGAGGCTGCTCAGCGACCCTCTGGCCAGGCCTCCTCGGCCTGGTGCAGGGCGTCGGCGGCGGTCTGCTTGCCCTGGGCCCAGCCCACGAGCGCGTCCCACAGGGCGCGGGTGCCCACCTGCGAGGGCATCATGTCGGAGGCGTCGAAGCGGATGACGGACTGGCGGGACTGGAGGATGTCAGAGGCAGCCTCCGCCACCGGGGAGGAGGCCTCGACGTTGCGCGCCCCCCGGTGGGCTGAGGCGACCCCGCCCAGCGAGACCCGCTGTGCGGCCCACTCGGCGCTCGTGAGGTAGGCCATGACGGTGCCCCGGGCGTCACCGGCGTCACCCGGGGCACCGGTGACGGCCTCGGAGCCATGCCCGTGCGTGAGGGCCACGAGGAAGTCCCCGCCGACGAGGACGGTCCTGTCACCGTCGTCAACCGAGGGCAGCAGGAAGGTGGACACGCCGTCGGCCCGGGTGTCCTTGCCGTCGGTCACGGCAGTGCCCGGGGGCAGCAGGCTCTCGAAGGAGCTGGAGGCGTGGAGCATGAGGCAGGAGCCGGAGACGAGCTGGGCTCCGGCCTGCTCGGCCGTGGTGGTGACGGCCCCCTCTCCCCCGCCGGCGACGTGCCCCTGTGTCAGGAGCAGCTGTCCCAGCGCGTTGAGGGCACGCACCGCCCGACGGTCGTCGAGCGGGACCTCGTGCCCGGCCCACGCGTCGTAGGCGGTGGTGCCCTCGGTGGCGAGCAGGGAGTCCTCAAGCCAGTCGGACAGGGGCCAGCCGGTGGTGGCGCCGTCGGCAGCACCCACGCACCAGGGGACGACGTCGCCGCTGGGGTGGTCCGCAGCCACCCGCCTGGTGAGGGCGACGAGCTCCTCCCAGGTCGTGGGGACCTCGTATCCGGCCCGGGCGAAGGCGGCGGGCGAGTACCAGACGAAGGACTTGACGCTGGCCATGAGGGGAGCGGCGTAGAGGGTGCCATCCACGGTCCCCGCCCGGGCCCACATGTCCTCCCAGCCGAGCTCGGTGTTGGCGGCGACGACCTCAGGCACCTCGCTGACGAGCCCGGCCTTGGCGAGCTCGGCGATGAGGCCGGGCTGGGGGACGACGGCGAGGTCCGCGTCCACAGGGCCGGCAGGCTGGGAGCCGGGCGTCACAGGCTCCGCGGGCACGTCGCCCTCGCTCACGGCGGCCGGGGAGCCGCTCGCCGTGGCCAGCGCGAGCCCCGCCGCCGTGGGCGGCGCCATCGGGGTGGGCAGCTGGGCGCGCAGGGCCTCCTCGAGGGTGTCAGAGCCCTCCTGCACGACGCGGATCCCGGTGCACTCGGACAAGGCGGTCACTGAGGCGTCGAAGGCGGCCGCCTCCTCACCCGTGTAGGGGGTGGCGATGGTGACGACGGTGCCCTCCGGGAAGGTCCCGTAGGCCTCGGCGAGCGCTGCGCAGGCGGGGGCTCCACCGGTGGCGCCCGGGCTGCCGGCGGCCCCGGCGCCGCAGCCGGCCAGGGCGGCGCCCGCCAGGACCAGGCAGCAGACGGCGGCCGCGGCGCGGCGCAGGTCGGGGGTCATACCAGTGCCTCCTGCCGTGGGGAGCGGACGGCCCCGGAGCGCAGCAGGACGGCGTCGAGCAGGGCCGCACAGCCGTCGCGCCACACGGGATCGGTCACGAGGTCGCCCGCCTCCTGGACCTCGTGAGAGGCGGAGCCCATGACGGCCCCGACCCGGGCCCACTGGAGCATCTCCAGGTCGTTGGCGCCGTCTCCGACGGCGATGGCGTAGCTGGCGTCCGTCCCCAGACGAGCGGCCAGGGAGTCAAGGGCCGAGGCCTTGGTGATTCCGTTGGGGGCGACGTCAAGCCACGCGGTCCAGCCGATGGCGTACTCCACCGAGTGCAGGCCGGCGCCGGCGACGAGCTCGCTGAAACGGCTCACGGGCATGCCGGGGGCCCGCAGGATGACGCGGGAGACGGGCCGGGAGCGCAGGTCCTCGAGGCTGACGACCGTCTGGTGCTCAATGAGCTCGCCCTCGGGGAACAGCCGGGTGGTGCGCAGGCCCGAGTCGAGGTCCTCGACGGCGATGATGCCCTCGGGGACGGCGGCGCGCAGCGTGTCGATGGCGGCGGCCGGGTCGAAGGTGACCCGCTCGACGACGCCGTAGCCCGCCGCCTCACCGGGGTCCATGCGCAGGGTGAGCGCCCCGTTGGCGCACACCATCCAGCCCTCGGTCAGGCCCACGTGGTGGGCGACGGGCACCGCCGCCTGGATCCCGCGGCCGGTGGCGATGACCACGTGGGCGCCGCGCCGCCGCAGGGCGTTGATGCTCGCGCGCACCCGAGCCGAGACCCGCCCGTCCATGTCCAGGATCGTGCCATCGACGTCAAGGGCGACCACGAGCGAGGGACCGGCCACGAGGTGGCGCCCGCCCGGGTCGAGGCGGTCGAGGTCGGCGGCGCGCTCGCGCACGAGGGCGGCGTACTCGCCGTCGGTCAGGGGCGTGGGGGCGCCGCCGACGCTGTTCCGGAGCTCGGTGGAGCCCCCGAGCCCCCGGAGGGCACCGGGGTCGGGGACCTGTGGCGGGCCCGAACGGGGCAGGACGCTCGTGGTGTGCGTGTCGCTCACGGCGGCTGCGCCTCAGGCGCGCGGCTCGATGACCTCGAGGCCGCCCATGTAGGGGCGAAGGCCCTCGGGGACGACGACGCTGCCGTCGGCCTGCTGGTTGTTCTCGAGGATGGCGACGATCCAGCGGGTGGTGGCGAGCGTGCCGTTGAGGGTGGCGACCGGGCAGGTCCGGCCGCCGCGCTTCTCACGGACCGCCAGACGGCGCGCCTGGTAGGTGGTGCAGTTGGAGGTTGAGGTGACCTCCATCCAGCGGTTCTGCGTGGGCAGCCAGGCCTCGCAGTCGAACTTGCGGGCGGCGGAGGAGCCCAGGTCCCCGGCCGCGGTGTCGATGACCCGGTAGGGCAGGCCGACCAGGCTGAGCATCTCCTCCTCGAGGGCCAGGAGGCGCTCGTGCTCGGCGACGGCGTCCTCGGGGCGCACGTAGGCGAACATCTCCGCCTTGTTGAACTGGTGGACGCGGATGATGCCGCGCGTGTCCTTTCCTGCGGCGCCGGCCTCGCGGCGGTAGCAGGTGGACCAGCCGAGGTAGCGCAGCGGGCCGCCGCTGAGGTCAAGGATCTCGTCGGCGTGGTAGCCGGCGAGGGCGACCTCGCTGGTGCCGGTGAGGAAGAGGTCGTCGGTCGGCAGGTAGTAGATCTCGTCGGAGTGCTGGCCGAGGAAGCCGGTGCCGCTCATGACCTGCGGGCTGACCAGCGTGGGGGTGACCATGGGGACGAAGCCGTAGGCCGCGGACCGGTCGAGGGCGGCGGTCATGAGGGCGAGCTCGAGGCGCATGCCGGCGCCCTTGAGGTAGTAGAAGCGCGATCCGCTCACCTTCGCACCACGCTTGGTGTCGATGATGTCGAGCCCCTCGCCCAGGGCTAGGTGGTCCGCGGGCTCAAGGCCCTCGGCGGCGAAGTCACGGGGGGCGGGGCCCTCGTGACGCAGGACGACGTAGTCCTCCTCACCCCCGACGGGTGCCCCCTCGATGAGGTTCTGGAACTGGTGGGCGAGCTCGTCGAGGCGGCCGGCCGCCTCGTCCGCGGCGGCCTCGGCCTGCTTGACCTGCTCGGCGAGCTCCTTGGCCTGGGCGAGGACGGCCGCCCGCTGCTCGGGGGCAGCCGTGCCGACGGAGCGGGAGACCTTCTTCTGCTCGGCGCGAAGGGCCTCGAAGGCGCCCAGCCGGCAGCGGCGCGCCTCATCGGCCTCAATGACGCGGTCAACGAGGTTGACGTCGGCGCCGCGGGCCCGCTGGCTCTCGCGGTAGCGCTCAGGGTTCTCGCGGAGGTCACGCAGATCGATCATGGGGCCGAGTGTAGCCAGGGCGGGTCGGAGGGCACCGGCGCGGTCCCCGGGCGGCGCCAGCAGCCGTCCGGCATGTGGCACAGCGAACGTGGCGGACTAGCCACCACGCCATATTGTTTACGCGAAGTTAACATCCTACTGTTTGTCATGTCTCGATAACAGTGATCGGTACCCTCATCGCCCGTCTCACTGTCCCCCGAACAACGGCCGCACCGCACCGACAGGAGCGCAGACATGCCCGCCTCCTCCCTGCCCTCCTTCTCCCAGCTGCGCGCCTTCGTCGCCCTGTGTGACCACCAGCACTTCGGTGAGGCCGCCGGCGCCCTCGGTGTGAGCCAGCCCAGCCTCTCCCAAGCCATCACCGCCCTGGAGAAGCGGGTTGGCGGCGAGCTCGTCGAGCGCACCACCCGGCGCGTGCTCGTCACCCCCCTGGGCAAGACCCTCCTGCCCTACGCGCGCGAGGCCGTCCTGTCCGCCGAGTCCTTCAACGAGGCCGTCGTCAACCGGGGCCAGGCCCTGACGGGCACGCTGCGCCTGGGCCTCATCCCCACGCTCGCCCCCTACCTCATCCCCGTCATCGTCGACGGCCTGGGCCACGACCTGCCCCAGCTCACCCCGGAGCTGCGCGAGCTCGTCACCAACGACATCCTCGACCAGCTCAACCAGGGCCACCTCGACGCCGCCATCATCTCCACCGACGCGGACCTGCACCGTGTGACCGCCATCGACATGTACGACGAGCCTCTGGTGGCCCTCGTGCCCGCCGCCCACCCCTGGGCCGGGCGCGAGGACGTCAACCCCTCCGAGCTCGACGACCAGCAGCTCCTTCTGCTCGACGAGGGCAACTGCCTGCGCGACCAGACCCTGTCGCTGTGCCAGCGCTACGGCAGCAACCCGCCCGTCGCCGTCGCCACCACCCTGTCCACAGTCGTCTCGATGGTCTCGCACGGAGTCGGCATCACCGTCCTGCCCGAGGGAGCCCTGCGCATCTTCACCGACCGTGAGGGCTACGCCGTCGCACGGTTCGGGGCCAAGCCCCCCGTGCGCCGGATGGGGCTGGTGCACCGCTCCTCCTCCTCGCGCACCGCGGACTTCCAGCGCCTGGCGCAGGTCATCACCCGTCTCGTCATCGAGGCGGGCCTGCCAGTCATCCCCCTGGCGGACTGAGACCTGCCCGCCGGTGCGCCATCACGGCCGGCGCACCACAGCGGGCACCCGGCGCCCGCGCGACCGCTAGGCTCCCGGGCATGAGCCAGGGCACGCGTGATGAGGCACCACTCGCCTGCGTCGTACTCAACCCCTCCAAGCCCGCGGTCACACCCGCGCTGTGCTCCCACCTGGCGGCAGCCGTCCAGGAGGCCGGCTACCGCGGTCCCCTGTGGCTCGAGACGAGCCGCGCGGAGACCGGGGCGACCCAGGCCCGTCTGTGCGTCGCCTCGGGCGCCCGGCTGGTCATCGCCGTCGGCGGTGACGGGACCCTGCGCTCAGTGGCAGCGGGCCTGGCAGGCACGGACACGGACCTGGGCATCCTCGCGCTGGGCACGGCGAACCTCGCCGCGCGCAACCTCGGCCTGCGCGTGGGTGACACTGAGTCCCTCATCGCCACCGCGCTCCACGGCCGGCGCCGCCGTGTTGACCTGTCATGGGTGGGCACGGACCCCGCCGACGCCGACCTCACCGACCTCCTCGAGGCGCCCGCCGACGGCTGGGCGCGCCCCACCTTGGGGACCGAGCACGCCTGCCTCGTCATCGCCGGCATCGGCTTCGACGCCGAGCTCGTGGCCTCCACCCGCCCGGACCTCAAGGCCCGTCTCAAGTGGGGCGCCTACGCGCTGGCCGCCGTCGAGAACCTCACCTCACCGCGCATGGACCTCGTGATGTCGATCGGCCAGGTGGCCTCACCGCCGGGCCGGGCCGAGGCCGTCAGCCCCCGCCGCCACCTGGAGCGCCTGAGCGCCCGCACACTGCTGGTGGCCAACGGCGGGCGCCTGCCCGCGGGCATCGTCCTGCTGCGCGAGGCCGCTATGGACGACGGCGTGCTCGACGTCGCTGTCATCGACACCGTCGGGGGTCTCGCAGGCTGGACGTCCCTCGCACGCCAGGTGCTGCCGCCCTACGCGGCCACCTACACCCCGCCCGGGCGGGCGCTGGGCCGCGTCGTGCTGCGCCGGGGGCGCGACGTCGTCGTGCGCACAGCAGCCCCGGCGCTCGTCCAGGTCGATGGGGACCTCCTGGCACCCACACGCGGCCTGCGGGTGCGCCTCCAGCCCGCAGCGGTGCCGGTGAGGCTGCCCGACGGCGGGAGGGGCTGAGCCCGCCAGAACCGGGGCTGCCGGCCCCGGGCCCACCCCGGGCGGCGCCCCCGGCCAGGCCCACCGCCCCAGGGCGGCGACCGCCTACAGGCTCCGCCCCTCCAGGACGTCCTGGACCCAGGCGCGCGCCACGACGAAGTCCTTGTCGCTCGTGCCCGCGGGCACGATGACGGGGCGCGCGTCCAGGCGCGGGTAGGAGCCCAGGAAGCGCACCTGGGGGCAGGTGCGGTGCAGACCGATGAGGGCCGCCTGCACACGCTCCTCACGCACATGCCCCTCGACGTCGATGGAGAAGCGGTAGCGGCCCAGGGAGTCGCCCACGGGACGCGACTCGATGCGCGAGAGGTTGACGCCCCTGGCGCTGAACTGCTCGAGCATGCCCAGCAGAGCGCCGGAACGGTCGTGGGCGAGCTGGACCTGGAGGGTCGTCTTGTCCGCCCCGGTGGGCTCTCCGACGCGACCGGGCCGGGAGACCTTGACGAAGCGGGTGACGGCTCCGGCGTTGTCCGCCACGCCTCCGGCGATCACCGTGAGCCCGTACTGCTCGGCGGCCAGGGGGTTGCACAGCACCGCCTCGAAGCCGAGCGAGCCGGGCTCCTCGCTGCCAGCCAGGGCCTTGGCCGGGGCTGAGGTGGAGGTCGCGGCGACGTAGACGGCGTCGGGCAGGTTGCGGTGGACCCAGCCCCGGCACTGCGCCCAGGCGTGCGGATGGGTGGAGATGGCGCTCACGTCCTCCAGGCGGGTGCCCTCACGCCCGGCGAGGACGAAGGTGATGGGCACAGCCACCTCCGCCGCGATGGTGAGGGGGGCGCCGGAGACGAGGTTGTCGAGGGTGGCGTTGACACCGCCCTCGATGGAGTTCTCGATGGGGACGACGGCGGCGTCCGACAGGCGCTCGCGCACCCGGTCAAGGGCCGTGGGGACGTCCTGGCAGGGGTCGAGCTCGACGCCGAGCGGAGCGACCTGGCGCAGGGCCATCTCCGTGAAGGTGCCCGAGGGGCCGAGGAAGGACCAGCGCTGGGGGGTGGTGGAGGCCGTCATGGGCCGAGGCTATCGGCCGGGCGGGGCCCGTGCCGGGCGTGCCTGCCTGGCGAGAGGCGCCCACATCCTCAGCCTGGACTCCGCCTGCAGGGGGACCCGCCCTGACGAGGACCGTAAGGTGGCCGCATGAGCCCGCAGGCCTCCCGCCACCGGAGCCTGGTGCGCGCGTTAGCGCTCGCCCTGCTCCTGGCGCTCGGCGCGCTCGTGGCGCTAGCCGGCCCGGCCGCCGTGGGCTCCACCCGCCCGAGCGCCACCGCCCCGCGGACGCAGCCCGCCCCCGTCGTCCTCATCGCCACGACCGGCGTCACCTGGGGCGGCCTGCTCGCCGAGCACACCACCGGCGGCCCCCCCGAGGCACCACCTTCCGCCGCTGAGACGCTGCTGGGCATGACAGCGGCGGGCCGGGCCGCCAACCTCGTCCAGCGCACCGCCTCCGACGTCACCTGTCCGGCTGACGCCTGGCTCTCCCTGTCCGCCGGCGCCCGCGCACGGGCGCAGTCACCGTCCTCCGGGCGAGGAGGGGACTGCACCTGGCCCGCCGACTGGCAGGCCGCCGTCGGCGCCTCGCGCAAGGACGGCTACGGCGCCCGGCCCGGCGCCCTGGCGGACGCCCTCGCGCGGGCGGGCAGGAGCACGCTCGCCGTCGGCGAGGGGGCCGTGCTCATGCTCACCACCTCCGACGGCGTCCCGCCCGCCTCAGCCCCCCACCTCGTACAGGCCCTCACCGGCGCCCTGGCGGACCTCACCGTCGTGGACGCCACGGACCACGACGTACTGCGCGAGTCCCTGCTGCTGGCCGCCTCGCTGGAGGGCGCGCGCGTCGTCGTCGCCTCCATCGCGGACCCCACGGACCCGGGGCCGCAGGTGCTGGTCCTGCCCGAGGGCACCACCGGGTGGCGCTCCCCGGCAACCGCCCACGCGCAGGCACCGGCCTCCACAGAGCTGTCCGTCTCCCTCGTCGCCTCCCCCTCGACCCGTCAACGGGGCCTCGTCCAGCTGACGGACCTGAGCCCCACGCTCCTGGCGGCCCTGGGTGCCCCAGCGCCTGCGGGCATGTCCGGCAGGGCCCTGACCCTGCCCACCACCTCGCCCGCCGTGAGGCTCGAGCCACTCGCGTCTGACGACGTGCCCGCGGCCGCCCTCGCCCTGGCGGACGAGGCCCTGCACGCGAGGGCCTCGCAGATGACGACCCTGCCCGTCGGCGGGGCGCTCGTGCTCGCCAGCCTGCTGTGCCTCGTCGTGGCAGCGCTCGTCCTGCGCGGCCCGGCGGGACGGGGACGGCTGCGCGGCACGTGGGCCGCCGCCACCTTCGTGGCCGCCTTGCCGGCCGGCACCTGGCTGGGCGCCGTCATCCCGTGGTGGCGTGCGGGTGCGGGCGCCGCCCACGAGCCGGGCTGGCAGGCGGTGCCAGCGGCACTGGCCGCGACCGCCGCCACAGCCCTGGCCCTCGTGGCCCTCCTGCACACCCTGTCCGTCGCCGTGAGCGCGCTGCGCCAGCACACGGCACCGCACGTGCCAGGCACCGCGCCCTGCGGCGGGGTGCGCCCGGGCCTGAGCCGGGAGAGGTCCTGCCAGCCCGCCGCGGCCCCGGCGCTGACCACCGTCCTGCTGGCGGCCACCACCGCCGCCGTCCTGCTCGCCGACGGCGCCACCGGTGCGGCGCTGGGCTTCAACGGCGTGCTGGGCATGAACGCCGTGGTGGCGGGACGCTTCTACGGGGTGTCGAACACGGCCTTCGCGCTGGCGGCCGCAGTACTCGTCGTGGCGGTGGGGGCGGTGGTGGGGCCGATCGTCGAGGCGCAGCCCTCCCCGGCGCGGCGTCGCGCGGCCGCCCTCGTGGGGTCGGGCGTGCCCGGGGTGGCGGCGCTGACCGTCGTGGGGCTGCCGGTACTGGGCGCCGACGTCGGTGGCGCGCTCACGCTGGTGGCCACCTTCGCGGTCCTGACGGCCGGGCTGTCAGGCGGGCGCGTCACCTGGCGGCGCTGGCTCGGAGTCGGCGTCCTGGCGGTCGCGGTGGTGGGGGGCTTCGGTCTCGTGGACCACATGACGGGCTCGGGCACGCATATGGGCCGCTTCGTGGGCCAGGTCCTGGACGGGACGGCGCCGACGACGATCCGCCGCAAGGCGTGGGCCCTCGTGGCTCCCTTCACGTCCTCGCGGCTGGCGCTGGCGGCGCTCCTCCTCGCCCTGGTGGGGATGGCAGCGGCCTGGTGGTGGCTCGCGCGTGAGCGCCGGGCCTGGCGGGCGGGCGTGTCGGGCTACCAGGCGCTCGCGCCCGCCCGGGGGCGCGCGGCCGGATGGTTCGGGCCGGTGCTGCGCGCGCTGCTGGTGCTCATCGTCGTCGAGGTGCTTGTCAACGACTCCGGGGCGTCGATGGCGGTGCTGTCGGCGGCCTGCGCGGCCCCGCTCCTGCTGGCACTGGCGTGCGCTCCAGGAGCGCGCAGGCCGGGCCTAAGGCGGTGGCGCCGGCTCAGTCCTCGCCCACGGCCCGGTAGGCGCGGAAGGGCGACTGTGCCCGGACGACGTTCTCGTCCAGGCCCCGCACGCGGTGTCCGCGCAGGCGGCGCACGGAGATGGCTCGCAGGACGTCGCGGTACTGCGTGGCACGGTGGATGCGGCCTGCCCGGTCGTTGCCGGAGACGCGGTGCGTGATGTCGCAGGGGACCTCGATGACGGCGAGGCCGGCGGTGAGCACGTCGATGCTCAGCGCGACCTCGACCCCCCATCCGGTGGCGAGAGGCGCCGCCGTCTCATAGGCCTGGCGGGTGAGGCAGCGCTGGCCGGACAGCGGGGCGACGGGAGCCCACCCGGTGGCTGCGGCGATGGCACCGCGGGCGGCGCGCACCACCCGGCCCCGGCCGCCGGCCCCGGCCTGCTTGGGGGGCACGGCGATGGCCATGTCGGCGACGCCGTCGAGCACCGGAGGGACAAGCTCGGCGCAGGCGGCGGCGGAGTCCCCGAGGTCGGCGTCGATGAAGAGCAGCAGCCGCGTGGGGCCGTCGGAGTAGTCGCGCATGGCGACGACGCTGGCGCCGGTCTCCATGGCGGAGGCCTTGCCCCGGGTGACCGAGTGGCGCACGGTGACGGCGCCGGCCGCGCGGGCGTGGCACTGGGTGTCGTCGGTGGAGCCGTCATCGACGACGACGACGAGGTCCACGCGGGGGATGGCCCGGCAGGCCCGGACGGTGGCGGCGATGCGCGCCGCCTCGTTCTTGGCCGGGATGACGACGGCCACTCGCTGGTCCGGACGCTCTGACGGGCTCACGGCACCAGCGTATCCACTTCCGACCGGGAGGTCAGACCATGGGACGCACACCACGCTGGCGGCCGCCCACCTCCGGGCCCGGCGCAGGCGTCACGGCCCGAGCGGGCGCTGTGCGCCTCGTCGTCGAGCAGCCGACGGCGGGTGCGCAGGTAGGCGGGCACGAGCAGCGCGACCGCGCCCACCCACGCCAGGGGCTCGCTGGCGCACACGCCGAGGTAGCCGAAGACGCCCCCGAGCCAGATCGCCACGACGACGCGCATGACGAGCTCGGCCACGCCCGAGTAGAAGGGGGCTCGCATCTTGCCCAGGCCCTGGAGGGCGCCACGCAGCACGTAGAGGACCGCCAGGAGCCAGTAGGTCAGGGAGAACATGATGACCGCCTGCGCCGACAGGCTCACGACCTGCTCGGAACCGTCGCCCACGAAGACGCGCGAGAGCGGGGCGGCGGTCGGCACGAGGACGAGCGCGAGGGCCAGCGAGGTGACGACGCCCAGGAGGCCGCCTTGCGTGACGCCCGCGCGCACGCGGTCCACACGCCGCGCCCCGAAGTTCTGGGCGGCGTAGGTTGACACAGCCAGGCCGATGGAGGACAGGGTCGAGTTGGCGAGCCCGTCGATGCGGATGGCGGTGGTGAAGGCCGCGATGGCCTCGGAGCCGAGCTCGTTGAGGCGCAGCTGCACGGCGACGACCCCGATGGCGATGATCGACATGTTGAAGCCCAGGGGCAGGCCCATCTTGAGGTGGTGGCGCAGCTCGGCGCGGGTGACCCGCCAGTCCTCACGACGCAGGTGGAAGACGGGGAACCTCCGGTGGATCCACCACAGGCACAGCAGGGCGCTGATGGCCTCGGCGACGGCGGTGGCGTAGGCAGCGCCCTCGACGCCCATGCCGAACCAGGCGATGAGGGCGACGTCGAGCACGATGTTGAGGGCCGAGGCGATGGCGAGGAAGACGAGCGGGGTGCGCGAGTCCCCCACGGCGCGGATGATCGCGGACAGGTAGTTGAAGGCGACGATGGCGAAGGAGGTGGCGAAGCAGACCATGCCGTAGCCCATGGCGTCGTCCATGAGCTCGGCGGGGGTGTGCAGGGCCAGGAGCAGGGGCCTGAGCAGCACTGTGCCGACGACTGTGAGCACGACGGTCAGGGCGACGGACACGAGGGTGCCGGCGGCCACGGAGCGGCGCACGGCCTGCTCGTCCTGGGCGCCGTAGGCCTGGGACAGGGGGATCGTCAGGCCGCTGGTCATGCCGAAGGAGAAGCCGATGACGAGGAAGAGCAGGACACCGGTGGCGCCGACGGAGGCCAGCGGCAGGACGCCGAGGAAGCGGCCGACGACGATGGTGTCCGCGAGCTGGTAGGCCTGCTGGATGATGTTGCCCAGGACGAGGGGGACGGTGAAGGCGCCAATGACGCGCCAGGGGGTGCCTTCGGTCAGCTGGGTGGGCATCAGTTCCTCAAGTCGGACGGGGTGCGGATGTGAGAGCCCAGCCTATTGGTCTTCCCGGTTGTTTTCCCCTCCCGCCGGCACGAGCCTCGTCACTCTGCCCGCTCAGGACAGGCGCCCGCCGTCCATCGTCAGGACCCGGTCGGCGACCCTGTCCGCCTCCGCCTCGTGGGTGACGACGAGGACGCAGGCACCCGAGTCGGCCGCGCGCCGCAGCAGGGCGAGGACCACCTCAACGTTCTCACTGTCCAGCCCGGCGGTGGGCTCGTCAGCGAGCAGGGCACCGGGCTCCATGAGCAGGGCGCGGGCGATCGCCAGGCGCCTGAGCTCACCGCCGGAGAGCTCCTGGGGCCGCTCGGCCGCGAGCCCGGCCAGACCGACGTCCTCGAGCAGCCCGGCGGCACGCGCCGCCGGTGGCTCGGCCTCGCCCCGGATGACGGCGGGCAGCAGGACGTTCTCCAGGACGCTCAGTGAGCGCAGGGCCGTGTGCCCCTGGGGCACGAGACCGATGCGCTCGTTGCGCAGCCGCGAGCGCTCCTGCTCCGTGAGTGCGTAGAGGTCCTGGCCTGCCACCTCCACCGTGCCGGCGGTGGGGGTCAGCAGGCCGGCGAGCATCATGAGCAGCGTGGACTTGCCGGAGCCGGAGCGGCCCGTCACCACGGTCAGGCTCCCGGGGGCGAGGTCGAGGTCCGTGGGGGCCACGGCGGTGAGCACCGCGCCGCCGCGGCTGGAGCGGGGGTAGTCCTTCGTCAGGGCCCGCGCCCGGATCGTCAGGTCATGGGTCGTCATGTCACTCGCCCTCCTTGAGCACGAGGCTGGGGTCAACGCGGTGGGTCAGGCGCAGGCTGGTCGCCGCGCTGAGCGCCGCGGCCAGGACGGCCCCGGCCAGGGTGGCGGCGGCGGTCAGGACGAGGACGCCCACCCCCGGCAGGACGAGGCCGACGCCCAGCGCCTGGCCGATGGCCGTGGTGAAGGAGGTGACGACCACCCCCGAGACGAGGATGCCGACCAGGGCGCCCAGCAGGTTGATGATGACGGCCTCGGCGACGACGCTGCGCCCCACCGCGCCGCGGTCCGCGCCCAGGGCGGTGAGGGTGGCGAGCTCACGCCGGCGCTCGTGGACGAGCAGGGCGTGCACGAGGACGGTGACGGCCAGCCCGAGGCCCCAGATGAGGGCGACAAGCACGGTGACGGTGCGGGCGGCGCTCTCGAGGGAGAGCGCGATACCGGCCACCATGCCGGAGGCGGTGGTGACGGTGACGCCCTCCACCTGCGCGGCGATGGCGGCGGCCACGGCGTCGGGGTCGGCGCCGTCGGCCAGGCGCACGGTGACGGCGGAGACGACGTCGTCGGCGTCAACGTAGCCGTAGCGGTTGAGGTTCTTCTCGAAGGAGGCCTTGAGGACGGTCTCGAAGGTCTCACGGTTCATGTAGACGGCGTTGTCGAGGCTCGTTCCCGAGGGGGCGAGCTGGCCGGCGATCCGCAGCTCGTGGCCGAACAGGGTGAGCGTGCCGGAGCTGTAGACGGTGACGTTGGCCCCGACGACGACCTCCATGGCCCCCACCGCGCCGTCGTCCCCACCGGAGCCGCCCGCGCCGGAGCGGGTCTCGGCGATCCACGGCTGGATGGTGAAGTCGGTGGCCGGGTCGAAGGCGATGAGCTGTAGCCGTGCCGAGCAGCAGGAGGACTTGGCGGAGGCGAGGTAGAGCTGGGCGGAGACCTGCTCGACGCCCTCGACGGCGGCGACCTGCTCCACGACGCCGGCGTCCATGTAGAAGTAGTCGGGCTCGGTCTGGGTCAGGGCTTGCTGGGGGTTGAAGCCTGTGCCGGTGTCCTCGGGGGTGACGAGGATGTCGGCACCCAGTCGCGACTGGGCCAGGCCCAGCCCCTGGCGCACGCCCTGGATGACGAGCCCCCCTCCGAAGGCGGCGACCGCCATGAGGGTCGTGAGCGTGAGCAGGGCCGCGGTGCGCGCGGGGTAGCCCCGCAGGTTGCGCCACGGCAGGGTCCTCATGGTGAGCACGTGTGTTCCTCCAGTGGTGTCAGACGGTCAGGAGCGCCTGGCCGCCGTCATGGCGCAGGGCGCGGCCCAGTGCGAGGTGGGTGCTGGCGGCGGCGGTGAGCAGGGTGAGGCCGACGGCGGCCACGGCGGCCACGGCGAGGGCGTCGGCCTGCGGCGCCCCACCGGGCAGGGCCCTGCCCGCCAGGACGAGGGCCGTGGTGGCGCAGGCGGTCCCCACGAGGGCGCCGGCTACGTGCACGAGCAGCGTCTCGTGGGTCAGGAGACGGCGCACGGTGCGGGCGCTGGCGCCGACGGTGCGCCAGACGCGGACCTCCTGGCGGCGCTCGTGCATGAGCAGGGACTGGGTGACGGCGTGGGCGGCCACGAGCAGCGCCCACGCCAGGACGGTGGCGCCGACGACGAGGCCCAGCTGGGTGGTGACCGCCGTGGCGGTGGAGACCAGGGCGGCGTCGGAGTAGTCGGCGGTCACCTTGCGGACGTAGACATTGACCCACCCGGCGACGGCGGCGGCGTCCTCGCGCTCGTGGAGGGTGAGGAGGGCGGCGGAGTAGCTGGTGGCGGGGTCGAGCCCCTGGTAGCGGGTGTCGCCCGCGGCGGTGGCGGCGTCGAGGAGGGCACGCAGGGTGTTGGTGCTGGCCAGGGCGGCGTCGTCGAGGCGGGTGCCGGTGGCGGCGAGGTGGGCGGTAACGGGCCACTGCCGGCCCCAGAGGGTGACGGTGGCGGGGTCGCCGCCCAGCCTGGCGGCGACGTTCGTGCCGACGGCGAGGGTGCCGGTGGTGGGGTCGGCGTCGGGGCCCTCCTCGAGCCAGGCGGACAGGACCGTGTCCGTGGCGGGCTCGTAGCCGACGACCCAGGCGTCCTGGCCGTCGCCCAGGGTGGTGCTGAGGTAGAGCTGGTGGGTGACGACGGCGATGTCGTCGTTCTGGGACAGGCGGGCCAGGGCGGTGCGATCGCGCTGGTAGTCAACAGGGGTCCCCAGGACGGTGAGGGCGTTGTCGGGAACCTGCTGGCGGCCGGCGGTGGGGTAGACGATGACGTCGGCGCCCAGGCGCTGCTCGGCGAGGAGCAGCTCGGTGCGCGTGCCGGCCAGGAGGGTGAGCCCGGCCATGAGGCAGGCCGCCTGGGCCAGGGCCAGGGCCAGGAGGATCGCGGTGCGGGCGCGGTGGGCGAGGGCGTTGCGGGCAGGCAGGGCACGCAGGGTCAGGGGCCGGGTCACGGGCGCGGCTCCGTGCTGCTGGTGGCGGACGGCGCGGTGGCGGACGGCGCGGCGCTCCGGGCAGGGGGGAGGCTGAGCCACAGGGCGGGGCGCACGCCGAGCTCGGCGTCGACGGCGATCCCGGCAGTGACAGGTGCTCCGGCGGCGGAGACGTACTGGGCAGCGTAGTCGTCCCCTCCGGGCGAGCGCAGCCACCAGTCGGCGTGTCCCTCGTCGTCGGTGTAGAGGGCGGGGCTGGCGGCAGCGGGGACAACGGTGGCCTGACCGGTCCACTCGCGGTCCCAGTCCGCGGAGAGGTAGATGACGGCGTCGGTCTCGCTCAGGGCCAGGACCCGGTCGGTGGTGGGGGCTCCGCCCTCGGTGCCGGTGACGGACTGGTCGGGGTTGTCCAGGACGGTGGGCTCGACGAGGTCCTGCTCGTCGGGGGTGAGCGCGCGGGTGAGGAAGTCCGTGTTGAGCCAGGCGCGCAGGTCGGAGTCGGCCCAGGTGATGGCCTCAAAGGGGACGTGGTGGTACGGGCGGGACGCGATGACGTTGGCGGTCAGCAGCAGGAGATGGTCGTCGATGCGGTCCAGGACGATCCACTCCAGGGGCTCGGCGCCGTTGGTGGGGTCCGCGTCCTGCTCCCAGGTGCCGAGGGTGACGACGTCGCCCTTGTGCGCGGTTGCGTAGTCGGTGGTGGGGGCGGGGGCGCAGGCACCGAGGGCGGGCGCGAGCAGGAGGGCGAGCGCGGCCAGGGCGGCGCGCACGCGGGTGCTCATGGCGGCCGGGGCGGGCCGTCAGGCGGCGACCGGGGCGGGAGTGCCTGCGGGGCGGCGCTCGCCGCGCAGGGTGGTGGCGAGGGAGGCGGTGGCGGTGCCGGCGACGAGGACGCTCATGATGCGGGTGAAGGGCTGGAAGACGGTGTGGCAGCGCATCGTCTCCATCATGCACAGGGGGCAGATGATGCCGGGCAGGAGGAGGACGACGACGGCGCCGACGACGCCGAGGGCCTGGAGGACTGCGCGCAGGGCGCGGTTGCGCACGAAGGCGCTGGCGCCCAGGACGAGGGCGAGGAGGGCGCCTCCGGCGGTGACCTGGTTCTGGCAGTGGTGGCAGTGCATCCAGGTGCCGTCGGGCTTGGGGTCGCAGGCGGAGAAGACGGTGGTGACGCCGACGGCGAGGAGGGCGGCCAGGGCCGCGGCGGCGAGAGGGAGGGTGCGGGCGATCTTCACGGGGGTCCTTGGGGTAGCGACGTCCGACGGGTTTGACAAAGGCAAGTTAGTTTGACCTAAGTCTCTGAGTCAAAGTCGCATGACACGGTGTCAGTATCAGGGTGGGGGGGTGGCGACGGCGGGGGGGGCGACGGCGGGGGCTCGGCCCGGGTTCCTAGGGTCTTCACAGGGTGGGCGGGGGTGGCCTTTCAGGGTCGGAGGGTTACATATGAACCACCGCCGGACGGAACGGGTCGCGAGGGTTGGGGAGCCCAGCGACCGGCCCAAACCGAGGATGGCACGGGTCTTAGGGAGCCCGCACCACCCGCTCCGACGAAGGAGGAGACGCTCCCCCTGCTGGGAACCAGGGCGCGGAGCCCCTCACGAACGAAGGCCCTCGGGCCCGGGAGAGACAACCCGGCCCCGAGGGCCTCGTCACAGGCCCGGTATCATCCGGACGTCATCGGCCCGACAACCCCAGGAGCCCTCCCGTGCCGTCCGAGCTCAACGCCATCGTCGCGTGGACCTTCATGTCCGAGTGCCCGATCCCGGCCGACATCGGCCCGATCCTCCTGCAGGGCGAGCGGCCGATCGCCGCGTACAAGACGATGCGGGACTCAGCAGTGTTCACCGACCGGCGCCTTATCGTGCGCGACGCCCAGGGGCTGACGGGCAAGAAGGTGGAGCTGTACTCGCTGCCGTACTCGTCGATCAACATGTGGTCGAGTGAGAACGCGGGTCACCTCGACCTCAACTCCGAGCTGGAGATGTGGACGCGCGCCGGGCACATCAAGATCAAGCTCGGCCGCGGTGTGGACGTGCGCAGGCTCGACCACCTCATCTCCCACATGGTCCTCAGCTCCGGCCACTGAGCACGGCGCCGACGGCGGTCGGCCGGGGCTCGGCCCGGGTTCCTAGGGTCTTCACAGGGTGGGCGGGGGTGGCCTTTCAGGGTCGGAGGGTTACATATGAACCACCGCCGGACGGAACGGGTCGCGAGGGTTGGGGAGCCCAGCGACCGGCCCAAACCGAGGATGGCACGGGTCTTAGGGAGCCCGCACCACCCGCTCCGACGAAGGAGGAGACGCTCCCCCTGCTGGGAACCAGGGCGCGGAGCCCCTCACGAACGAAGGCCCTCGGGCCCGGGAGAGACAACCCGGCCCCGAGGGCCTCGTCACAGGCAACGCACGGGCACCCGGAGCGCTCACCAGCACACCAGCTGGCTCCTCGACCATGCCCACACATGTGCAGATGCGGCAGACTTGGCACCGTCGACTCCCGACGAGCGAAAGGACACGTCATGGCGGACGGGCCAGCGTTCTCACCAGAGGAGGAACTCGACGCACACCTCGCCATGATGGCCTGGTTCGACTCTCGTCGAAACGAAGGCCAGGAACTCACGACTTTCGGAGAACTCGAACGCGGATTCTTCTGGCATGGCCACCAGATTCCTCTCATCTCTCGCAACCAGGGAATCTGGAAGCCTCGTTTTCTGGCCGCGGCGCTGACATTCAAGACGACGGCGCGCAAGATCGGGCAAGAAGCCCCCTACGAGGACCGTATCGACGAGGACGGCACACTCCGATACAAGATGGCCGCTACCCGAGATAAGGAATGGACCAACCGCGCCATGCTCTTGGCCGCAGAACGCGGGTACCCACTCGCATGGCTTGTTGGCACAAAACCGGCCAACACCCTATATTACTATGCGCGATTTCCTGCGTTCATCACGGGAGTAGACGACGAAAACCGCGAGTTCCTCGTCACCATCGGAGGCGATCCCGATCAGCCGATTGACCTCTCCGACATCAGAGAGCGAGCCGCCGAGGGAATAGAGCGGAAGTATGTGTCCCGTTGGACGAAGCAGCGGCTGCATCAGCAGAAGTTTCGCGAGGATGTCCTCTCGGCATACAGCATATCTTGCGCCATATGCGACCTACCACACGCTCAACTGATCGAAGCCGCCCATATCGTGGATGACGCGAACGACGCAGGTGTTCCAATGGTCGCCAATGGAATGGCCCTATGTCGAATACACCACACGGCGTACGACAAGCACCTTCTGGGCATCGACGAGTCGCGGCGCATTCATGTCGCTGAGCGAGCAAGACGTCTGGAGGAAGTCTCCGGCAAGCGCGCGCTCGTTACCTTTGTAGGAAGAACACTAACTCACGTTCCTGAGAGGCGAGCGCTCCAGCCGGATGGTCAGCGCCTCCGCTGGCACTTCGAGCGGTTCATTGACCTGAACGAGAGGAACGTTCCCAGCACCACACATCCGTAAGTGGTTGACGGCCGTCAACCCCTGAGACCTCACCCGGCCGCGAGACCCCTACCCTCGGAAGGGCAGCGGCGCCAGGCCCCTGACACCGACCTCGGCGACGTACACAGACCCGGAGGCGGGCTCAACGTCGTCGGGCAGGTTCTCGCGCGAGGTGGTGATGAACAGCCGGTCCAGGCCGGGACCTCCGAAGGCGCAGGCCGTCACCTTGGAGACCTCCACCTCCACGACCTCACTCAGCCGCCCCTCGGCGTCGTAGCGCCTGACCGCACCGCCACGGTGCAGGGCGACCCAGACGCCGCCCTCGGCGTCGACCGTCAGGCCGTCAGGCTTGCCCGTCCCCTCCTCGATGACCACCCACGGGCGCGGGTTCACCAGGCCGGCCTCGGCGTCGTAGTCGAGCAGCGTGATCGTGCGGGTCGGCGTGTCCACCCAGTAGGCGCGGGCCCCGTCCGGGCTGAAGCCCAGGCCGTTCGCCGTCGTCGCCCCGCCCCAGGCCTCGACGGGCTGGGCGCCCGGCCCGTCCCAGCGGTAGACCTTCGCGGCCCCCGCGACCCGCTCCCAGGACATGGTGCCGATCCACAGCCGGCCGTCGGGGTCGCAACCGCCCTCGTTCGTGCGGATCGTCGGGTCCGAGTACAGCTCGACGACCTCCTCCAGGTCCGACAGGTCCTCCGCGCGTCCCAGCGCCACGCCCCGCTCGGTGGCGACGAGCGCGCCCCCGCCGGTGCGCGGGCGGATGACGGAGGCGACGCGCGAGGGCACGGCCAGACGACGGTGGGAGCCGTCGTCGTCGACCTCGATGACCGTGCCGTGCAGCATGTCCACGAAGCGCAGGCGGCCGGTGGCCTCCCACCACACCGGCCCCTCGCCGTGGTAGGAGATCGTGTCGGTCATTCGCTGTGACTTCATGGTGCCAGGCTATCGGGCCGCACCGTCGGGCACCGCGGCCGGATTCGTGTCACCCACCCACGGCATAATCGTCGTCATGGAGCACTCACCGGCGATCTCGAAGAGCCAGGCCTACACCATCGCCGAGCTGCGCGAGCTCGTGCGCTCCGGCCGAGTGCGCGTCCCACAGTTCCAACGCTCCTTCCGGTGGGAGGCGAAGGACGTCCAGAACCTGCTCGACTCCCTCCTGAGGGGATACCCCATCGGCAGCCTGCTCCTGTGGCAGCGTGAGGCTCCGCCGGAGAGGCTGACCATCGGCGCACTACGGGTCGATGCCCCGGCTCACCCCGACGCCCTGTGGGTGGTGGACGGGCAGCAGCGCGTTACCAGCCTTGTCAACGTCGTCGACCCCGACGGCGCGCAGGACCCCCGCTTCGCACTCGGCTACTCTCTCAGGGACCACGAGATCGTCAACGGGCGCCGGCTCGAGGAGCCTTGGGTCATCCCCTTCCCGGACCTGTTCGACTTCAGCCGGGCACTGCGCTGGCTCGGCAACAACCCGGACGCCTTCGACCATGCCGAGCACGTCCAGGACGTCGCCGGCAGGCTCAACCGCCTCACCATCCCCGCGACAGTCATGATGCAGGCCGACGAGGCCACTCTTCGCGAGGTCTTCGACCGGATCAACTCCCGGGGAAAACGTCTCAACGCCGCCGAGATCTTCAACGCCATCCACGGCGGCCCCGATCCCTCCCGCACGACGACGGGCATCGCGACGAGCACCGACGCCCAGACACGGTTCGGGCAGCTGGGCGAGCAGATCATCGTCCAGGCGATCCTCGTGCGACGGCACACGGATATCACCCGGGACGTCCACGGCGAGTTCTCCGACAGCCGACGTCGCATCAGCGACTTCCCTGACGAGAACGAGGCTGGAGCCTACGAGGCCACCGAGCGCGCCCTCGTGGCCGCGGTGCGCTTCCTGCAGGACCACTGCGGGGTCCCCCACCTCGCCTTCCTGCCCTTCCGTTTCCAGCTGCTGGTCCTCACCCGGTTCTTCGCCCTCTTCCCCAGCCCGCACCAGCGCAATCTCGAGCTCCTCACCCGCTGGTTCTGGCGCTCCAGCGCGAATGCCGACGCGCTGGGAATCAACGGCTCACAGACTGACCTGCGCGACATGGCCGGCTGTGTGGTGCGTGGTGAGGAGTCGGCGTCGGTCCACAGGCTCTTGGCCTCAGTCACACGGCCTGAGGCGCCACGCGTCCCCGACCTCACTGTCTTCCGCGCGACACGCTCGAGCTCCAAGATGATCCTCACCGCCCTCTGGGCCCTCGGCCCCGTCGACCCCGGGACCGGGGAGGCGCTCACACCCGAGATGCTCGCGGACCAGCTCGAGGGAGAGACCACCCCTCGCACGGTCGTCACGGACCTCGTCAGTCCCTCCAACCTGCCGGAGGGCGCCGCAATGGCAGCGAGCAAGGTGATCTCCGTCCAGGACCGCCGCGACCTGCTGTCCCTCCTCAGCCCCAGCAGTGACCTCGCCTCCCTGCTGCTGGACACCGAGATGCTCGGCCACCTCCAACGCAATGAGGTCGTCGAGTTCCTGAGCCTGAGAGCGGCCGCGCTGCACCGCTACCTCACGGGCTTCCTCGACGCGCGCACCGCCTGGCGGCAGGAGGACACGCCACCGCTTGAGGAGCTCATCAGTCCGACGGTGCACGAGGAGGCAGGCCCATGACCGACACCTCCTACGCCGTCCTGCTTCACGGCGAGCACGTGGGCACGATCCTGCGTCGCGACGCCGACACCACCTTCACCATCTTCAGCTTCGACCGCGACTACTGGCACCGACCGGATCGGCGGCCCCTCGGCCTGTGGTTCGACAACCACCCGCGTCAGCAGCCGCGCGGCAACAACACTGTTCCTGCCTGGTTCTCAAACCTGCTGCCCGAGGGGCGTCTGCGCGAGCTCATCGCCCGCGAGCAGGGGGTGAGCGTCCACCGGGAGATGGACCTTCTTGAGCGGATCGGCAGCGACCTGCCCGGGGCCGTCGAGGTGCGGCGTGAGGCCGAGGCGGCCGACGTCCACCTGTCAGAGGTCGGGGGGGAGACCGTCCAGCCAGCCCTCGGGTCGGACGCGATCCGCTTCTCTCTCGCAGGCATGGCACTCAAATTCTCCATGCGGGCCGCCGGAGACCGCCTCGCACTTCCCGCCCACGGCGAGGACGGCGACTGGATCCTCAAGACGCCCGACAGCCACCACCCGCAGCTCCCGGCCAACGAGTACGCCATGATGGACCTCGCCCACCGCACCGGTATCGCGGTGCCGGAGACGGCGCTGCGGTCACGCAGCAGCGTTGACGGGCTCGGCCCGGGAGCCTGGCCCTCCGACGAGACCCAGGCCTACGCGGTCCGCCGCTTCGACCGCTCCCCCACAGGACGCATCCACATCGAGGACTTCGCTCAGGTGCTCGGGGTCTACGGCATCGGCGAAGGCAAGTACCGCTCCAACGTGGAGACTGTCCTCGGGCTGTCGTGGCGCGGATCAGACAACAGCTCACTCCAGGAGGCGGTGCGCCGCAGCGTCTTCAACCTGCTCATCGGCAACGGTGACGCGCACCTGAAGAACTGGTCACTCATCTACCCCGACGGCACCCACACCCGCCTCTCCCCCGCCTACGACCTCGTGTGCACCGCCGTCTACCCAGAGCCTGAGGGCGACCCCGAGCTCGGGCTGCCCTTCTTCGGGGCCCGGCGCCTGAGCGAGGTCCACCGCGAGCACTTCACCCGGCTCCAGAACCAGCTGGGTGTCGGCGGCACAGACGTCCTCGACGTCGTCGACGAGACCCTGGACCGCTTCAGCGAGACGTGGTCCACGGGCGCCGTCGCGCACACCCCCGCACCCGTGGCCGAGTGGATCGACGCGCACCTCGCAGACACCCGCCAGAGACTGCTCGGGCGTCGTAGTCCAGCAGCGTGATCGTGCGGGCCGGCGTGTCCACCCAGGAGGCGCGGGCGCCGTCCGGGCTGAAGCCCAGGCCGTTCGCCGTCGTCGCCCCACCCCAGGCCACGACAGCCCGCGCAGCCAGGCACCGCGCCCACGCCCCCACCCCACACCACTCATGCCAAGAACACGCACCCCATCCAGGAATTCTTCAGGTTCATCTATGACGATGGTCCCACCCAAGAGCGACGGAGCAGCCCGCTCCCCGCGGAACGGAGCCCAGACATGAGTAACGGCACCTACGACCAGGTCGCAGGCAAGATCAAGGAGACCACCGGCAAGGTCATCGGCGACAAGGAGGTCGAGACCGAGGGCGTTCTCCAGAACCTCCAGGGCAAGGCCACCGAGGCCGTCGAGGACGTCAAGGACACGGTCAAGGGCGTCGTCAGCCACTTCACCAAGGACGACGACTCCTCCGCCGGCTGATCCCTCTTCTCACGCAGGTGCCCCCGCCGTCGCACACGTCGACGGCGGGGGCACCCCTGCGTCAGGGGATCAGAGGTTGACCTGGC
>NZ_JBPPGD010000001.1:242796-368690 GCF_051303165.1 Actinomyces sp. W5033 | reverse complement strand
GAGGCGGAGGGTGCCGCAGCTGCCTGCGGTGCGGCAGCGGGGGCCGGCGCTGCGGCGGGGGCCGGTGCCGGCGCTGCGGCGGGTGCTGGAGGGGCGGGGGCGGCGGTGGCCTCGGAGGGGTCGCCGATGATGGCCAGGACGGTTCCGACCTCGACGGTCTCGTCCTCGGGCACGAGGATCTCCAGGACGGTGCCGGACACCGGGGCGGGGACCTCGGTGTCCACCTTGTCGGTGGCGACCTCGAGCAGCGGCTCGTCGGCCTCGACGGTCTCACCCACGGCCTTGAGCCAGGAGGAGACGGTTCCCTCAGTGACGGACTCGCCCAGAGCGGGCATCTTCACCGTGGTGCCCGAGGCGGAGGGTGCCGCAGCTGCCTGCGGTGCGGCAGCGGGGGCCGGCGCTGCGGCGGGGGCCGGTGCCGGCGCTGCGGCGGGTGCTGGAGGGGCGGGGGCGGCGGTGGCCTCGGAGGGGTCGCCGATGATGGCCAGGACGGTTCCGACCTCGACGGTCTCGTCCTCGGGCACGAGGATCTCCAGGACGGTGCCGGACACCGGGGCGGGGACCTCGGTGTCCACCTTGTCGGTGGCGACCTCGAGCAGCGGCTCGTCGGCCTCGACGGTCTCACCCACGGCCTTGAGCCAGGAGGAGACGGTTCCCTCAGTGACGGACTCGCCCAGAGCGGGCATCTTCACGGACTCAGACATGGGAGTCATTCCTCTTCTGCGGTTGCTCAGTCGTGGTTGTGCAGGGCCTTGCCGGCCAGGACCATGGCGGCCTCACCGATGGTCTCATTCTGCGTGGGGTGTGCGTGGACAAGTGAGGCCAGGTCGTCGGCGTCGGCCTCCCAGCTGACAATGAGCTGGCCCTCTCCGACCTGCTCACCCATCCGGGCGCCGATGGCGTGGAAGCCGACGACCGGCCCGCCCTTGACGGAGACGAGCTTGACGAAGCCCTGCGTGCCCAGGATCTGGCTCTTGGCGTTGCCCGCGACGTTGAACTCGGCCGTGGTGATGTTCTCGGCGCCGTGCAGCTGCCGTGCCTTGGCCTCGGACAGGCCGACGGAGGCGATCTCCGGCTCGCAGAAGGTGACCTTGGGGACCTTGACGTCATCCACCGGCTGCGGGGAGAGCCCGGCGATCATCTCGGCCACGACGATGCCCTGGGCGAAGCCGCGGTGGGCGAGCTGGACGCCGGGGACGATGTCGCCCACGGCCCACACGCCCTCGACGTTGGTGCGCCCGTAGTCGTCGGTGAGGACGAAGCCGCGGTCCATCGCGACCCCGACCTCCTCGTAGCCGAGGTTGGCGGTGGCCGGCCCGCGTCCGACGGCGATGAGCATGACCTCGGCGTCGTAGGAGGCGCCGTCCTCGGTGTGGACCGTGACGCCCGCCTCGGTGCGGTCCACCGAGGCGAACATCGTCTTGGTCTTGAAAGCGATCTTGCGCTTGCGGAAGGAGCGCTCGAGCATCTTGGAGATCGCCTCGTCCTCGTTGGGCACGAGGTGGGGCAGGCCCTCGATGATCGTGACCTGGCACCCGAGCGAGGCCCAGGCGGAGGCGAACTCGACGCCGATGACACCGCCGCCGAGGATGACGGCGGAGGCCGGCACGTGGTCCATCCGCAGGGCGCCCTCGGAGGTGAGGACCTTGTCGTCGATCTGCTGGCCGATCGTCTTGGAGTAGGAGCCCGAGGCCAGGACGATGTTGCGGCCCCTGATGACGCGGCCGTCCACCTCGACGGCGTCCTTGGCCACGAGCCTGCCCCAGCCTCCCACGACCTCGATGCCGCGGGAGGAGACCAGGCCCTGCAGGCCCTTGTACATCCGGTTGACGACACCGTCCTTGTAGGCGTTGACGGCGGTCATGTCGATGCCCTCGAGGTGGGCGCGGACACCCAGGGCGCCGGCCTCGCGCACGGCCTCGGCGGTCTCGGCGGCGTGCAGGATCGCCTTGGTGGGCACGCAGCCGCGGTGCAGGCAGGTGCCCCCGACCTTGTCGGCCTCGATGAGGGCCACGCTCAGGCCCAGCTGGGCCCCGCGCAGGGCAGCGGCGTAGCCGCCCGAGCCGGCGCCCAGGACGACCATGTCGTAGACGGTGTCAGTCACGAATTCACTCCTCGTTGATGTCCTTCGCCCCGTGGCGGGGCGTGTCGGCACGCCGTCATTGTTTCACCGGCCACGGCCCGCCAACCCCAGAAGTGACGGCCGGTGCGGGACTAGAGTCCCCCATGGGCCGTGAGACTGCTCACGTTCTGCTGGGAGGGTGCGCGCAGGCCACCGCGCAGGAGCCTCAGTCCTCGTAACCGCGGAGCAGCTCCAGCAGCGTCGCCACACCGGCACCGGTACCGCCCGTCGGCACGCCCGCCCAGGGCTCGCCGTCGTTGAAGGCCGGGCCCGCCACGTCCAGGTGCGCCCACGGCACCGATCCGGTGAACTCGCGCAGGAAGAGCCCGGCCGTGAGCATGCCGCCTCCACGTGAGCCCGTCACCGCGTTGCGCAGTGCCGCGTACGGGCTGTCGAGCCGGGAGCGCAAGTGCTCGGGCAGGGGCATGGGCCAGAAGGCCTCTCCGGCGGCGACAGCCGCGCTCACCACGGCGTCGCGCAGGGCGGGCGTGCCCATGACGCCCGAGACGTGCTCGCCCAGTGCCACGATCTGGGCGCCGGTGAGCGTGGCGACGTCGAGCAGGGCGTCGGGCTCCTCCCGGACCGCCCGGGCGAGCGCGTCGGCCATGACGAGGCGTCCCTCAGCGTCGGTGTTGGTGATCTCCACCGTCGTGCCCCCGTACACCGTGACGATGTCGCTGGGGCGTTGGGCGTCTGCCGCGGGCAGGTTCTCGGCGAGTGCGAGCCAGGCCTCCACGCGCACCCCCAGCCCCAGGCGCGCGGCTGCCAGGAGCGTTCCCAGCACCGTCGCGGCCCCGGCCATGTCGGACTTCATCTCCGGCATCGACGCCGCGGGCTTGAGGGACAGACCGCCCGAGTCGAAGGTGATGCCCTTGCCGACCATGGCCACGCTGCGCCGCGCGCCCTCGGGCGCCCAGACCAGGCGCACGAGGCGGGGCGGGTGGACGGAGCCCTTGCCCACGCCGAGGATCCCGCCGAATCCCTGCTCTGCCAGGGCCCGCTCGTCCAGGACCTCGACCTCCAGCCCGGCGGAGGCCGCCACGTCGCGGGCGAGGTCGGCGAAGACCGCGGGCGTCAGGCGGTTCGGTGGCTCGTTGACCAGGTCCCGGGTCAGCGCGACGCCCTCGGCGAGCGCGAGGGCCGTGGCGGGCCGCGGTGCCGGCACGCCCTCGGGCAGCAGCACGAGGACCCGGCCCAACGGCGCCGGAGGGGCCGGCACCCGTCCTGCCCAGGCGTAGGCGCCGGTGAGAGCGCCCTGGGCCACGTGCAAAGCCTCCACCTCATCGGCGGGGGACATGGAGAAGCAGGCCGACCCCGTGCCGGCCAGGGCCCGGGCGGCCCGGGCGGCGGCCCGCTCCAGCACCGCGGCACGGCTGACGCCGAGGGCCTGGCTGTCACGGGTCGGGTCCGCGCCCCGGGCCAGCTCCTCACCGGTGCCGACCACGAGCAGCACGTCCGCCGCCACCGGGGTGCCGGGCAGCGCCGCGGCCGGTACCCGCACGACCTCGTCGAGGGCGCCCGTCAGGCCCAGCGTGGCGGCCACCGCCTCGAGGGCCGGCAGGTCCAGGCCCTCCAGCCCGGGTCCGTCGGCCAGCAGGCGCGGGCCGCTCTCGGCGCCCTGCGGCGCGCGGGCCGCCAGGACGAGCACCTCGGCACGCGCCTGGGCGGCGGGGGCGCCCAGGAAGGACAGTGAGGGCAGGCTGGTGAGGGCAACAGGGGCGTCGTACGTCGTCATGAGCCGGATGGTAGTGTCCGAGCGTCCGTTGGGGCGTGAGCCGCCGCGGCACCGGACACGGCCTGGCGCGCAGAGGAGGGACGAGCAATGGCCTCGCATGAGCCCGTGCAGCGCGAGCAGCTGGTGGTCAGCAGCGTGGAGGACCGCCGTCGGCCCGCCCACGGCCTGAGCCGGCTCCTCGTCGTCGCCCTCGCCGTCTTCGGGCTGGTCCTGCTGGGCCCCAGCACCGTCAGCCTCATCCGTGACCCCGCGGGCGCGCCAGTGCTGGGAAGCCTCAATGTCGCGGCCGGCCTGCTCCACCTCCTCCTGGCGGTGTGCGTGGCCCACAACGGCCGCAGGATGCGCGTCATCGGCTGGATGACCCTGGCTGCCCTGCTCACCGGGGCCTTGCTCTTCGGCCTGCTCACCTGGACCGGCACGGCGGTGGAGCTCAGCGCCTCGGTCTGGGCCGACGGCGGCCGCAGGCACCTGTACCTGCCTCTGTTCCTGCCCCTCGTGGCGGGAGTGTGGATGTGGTTCTCGGACCCCAGGCGCATCGTCGTCACGGCCGAGCGCATGGAGGGGCTGGGCCACTCGATCAGCGGGAGGCGCGCCGAGCGCCCGCGTCAGTGCCGCCGCCCCGGCGAGTGACGCCCCTGCGCCACCAGGTCTGGACGCGCTCACCGAAGGACGTGCGCGCCTGGGCCGCCTCATAGGCGTCCCTCTGGTGCCGGTAGAGGCGCCTGACCATGTCCTGCTGTGAGACCCAGCCGACGAGGGCCTCGCCCCGGGAGGTGGGCTCGACCACCGGCAGGCCCTCGGCCTGCCCGCGCGTGAGCCGCCCCAGCGCCGCGGTGGCGCTGTCAGAGGCGGGCACCCGCTGCCTGGCGAGCTCCAGGTCGCCGACGGGCCGGTCGGCGGCGCCCTCGGCCAGCGAGGCCTCCGCCACCTGCAACGCGCTCACGCAGCCCAGGAGGTAGCCGAAGGACCCGGGCCGGCCATGGTCCGGACCGACCACGGGCAGGACGCTCGAGCCCGAGGCGCGCAGCTCATGGGCGGCCTCGGACAGCGTCGCGTCGGCCTCGAGGACCGCCGGGGGAGAGCTCATGACCTCGCGGGCCGAGGCGCGCCCCATGAGGGTCGACACGACGGGGTCCTCGACGTCCTCGCCCCGGCGGCGCAGCTCCTCGGTGTAGATCGTCGTGCGGGTGAGGAAGCGGCTCATGAAGGTGGCCAGGACGCTGGCGAGCATGAGGGGCAGCAGGAGGGAGTACTGGCCTGTCATCTCGATGATGAGCACGACGGCGGTGATGGGGGCGCGCGCCGAGCCCGTGAAGACCGCCCCCATGCCGATGACGCCGAAGACGGCGGCGGCGGAGGGCTGGCCGGGCACGAGGGCGGTGCCGAAAGCGGCGCCCAGGGCCGCGCCGATGAACAGGGAGGGGGCGAAGACCCCGCCGGTGAAGCCGACGGCGAGGGTCAGACAGGTGGCGAGCACCTTGACCGCGACGAGCAGGAGGAGGAGCCCGGTGCCCTGAGCGCCGTTGAGGACACGGTCGAGCACGGCCTCGCTCTCGCCGTAGGTCTGCGGGAAGGCCAGCAGCATGGCTCCGACGGCGAGGCCTCCCAGCGCGGGCCGGGCCCAGGCGGGCACCCGCAGGCGGTCGAGCAGCCTGCGCGCGGCGTCGGCCATGAGGTAGCGGCAGCGCGAGAAGCCGACCCCGACGGCGCCCCCGACCAGGCCGAGCAGCGCCACCCAGCCCAGCTGGGCGTCACCGGCGAGGTCGAGCACGGGCAGGGAGGTCGCCAGCGCCTGGCCCAGGACGTGGTGGGACAGCACCGTGGCCGACACCGAGGCCAGCACGACGAAGGCGAAGGCGTCGAGGGTGAAGTCCAGGAGGATGACCTCCATGGCGAAGAAGGCGGCGGCGAGCGGGGCGTTGAAGGCCGCCGCGATGCCCGCGGCGGTGCCGGCCGCGGCGAGCAGGCGCACCGAGCGGGTCGGCAGCCCGAGGCGTCGTCCGAAGAGCGTGGCGACGCTGGCGCCGAGCTCGGCGATGGGTCCCTCGGGGCCAACCGAGCCGCCGCCGCCGATGGTGAGGCAGGCGCTGACCGTCGAGGCCACCGCGGGCACAGGCGCCATGGCTCCGTCGGAGCGCCGGGCGGCCCAGATGACGCCGGAGACACCGTGACCGGTGCTCGTGCGCCCGGCCAGGGCCATGACAGGCCCCACGAGGGCGCCGGAGAGCACAGGGGCCGCCAGGAGGAACCAGGGGCCCAGTGGGGCCAGGAGCCCGGTGCTGGCCCCTCCTGCGTACTGTGAGGTGCCGGTCATGAGCCGGGCCCAGGCGTCGATGCCCAGCCTGAAGGCGATGGCGCCCAGGCCCGCGACGAGCCCGACCAGCAGCGCCAGGGTGTACAGGCCGCTGCGGTGGTGGCGCAGCAGGCGCAGAACGGCCTGCGTGCCGGTGCGGCGGCGTGCGTGCGGGCCGTTCACGCTCGTGGTCCCTCCTGGGCTCAGCGGGTGAGGTTCTCCACGACGACGGGCTCGGTGCCGTCGTCCCGGGACAGGCCCCACACCTGCGTGTAGAAGCTCAGCTCGGTGGTCAGTGCCCGGTGGATGTTGGAGGCGATGCGCAAGCCGTGGCCCTCCCCGTGGAAGACCTCCAGGGCCACGGGCAGGCCCCTGTCCGCGACCGCGTGGTGCAGGGCGGTGGCCTGCTCGGCGGGGACAACCGGGTCCTCGCTTCCCTGGAGCAGCAGCAGCGGGGTGTGGATCTCGTCAACGTGGTGGATCGGCGAGCGCTCGGTGTAGACCGGGTCGGCCAGGTCCTCGGCGCCGACGAGGCTCTGGATGTAGCGCGACTCGAACTTGTGGGTAGTGGAGGCCATCCGCGCCAGGTCGGTGACGCCGAAGACGCTGGTGGCTGCGGAGAACAGCTCGCAACGGCGGATCGCTGACAGGACGGTGAAGCCTCCGGCGGAGGCTCCGCGCACGGCGACGCGGGCCGGGTCCACGCGCCCGGCGTCGATGAGGTGCTGCGCGCCCGAGATGACGTCGTCGGCGTCGCGCACGCCCCAGTGGCCGTTGAGGGCCTTGCGGTAGCCGGAGGAGTAGCCCGACGACCCCCGGTAGTTGACGTCGAGGAAGGCGAAGCCGCGGCTGGTCCAGTACTGCACGGCCAGCGAGTAGCCGGGGCTGGCGGCGGCGGTCGGCCCACCGTGGACGCCGACGATGAGCGGGGGCCGCTCGTCCTCAGGGCCCTCGAAGGACGCGGAGGCCGGCGGGTAGAAGAAGCCGTAGGCCGTGGCCCCGTCGGTGGTGGGCCAGGACACGGGCTCGGCGACGGACACGCCCACCGAGGCCGGGTCGAAGTCGCCGGGGTGGCGCAGGACGACGACGCCCGCGCCGCGCACCTCGACGATGGAGGGCAGGCGCGACTCGTTGGAGGCGAGCATGACGACGCGCCCGCCGCTGGAGGCGACGTTGCCGCAGGGCTGCCACCCGACGTTCCACTCCTCGAGCTCACCGTTGGCGAGCCGGACGGTGCCCAGGTGCCACACGCCGTCCTGCGCCCAGGAGGCGATGAGGTGCTCGGCGTCGAGGACGTCGTAGTGGTGGGGGCCCAGCTGCCAGGCGGGTGCGGTGAAGGTGGCCTGCTTGGGGTGCAGAGGGCGGGTGCGCAGGCAGGCGGTCCAGCCCTCGCGGTTGGTGCCGCGCCGGGGGAAGCCCTCGGTGCGGTAGAGGTTCCAGAAGCCGGAGCCGTTGGCGAGGTGGACGAGCTCGCACTCCTCGGTCCAACGCGGCTCGCAGACGGAGTAGCCTGTGCCGCCGTCGACAACGACCTGGTCGCGCACGGTGCCGTCGGGGGCGAGGTCGCCCACGTGCAGGGTGGCCTCGTCCCAGGGCATGGAGGGGTGGTTCCAGGTGATCCAGGCCAGGTGCTCGCCGTCGGGGGACAGGGTGGGGGAGGTGACGAAGTCGGTCCCCTCGACCACGGTGCGCACGGGGGCGTCGTCACGGGCGGCGGAGCCGTCCAGGGGGATGGCGACGAGGCTGTTGACCGGCTCCGCGCCCTGGCGGTGGTCCTCGCGCACGGCGTAGACCAGGCCGCGGGCGGTGTCGATCTCGAGGTCGCCGTGGCGCACGTCCCCGTAGATGGTCAGCGGCACCAGGCCCCGCAGGCGGTGGTGGACGTCGTAGCGGTACAGGCGCCCGTCGCCGGCGTGGGACACGACGATGGTGCCGGAGTCTACGGCGTAGGCGCGCCCGCCGTACTCGTGCACGCGGGTGCGCACGTCAACGAGCTCGTCAGAGGGCGTCAGGGGCAGGACCTCGCCCGTCTGGCCGTCACCGTCGCGGCGCAGGAGGACCTGGCGGCCGGCCTGCGAGGCGCGTTGCTCGACCCAGTAGGTGTCGGCGCCATCGACCCGCACCTGAGCCAGGCCGACGGTGCGGGTGGTGATGGTGCCGGGCGTGATGGGGGAGGGCCAGGTGCCGTACGGTGCCGTGGTGCTCATGGGTGCTCCTGATCGCTCGTGCTGTGACGCCTGTGCCGCGCGGGCGCGGCGCGGTGCCACCACCCTACGTGGTCGGTGACACATGCCCGTAGCGGGTCCGTGACGCGGGCGCAGGGGTGGTGCCGTGGGCCGGGACCGGGGTCCCGGAGCGGGCGCGCGAGCGCGGTGGAGGGGCGCGGCCGGCCACCGGTGCGGGCGCGCGCTTAGCCGGGCTGGGACGGCAGTCCCACCTGGGACGTACGTCTGCCACCGGTACCTGGTGGGCGCAGGCGCTCCAGCGCGGGAGCCTGCCGGTGCGGGAACCCGAGCCGATGAGGCGTATGGGGACTTTGGTCCCTGGGCCGGAATGCCCATGGTCTCCGTGTGAGTGATGCCACCGGGGTGCCGTGCGTGCGGGGCACGCTAGCCGGGTCTGTGGTCCTAGGCTTGGGCTGACGGCGCGACGGCGTGCCGCCCCCGCCTCACGAGGGCGAGAACACACGGGTGGCTGGAGGTCACCCACCAACAGGAGGACACGGATGACCACTGAGGTCACAGCTTCCGCCACCGCGGAGAACGGCACCACCCGCGACGCCTGGGACGGCTTCGAGAAGGGCTCCTGGTCGGAGGGCATTGACGTCCGCGACTTCATCCAGCGCAACTACACCCCTTACGACGGCGACGCCTCCTTCCTCGCCGGCCCCACTGACAAGACGCTGCGCCTGTGGGACCACCTCGAGGAGAACTACCTCAAGGAGGAGCGCAAGGTCCGCATCCTCGACGTCGACACCGACACCCCCTCGGACATCGACGCCTTCCCGGCCGGCTACATCTCCGAGGACGACGACGTCATCGTTGGCCTCCAGACCGACTCCCCGCTCAAGCGCGCCATGATGCCCAACGGTGGCTGGCGCATGGTCGCCCAGGCGATCAAGGAGGCCGGCAAGGAGGTCAACCCCGAGGTCCAGAAGATCTTCACCAAGTACCGCAAGACGCACAACGACGCCGTCTTCGACATCTACACCCCGCGCATCCGCGCCGCCCGCTCCTCCCACATCATCACCGGCCTGCCGGACGCCTACGGCCGCGGCCGCATCATCGGTGACTACCGCCGCGTCGCGCTCTACGGTGTGGACTACCTCATCGAGGAGAAGCTCAAGGCCAAGGACTCCGTGGCGGACCAGCCCTTCTCCGAGCACTGGGCCCGCTACCGCGAGGAGCACTCTGAGCAGATCAAGGCGCTCAAGAAGCTCAAGAACATGGCCCAGAGCTACGGCTTCGACATCTCGGGCCCGGCCCGCACGGCCCACGAGGCCGTCCAGTGGACCTACTTCGCCTACCTCGCCTCGGTCAAGTCCCAGGACGGTGCCGCGATGTCGATCGGCCGCCTGTCGGCCTTCCTCGACATCTACTTCGAGCGCGACCTCAAGGCCGGCGTCATCGACGAGAGCCGTGCCCAGGAGCTCATCGACAACATCGTCATGAAGCTGCGCATCACCCGCTTCCTGCGCACCACCGACTACGACCAGATCTTCTCCGGCGACCCGTACTGGGCCACCTGGTCCGACGCCGGCTTCGGTGAGGACGGCCGCTCCCTGGTCACCAAGACCTCCTTCCGCCTGCTCCAGACGCTGCACAACCTCGGCCCCGCCCCGGAGCCGAACATCACGATCTTCTGGGACGAGAAGCTTCCGCAGGGCTACAAGGACTTCTGCGCCCTTATCTCCATCACGACCTCCTCCATCCAGTACGAGGCCGACGAGCAGATCCGTGACCACTGGGGCGACGACGCCGCCATCGCCTGCTGCGTGTCCCCGATGCGCGTGGGCAAGCAGATGCAGTTCTTCGGCGCCCGCGTCAACTCCGCCAAGGCCCTGCTGTACGCCATCAACGGCGGCCGTGACGAGATGAGTGGCAAGCAGGTCGTCACCGGCCTGCCCGGCATCGAGGGCGACGGCCCGCTCGACTTCGACGAGGTCTGGGACAAGTACGAGAAGATGCTCGACTGGGTCGTGAGCACCTACGTCGAGGCCCTCAACATCATCCACTACTGCCACGACCGCTACGCCTACGAGTCCATCGAGATGGCGCTGCACGACTCCGACATCGTGCGCACCATGGGCTGCGGCATCGCCGGCCTGTCGATCGTCGCCGACTCCCTGAGTGCCATCAAGTACGCCAAGGTCACGCCCGTGCGCGACGAGACCGGCCTCGTGGTCGACTACGTCACCGAGGGCGACTTCCCGATCTACGGCAACGACGACGACCGCGCCGACGACATCGCCGCCACCGTGGTCCACACGATCATGTCGAAGATCAAGGCCCAGCCCTTCTACCGCGACGCCATCCCGACGCAGTCCGTCCTGACGATCACCTCGAACGTCGTCTACGGCCGCGCCACCGGCTCCTTCCCGTCCGGCCACCAGAAGGGCACCCCCTTCTCGCCCGGCGCCAACCCGGAGAACGGCATGGACACGCACGGCATGGTGGCCTCCATGCTCTCCGTGGGCAAGCTCGACTACAACGACGCCCTGGACGGCATCTCGCTGACCAACACCATCACGCCCCAGGGCCTGGGCCGCACGCTCGACGAGCGCGTCGCCAACCTGGTGGGCATCCTCGACGCGGGCTTCGTCCCCGAGGAGGACTGACCCTCCCGCCGCCCACCCGTTCGGCGCCCGGTACCGCGTGCTCCGGGCGCCGACGGTGAGGGACGGCCCCACCGACTCTCTGTCGAACACTCAACACCTATGTGAAAGGGGCCAATCATGCCCACGTACGAAGAGCGCCTCGCCTCCATGAAGGCGCAGCGCCAGGACAATGGCGGCGTCAAGGGCCTGTACCACGCCAACATCAACGTCCTGGACCGCAACACCCTCGAGGACGCCATGGAGCACCCGGAGAACTACCCGAACCTCACGGTTCGCGTCTCCGGCTACGCCGTCAACTTCGTCAAGCTCACGCGTGAGCAGCAGCTGGACGTCCTCAACCGCACCTTCCACGCCGGCGCCTGAGCCGGCCAGGGGTGAAGGAGCCAGATGACTGACACCATCACCCCCGCGACACGGGGCGGCCGGGACCAGGACTTCCTGGCCCCGGCCGCCCGCCTGCGCGGGGCGGGAATCGGTGGGCTCGAGGAGCTGACCGACCTCCAGCGGTCGGACCGCCTCGCCCGCATGCGTGAGGGGTCCCTCGGATCCATCCACTCCTGGGAGCTCGTCACCGCCGTCGACGGGCCGGGCACCCGGATGACGGTCTTCCTCAACGGCTGCCCGCTGCGCTGCCTGTACTGCCACAACCCGGACACCTTCCTCATGAAGGACGGTGAGCCGGTCGAGGCGCAGGAGCTGCTGCGCCGGATGAAGCGGTACCGCGGCGTCTTCCGTGCCTCCGGTGGCGGCATCACCCTGTCGGGCGGTGAGGTCCTCATGCAGCCAGCCTTTGCCCACACGCTGCTGCGCGGCGCCAAGGAGATGGGAATCCACACGTGCATCGACACGTCGGGCTTCCTCGGTGCCAACGCGAGTGACGAGTTCCTCGACGACGTCGACCTCGTGCTCCTGGACGTCAAGAGCGGTGACGAGGAGACCTACAAGAAGGTCACCGGCCGCGCCCTGGCGCCCACGATCGCGTTCGGTGACCGGCTTGCGGCCAAGGGGATCCCGATCTGGGCCCGTTTCGTGCTCGTGCCCGGCCTCACCTCCGACCCGCGCAACGTCGAGAACGTCGCCCGGATCATCGAGCGGTGGGGACAGGCCGTCGAGCGCGTCGAGGTGCTGCCCTTCCACCAGATGGGCACGGACAAGTGGGACGCGCTCAAGCTGGACTACAAGCTGCGCGACACCCGCCCGCCGGAGCCGGAGATGGTCGAGGCGACCCGCGAGATCTTCCGCTCCCACGGCTTCGTCGTCCACTGACGCCAGCGGAGCGCCGGACCACGGCCAGGGCCCCTGGCAGGTGCGAGCGGTCGTGCCGCGTGGACCTTCATGACGGCGCCCCGCTCCTGTGGGGCGACGCCCGCGTCCCCGGGCACTGCCGTGTGGCGATGCCTATATCATTCATGTATACCCATAGGGGTATATACTCACGTCGGTGGGCAATGAGGCCCGCCACGAGTCAACAATGAGGTGAGCTCAATATGGCCAGAGTGGTCGTTCTGGGCGCGGGCGTGTCCGGTCACGCGGCTGCGCAGCACCTGCGCCGCCTGCTCCCGCGGGAGCACCAGGTCGTCGTCATCAGTCCCAACTCGCAGTGGAACTGGATCCCGTCGAACATCTGGGTCGGCACGGGACGCATGCGCAAGGAGCAGGTCGTCTTCCCGCTCGCGCCCGTCTACAAGCGCAAGGGCATCATCTTCCACCAGGCCAAGGCCGTGGCGCTGCACCCGGAGGGCACTCAGGCGGACGAGCGGCCCCAGGTCGAGATCGTCTTCACCGAGAAGGGCCGAGAGGGCGAGACCCGGCGCCTGCCCTACGACTACCTCATCAACGCCACCGGCCCACGGCTCAACTTCGACGCCACCCCGGGACTCGGTCCTGATGAGGGCGGGCACAGCCTGTCCGTGTGCACGGCCTCCCACGCCGTCCAGACGGCCGCCGAGCTGCGCAAGGTCATCGAGGCGGCGCGTGCCGGCAAGGAGCAGCGCCTGGTCATCGGCACGGGCAACGCCACCTGCACCTGCCAGGGCGCAGCCTTCGAGTACGCCTTCAACGTCGACTTCGAGCTGCGCGAGGCCGGCGTGCGCGATCGCTGCGAGGTCGTCTACCTCACCAACGAGGCCGAGCTGGGTGACTTCGGCGTCGGGGGTATGCGTTTCCGCCAGGCGGGCTACCAGACGACCTCGCAGCTGTGGACGGAGTCGCTCTTCCGTGAGCGCGGTGTCAAGGCGATCAGCGGAGCGGCGGTCAAGCGCGTTGAGGAGGGCTCCCTGACCTACGAGTCGCTCGACGGGCAGACGCACCGGCTGGACTTCGACTTCGCCATGCTCCTGCCGCCCTTCTCCGGCCAGCCCCTCAAGGCCTACAACCGCTCCGGCGAGGACATCACCTCGACGGTCTTCGCCCCGAGCGGCTTCATGAAGGTCGATGCCGACTACACCCCACGCCCCTACGAGCAGTGGAGCGCCGACGACTGGCCGCGCACCTACCAGAACCCGACCTACCCCGAGCTGTTTGCTGCCGGTATCGCCTTCGCCCCACCGCACGCCATCTCCAAGCCGCGCAAGACGCCCAACGGCACCGTCATCGCGCCCGCCCCGCCGCGCACCGGCCAGCCCTCGGGCTCGATCGGCCGTGCCTGCGCCGAGTCGATCGCGGACATGGTGCTCGGCAGGGACAAGCCCCTGCACGAGGCGTCGATGGCGAAGATGGGGGCCTCCTGCGTGGCCTCGACCGGGGCGAACCTGCGCACCGGCTCGGCGGCCGCCATGATCATGTACCCCATCGTCCCCGACGAGCGGACTTACCCGGAGACCGGGCGCCACCCGTACCACACCCGCGGCGAGATCGGCCTGTTTGGCCACTGGATCAAGTTCATGCTCCACTACCTGTTCATCTACAAGGCCAAGTCCCTGCCGGGCTGGTCCCTCATCCCGGAGTGATCGACATGTCTGCGACAAGCACCCACAGCACCGACAGCGTCCCCAGCACCGGACAGGAGCAGCCGACGGGTCGCCTCCTCATTGAGGAGCTCGACCCCGTCCAGGCCGAGCGCATCCGCCGGGCGCCGCTGCCCACCAAGCAGACCCTGCGCCGGCGCAGGCTCCTGCCCCTCCAGGTGCTGAAGTTCATGGAGACGAACCTGCGCATCGCCGACATCGTGGCCCGGGAGCGGCTCGGGCTGTGACGCGGGCGTGACGACGCGGGGGGGGGACCCTGTTCCCCCCTTCTTCTTAGACCCCCCCCCCTCCCTCTATGACGCTCTTGCGGGTGGGTTGGGGTTATCGGGTGTTGATGCGGTTTTGTTCTCCCCCCCCCCCCCCCCTTCCCCCCCCCCCCCCCCGCGTCCGCTAGGGCAGGCTCAGGCCAGGGCGTCCGACAACGCGTGGGCCGACTGCTCGACCTGCCAGGGACGTGCCCCCAGCTGCGTGAGGACCTCGCTGACGGCCCTGACGCTGACGTCCGGGACCGTCCCCGCAGCCTCCTGCTCACCGATCCGCCAGGCCAGGCGGCGCTGGACCTCGGGGCTGAGCAACAGCTCCTGGGGCAGATGGAGGGTTCCCGCCCGCTCACGCACGGCCGCCCGCACCTCATCCAGGGCCGTGGCGGCCTCGGCGTGCCGGCGCCCCCACGACCGCGGCTGGGGCAGCTCGCCGTCGCCCAGGGGGGCGTGCGCCGGGGGGAGCTCGGACTCCGGCAGCTGCAGGGCGCGGTCAATGGCCTGCCACCACAGCTCCTGGTGCTGACGCGCCTGACGGGAGGAGAACTCCCTCAGCGCCTGCATCTTGCGACGTGAGGTCGGACGCGCCACCGCAGCGGCCACGAGCGCCTGGTGCGGCAGGACCTTCGACGGCGTGCGGTCGAGCTCGCGCGCCTTGTCCTCCCGGGCGGTCCACAGCTCGCGCAGCACCGCCAGGGACCTGGGGGAGCGCACCGCACGACCCGCTCTGGGCGTCTTGCGCCACGGGTCCACCTTGGCCGGACGCGGTGGACGGGTCCGCTCGTGCTCGAACTCCTGCCAGGCCCACTCCGCCTTGCCCACCGCCTCGAGCTCGGCAGCCAGGGCGTCACGCAGGTCGATGAGCAGCTCGACGTCGAGCGCCGCGTAGACGAGCCACGTGCGCGGCAGGGGCCGGGTGGACCAGTCGGCGGCGGCATGGTCCTTGGCCAGACGCAGCCCCAGGGTCTCCTCGAGCACCGCACCGAGCCCCACGTGCTCACGGCCCAGGATCCGGGCGGCGAGCTCGGTGTCGAACAGGCGGGCCGGACGCAGGCCGAGAGCCTCCAGACACGGCAGGTCCTGGTCGGCGGCGTGCAGGATCCACTCCGGCCCGTCGAGGACCGTGCCGAGCGCGTTCATCGGACCGCAGGAGACCGGGTCGATGAGGACGGTGCCCGCCCCGTCGCGCCGCAGCTGGACGAGGTAGGCGTCCTGGCCGTAGCGGAATCCCGAGGCCCGCTCCGCGTCGACGGCGACCGGCCCTGTGCCGCGCGACAGCGAGGTGACGGCCCTCTCAAGGGCGGCTGGCGTGTCGGTGACCTCAGGCAGCCCGTCACGGGGCGTGGTGTAGGCCACCACCTCCTCCTGCCGGACCGGGTGGGCGGTGGTGCCGGGCACGGGCACCGGCCGGGGCGCAGGGGTCATCGGGCCCGTCCCATCAGCGACAGCGAGGCCGCCTGCTCGGGCTCGTGCCCCGCGGCGACGTGGATGAGCTCGTACCAGGCGGCCAGGTGCGGGCCCAGGTCAGGCGAGACGGGGGACCAGGAGGCGCGAATCTCGGCGTGGGCGCAGGCGTCGTTCAGCTCCAGCCCGCCGAAGGTCTCGGACAGCACCCGCGTCACAGTGCCGACGAGCGCGCGGTGCCCTGCGCCCTGGTGGTCAAGGGCCTCGGCCAGCCAGGACCAGGCGGCCGCGCCCAGGACGGGGTCCGTGCCGATCTCGGTGTCGATACGGGCGCGCGCCATGACAACGAGCCGGAAGTCGCCGTCCCAGGCCGTCTGCCCGTCAGGGTCGTGCAGGACGACGAAGCGCCCCGAGGCCACAGGCGTGCCCGCCTGGGTCTCAGCGGTCTGCGCCGTCAGGGCCGCCGCGAAGGGCGCGAGCCTCCGGGGGGCGGGAACCTCCTCCAGGACGAGCCCGCGTGGCCGGGATGCCGTCCTCAGGCTGAGCAGGGCCTCCTCGAAGCGCTCGGGGAGCTCCGCTCGCGCCTGGTCTGGTCTACGTGCACGGCTGTCGGTCACCGGGTCAGGCTACCGACGAGCCCTGTGGTGGCGGGCTCCCACGCCGGCAGCCGCAGCCACCCGCACGCACACCCGCCGCTGCGACGGTGCCCCGCGCCGGCCGTGGCGAACGTGGCGAGTGACACGCGACAACGAGTTGGCGCCCAGGTGGGTGCTCTGCTAACTTTCTTCTCGCGCCGCTCATGGGCGGTCACGCGGATGTGGCTCAGTTGGTAGAGCATCACCTTGCCAAGGTGAGGGTCGCGGGTTCGAGTCCCGTCATCCGCTCGGGCGATTGGCGCAGCGGGAGCGCGCTTCCCTGACACGGAAGAGGTCACTGGTTCGATCCCAGTATCGCCCACGGTAGGGGTCCGGAGCCGCACGGCTCCGGACCCCTTGTGCGTGTCCGCCGCCGCTTGAGGCAACCGGGCACAGGAGCCTCGCCCGTCACACAACCACTGGGAGGACACATGCGCCCCGAGGTGCTGCCCGTCATCGTCTCCGGCGAGCAGAGCGCGTACGCGCTCGCCCGCCTCATGCACGAGGCCACCGGCTCCCGGGTCCTGTGCGTGAGCCCTGATCCGATCGAGGCGATCACCCGATCGGCCTTCATCGACGTCCACCACGTGCCGCTCCACCAGGACGACGACGCCCTGTGCGCGACCCTGGAGGAGATCCGCGACGCCCATCCGGACCGGATCGTCGTCGCCATGGCTAACCATGACAATTTCGCGCGCTTCGCCGCACGCCACCGGGACCGTCTTGGCGAGCGGGTCGTCATGCCCTACCCGCAGCTCGACGTCTTCGACGCCGTCCAGGACAAGGCCCGCTTCTCCGAGATCTGCCGCGAGCAGGGCATCCCCACCCCTGCGGACACCGTCGTAGACCTGGCGGACCCTCAGGAAGGGCAGTGGAGCGCCCCGCGCGTGGACCTACGGTTCCCCGTCGTCGCCAAGGCGATCGACGCACTCGACTACGCCCGCGTGTCCTTCGAGGGCAAGGCGAAGGTCTTCTTCCTCGACACCCAGGAGGAGCTCGACGCCCTGTGGGCACCGCTGCGCGCCGCGGGGTTCACGGGGCGCTTCCTCGTCCAGGAGCTCATCCCGGGCGATGACACGTGCGGAGTCTCCCTGACCTCGTACGTCGACTCCCACGGCGTCGTCACGCTGCGCTCATCCGCTCGTGTCCTGGTGGAGGACCACGACCCCACCGCCATCGGCAACCCGATCGCCATGCTGGTGGAGGACTACCCGCAGCTGCACGGGCAGATTGAGAACTTCTTCCGGGCTGTGGGATACACGGGGTTCGCCAACGTCGACGTCAAGGTGGACCCGCGCGACGGCTCCCACTACTTCCTTGAGGTCAACCCCCGCATGGGCCGGAACTGCTACTACGTGCGCGCCGGCGGGGTCAACCTCATGGAGCCCATGCTCGCTGACCTTGTTGACGGACGCAGCCCCGAGCCGCTGCGGGCCACCGAGCCGGCCGTCTACAGCCTCATTCCACGTCGCCTCATCTATCGTTACCTCAGGGAGCCGGGCCTGGCCTCGCGGGTGCGCGCCGTCATCCGCCGTGCGGGCCTGCACGACCCCATGCTCAATCCTGAGGAGGGCGACGTGCGGCGCGCGGTCGTCGTCCACCTCCAACGCCTCAACTACTACCGCAAGCTCAACCGCTTCTACCCGCGTCCTGAGGGGCTCTACTTCTGAGCCGTGGGCCCGTGGGACGAGGAAGGGACCAGTTCCCCATGCCCCAGACCTTCCGACCAGTCACCGACGAGGACTACGCACGGCTCATTGCTGGCAGCCCCTACCCGCACCGCGCCTCCGTCGAGTGGGACGACTACGCCGCCCTCCTTCCCGAGCGCGCCATCTGGCGGGGCTCGCGGCTGGCCTACCTGCCCGACGGCGCAGCCCGCCCTCGCGCCGTCATCACCCTGCGCCAGTTCCACATCCACGCCATGCCGTTCCTGTGGGCCGAGGGCGGCCCTGTGTGGGTGGGGCAGGAGCCCAGCGCTGAGGAGGAGACAGCCTTCGCCGCCGCCCTGGGACAGCTCGTGCGCTCCGAGGACCACGCCCAGGCCTTCGTGCGCTTCGACGTCCTCCACCATGAGGACGTCCTCGGCACCGTCCCCGCCTGCCAGGAGCTGTACGCGCACGACACGACTGTCGTCATCGACACGACCGGGACCGAGGATGACCTGCGTGCCCGCATGAAGAAGCGGGGCCGGCGCGATGTCAACAAGGCCCAGCGCGAGTGCCCCGCCGTGATCGCCGAGGAGACGACGACGATCGACCGAGCCGGCTTCGACGAGCTCATCGCCGTCATGGCGCTGACGAGCGAGCGGCAGGGGTTCAGCGCCCATGACGCTGAGCACTACTGGACCTTCTTCACAACCTTCCGGGACAAGGGGATGGCCCGGCTGTTCGTCGGCCGGGAGGACGGGCGCCCGGTCAACTGGGGCCTGTTCATCGTCCGCGGGGACTTCGCCACCTACGAGGTGGCCGCCTCGACCGAGGAGGCGCGGCGCACGGGGGCGCCGGACCTCATGCTCTACACCGGTCTCATCACCCTCCAGGCCGACGGTGTCAGCGCCGTCGACCTCGTCGCCGTCGGCTCCGACTACAACCCCACGCTCAACACGCTCAACCGCTTCAAGACGAAGTGGACGACGCAGACGACGCGTGTGCCCGCGCCCGTGGAGGTTGTCCTCAAGCCACTGCGCTACCGCGTGCTCACCTGGCTCGCCGCCCGGCGTCCGTGAGACGCGCCGCTCCGGCTGTGAGCACGTGGACAGGCACCTCACCCGCCAGGATGAGGCACGAGGGGCTCCCGCGTGGTTACCCTCGGACCACCGTGACGATGCGCTACACCATGCGCGCCTGACTTATGAAGGAAAGAGAGCACATGAGCTCAGCCTCCACCGCAGCCGCCAGCGCCGGTGAGCCGACCGCCGTCCTGCGCCCCGTCAACGCCCGCGACGCGCGTATCGCGGTGGGCTGCACCCCCTGCCCCCTCGAGCAGCTCGAGGTCTGGCAGGCCTTCGAGGCCAGCCAGGGGCACGAGCTCTTCGGACGCTTCCTCTACGAGTGCGAGGGCAAGCCCACCGCCGTCATCAGCCTCTACCGCTACACCATCGGCGGTCGCCCCTTCCTGTGGGCCAAGCACGGCCCTGTGTGGCTCAAGGAGCAGACCCCCGAGCGCGAGGCCGACCTTCGCCGCCGGCTCGTCGCCGCCGTGCGCGCCCGCGACCCGCGTGCCGTCTTCATCCGCATGCACGCCCGCTTCCGTGCGGGCGACACCCACGAGCTCATCTCCACCATCACCTACGACCGCACCTACGTCATCGACCTGCGCCCGGGCACCCCTGAGGCGATCAGTGCCGCCATGCCCAAGGACGGGCGCCGGGGCGTGCGCCGCGCCGAGCGCACCGCCCGCGAGGCCGGCTGCACCATCGCGGAGGAGACCGGCCTGGACCGCGCCGCCTTCGAGGAGCTGTACGCCGTCCTGGAGGAGACTGCCAGGCGCGACGGCTTCAGGCCCCATCCCAGCCAGGTCTACTGGGACATGCTCACCACCCTGGGCCCCGAGCACGCCCGGGTCTTCGTCCTGCGCCAGGACGGCGTCGCCCACTGCTGGGACATCGTCACCGTCTCCGGCGCGATGGCCACGGCCTACTACGGCGCCTCCTCCAACGCCTCCCGCGGCTTCCGCGGGGCCGAGGCCCTCGACTGGGCCGTCGCCTGCGCCATGGCCGCCGAGGGCCGCACCGGCCTGGACCTCATGGGCGCCGAGTCCACCCGGGTGCCCGAGCTGTACTCCGTCGGCCGCTACAAGCGACGCTTCGCCCAGCACCCCACCGAGGTCGATGGCGCCTGGGACGTGCCCGTGCGCCCCGTGCTCTACCGCGCCCTGGTCCAGGCGCGTCGCGCGCGTCACGCCCTGCGCCACCGCCTGGGGGTCTGAGCCCACCGCGCGGTCGGTATGATCCGGCACAAGCGGACGCACCCGTACAGCGGCCGCCGTCCCCAACTCCAGGAGCACCTCCGTGTCAACTCAGCCCAGCACCGACATCACCCTTGACGGCGTCCCGCGCAGCATCGAGGGGGGCACCACCGGAACCGCGCTCCTGGCCGGCGCCGACGGCGTCGTCGCCATGAGGGTCAACGGCGAGCCCTGGGACCTCGAGCGCGTCGTGCCCGCCGGGGCCGTCGTCGAGGCCATCACCCTCGACTCCGAGGACGGCCTCAACATCCTGCGCCACTCCGCCACCCACGTCATGGCCCAGGCCGTCCAGGAGATCTTCCCGGACGTCAACCTCGGCATCGGCCCGTTCATCACGGACGGCTTCTACTACGACTTCGGCAACATCGACGCCGTCACCCCCGAGCTCCTCAAGGAGATCGAGAAGCGGATGAGGCGCATCGTCAAGGAGGGGCAGACCTTCCGGCGTCGTGACGTCACCGAGGAGGAGGGGCGCACCGAGCTCGCCGACCAGCCCTACAAGCTCGAGCTCATCACCACCAAGGGCCAGGGCGCGGAGGCCACCGCCAGCGTCGAGGTCGGCGCCGGCGGCCTGACGATGTACGACAACGTCCGCCGCGACGGCGAGGTCGTCTGGAGCGACCTGTGCCGCGGCCCCCACCTGCCCACCACCCGTCTCATCGGCCAGGGCTTCGCCCTGACCCGCTCCTCGGCCGCCTACTGGAAGGGCGACCAGAGCGGTGACTCCCTCCAGCGCATCTACGGCACCGCCTGGGCCTCGAAGGAGGACCTCAAGGCCTACCAGGAGCGCCTGGCCGAGGCCGCCCGCCGCGACCACCGCAAGCTCGGCGCCGAGCTCGACCTCTACTCCTTCCCTGAGGAGATCGGCCCGGGCCTGGTCGTCTTCCACCCCAAGGGCGGCATGCTGCGCCACCAGATCGAGCAGTACGTCATCAAGCGCCACGAGGAGGCCGGCTTCGACTTCGTCCACACGCCGGAGATCTCCAAGGGCGGGCTCTTCCACACCTCCGGTCACCTGCCCTACTACGCGGACACGATGTTCCCGCCCATGCTCGCGGACGAGGAGACCGACGCCGAGGGCACCGTCACCAAGGCCGGCCAGGAGTACTACCTCAAGGCCATGAACTGCCCCATGCACAACCTCGTCTTCCGCTCACGCGGGCGCTCCTACCGGGAGCTGCCGCTGCGGTTCTTCGAGATGGGGCACGACTACCGCTACGAGAAGTCCGGCGTCGTCCACGGCCTGACCCGCATGCGCGGCTTCACCCAGGACGACTCCCACACCTACTGCACCCGTGAGCAGGCGCCCGCCGAGATCCGCACCCAGATCGAGTTCTTCATCTCGATCCTCCGGGCCTTCGGCCTGAGCGACTTCTACCTCGAGCTGTCCACCCGTGACGAGGACGGTGCCAAGAAGGACAAGTTCATCGGCTCGGACGAGGACTGGCAGGCCGCCACCCGCACCCTGGAGGAGGTGTGTGCCTCCACCGGTCTCGATCTCGTCCCGGACCCGGGCGGCGCCGCCTTCTACGGGCCGAAGGTCTCCGTCCAGGTCAAGGACGCCATCGGACGCACCTGGCAGATGTCCACCATCCAGTACGACTTCAACCAGCCCGAGCGCTTCGACCTGCAGTACACGGCCCCCGACGGCACCCACCAGCGCCCGATCATGCTGCACTCGGCCAAGCTCGGCAGCGTCGAGCGCTTCATCGGCGTGCTCACCGAGCACTACGCCGGGGCCTTCCCCGCCTGGCTCGCCCCCGTCCAGGTGCGGCTCGTGCCCGTGGCTGAGGCCTTCGACGGCTACGTCAGCGACGTCGCCGCACGGCTGCGCGCGCGCGGTGTGCGCGTGGAGACCGACCTGTCCGACGACCGCTTCGGCAAGAAGATCCGCAACGCCTCCAAGGAGAAGGTCCCCTTCATCCTCATCGCCGGAGGTGACGACGCCGAGGCCGGCGCCGTCTCCTTCCGCTTCCGCGACGGGTCCCAGGCCAACGGCGTGCCCGTCGCCGAGGCCGTCGAGCACATCGCCCAGGTCATCGCCGGGCGTGCCAACGACCCGGCGCAGGAGAAGATCACGCGATGAGCAACAGGCCCGAGCAGGTGCCCGGCACCGGACCGGGCCGCCTCGAGGACCTCGAGGGGACCGTGGTCGCCGGGCCGCTCGGGCCCGTCACCGTCGAGCAGCCCTTCCAGCAGCCGGACCTGCCGGAGCCCTTCGGGCGCCTGTGGACCCCGCACCGCATGGTCTACATCGGCGGCCAGGACAAGCCCTCCGACGCCTCCGAGGCCCAGTGCCCCTTCTGCGCGGCGCCCGGGCGCCAGGACGAGGCCGCCCTCGTCGTGCACCGGGCGGAGCACGCCTACGTGCTCATGAACCTCTACCCCTACAACACCGGTCACCTGCTCGTGTGCCCCTACCGGCACGTCTCGGACTGGACCGAGGCCAGCGAGGCCGAGCGCGTCGAGATCGGGCGGCTCACCGCCCGCGCCATGGAGGTCCTGCGCCACGTGTCCCACCCGCACGGCTTCAACCTGGGCATGAACCAGGGCGAGGTCGCCGGCGCAGGGATCGCCGCCCACCTGCACCAGCACATCGTGCCGCGGTGGACGGGTGACGCCAACTTCATGCCCATCGTCGCCAGGACCAAGCCGGTGCCACAGCTGCTGGGCGAGCAGCGCGACATGCTCGCCGCCGCCTGGCTCACCGCCCCGACCACCGCGGGCCCCAGCGTTAGCCCGCCGCCGCCCACCCACGACCCCACGAGGACACCATGCTCGGACAGCACGGACGCGGCCTGACCAAGGCCCTGTTCACCCAGCCGGCGCTCGCGCTCGCGCGCCTCGGCGTCACGCCCAACATGCTCACCGTCACCGGCACGCTGCTGACCGTCCTCGTCGCCGTCACCACCCTGCCGCAGGGGCGGTTCCTGCTCGGAGCGGCGCTGCTGGCCCTGGTGGTTGTCGGGGACTCCTTTGACGGCATCCTCGCCCGGGCCACCGGCACGACCTCCGTCTTCGGCGCCTTCCTCGACTCGACGATGGACCGCATCGCCGACGGCGCCGTCTTCGGCTCCCTGGTCGCCTGGGCGGCGCTGCGCCTGGAGCCTGGTGCCCTGCGCACGGCGACGATCGTCTGCGCCCTGGCCGTCGTCGTCCTGGCCGAGGTCGTCTCCTACGCGCGCGCCAAGGCCGAGTCGCTGGGCGTCAGTGCCAGCGTGGGCGTCGCTGAGCGCACCGACCGCCTCGTCGTCGCCGGGGTCGGCGTCGTCGCCGTCGGGCTGGGAGCCCCCCAGTGGGTGCTCACCGCCGCCCTGGCACTGGTCTCCCTGGGCTCACTCGTCACGGTCGTCCAGCGGGTGCTGGCCGCGCGCAGCCAGCTGCGCCAGCGCGAGCACGCCGCGGCCCCGGAGGAGGGCAGGCCCCTGTGAGCCCCTCGGTCGAGGACCTCTACCGCCTCGCCTGGCGCCACGCCCACCGCCTGCCCCCGCGCGTGGGCTACGCGCTGTGCCACCTGGGAGCCGACGCGACCTGGCTGCTCCACACCCTGCAGGGCCGGCGCACGGGCGTCGGCCAGCTCCGGCGCAACCTCGCACGCCTGCTGCCCGGCGCCACCCCGGCGGCGCTGCGCCGCACCACCAGGCAGGCCATGCGCTCCTACATGCGCTACTTCTACGAGGCCTTCGCCCTGCCTGGCACAAGCCCCGAGCAGCTCCAGGCCCGCGTGCGCCCGGACATCGACCCCCGGGCCTACGAGGACCTGGCCACCGGGTCGATCGTCGTGGCGCTGCCCCACATGGGCAACTGGGACCTTGTGGGCGCCTGGGCCTGCTCCCACCTCGCGCAGGTGCTCACCGTGGCCGAGCACCTCGAGCCGGATGACCTCTTCGAGCAGTTCGTGGCCTTCCGCGAGGGCCTGGGGATGCGCGTCATCGGCCAGCGCCGCGGTGAGAAGGCCTTCGACCGGCTCCTCGCCGCCGCGCAGGAGGGCCACCACGTCATCGCGCTGCTGGCCGACCGCGACCTGTCCTCCGCCGGGATCCAGGCCAGTCTGTGCGGGCACACCATGCGGGCGGCGGCCGGCCCGGCCGCGCTCGCCGTGAGGCTGGACCGGCCCCTGTACTACGCCAGCGTCTTCTACGAGCCTCTGACGGGCGAGCGCCGCCGCGCGGCCGGCGGCCCCTGGGGCGTCGTCCTGCGTCTGCGCAAGGTCGAGGAGCCGGGACCCACCGCGGCCCCCACGCGAGAGCGCGTCGAGGCCTGGACCCGGGCGTGGGTCAGCGCCCTCGCCCCCGAGCTCGTGGCGCACCCCACGGACTGGCACATGCTCCAGGCGGTGTTCGACGCGGACCTGGACCCCGAGCGCCTGGCCCGAGCCCACGCCCGTCAGGCACAGCTGAGCCCGCAGGACACCGCGACGGCGGGGGAGGAGCCATCATGAGAGTCGGTATCGTCTGCCCCTACTCACTCGACGCCCACGGCGGCGTCCAGGTCCACGTGCTCGACCTTGCCGCCGAGCTCAGGCGCCGCGGCCACGAGGTGGGCGTCCTCGCCCCCGCCTCGGAGGGCACCGAGCTTGCCGAGGGCGTCACAAGCGCCGGGGACTGCGTCGCCATCCCCTACAACGGCTCGGTGGCCAGGCTCAACTTCGGGCCCGTGGTCGCCCGGCGCGCCAGGCGCTGGCTCGACGAGGGCCGCTACGACCTGCTCCACATCCACGAGCCCATCACACCGAGCGTCGGCATGCTCGTGCTCCAGGCGGCGCAGGCGCCCGTCGTGGCGACCTTCCACGCCGCCATGGACCGGTCCCTGGCCCGCGAGCTGCTGTCACCGGCCACCGTGCCGCTCATCGAGAGGATCGCCGCGCGCATCGCCGTCTCCGAGGAGGCGCGACGCACCCTGGTCCACTTCCACGGTGGCGACGCCGTCGTCATCCCCAACGGCGTCAACGTCGCCCCCTTCGCCCGTGCGCCCAAGGACGACCCCCGCTTCGTCGGCACCGCCCAGGCACCCACCATCGCCTTCCTGGGACGCCTCGACGAGCCCCGTAAGGGGCTGCAGGTGCTCGCCGGGGCCATCGGCCCCGTGCTCGAGGTGGTGCCCGGTGCACGCTTCCTCATCGCCGGGCGCGGGGAGGCCGAGGAGCAGCGCCAGGCCCTGGCCCGCTACGGCGCGCACGTGCAGTTCCTCGGCGGCGTCAGCGACGAGGACAAGGCGGCGATGCTCGCCAGCGCCACCTGCTACGTGGCCCCGCAGACCGGCGGGGAGTCCTTCGGCATCGTGCTCGTCGAGGCCATGGCCGCCGGCACCCGGGTCATCGCCTCGGACCTGACCGCCTTCTCCGACGTCCTGGGGGCAGGGCGCTACGGCGCCCTCTTCCGCAACGGGGACAGCGACGACCTCGCGCGCGTCATCATCGACACGCTCACCCGTCCCGAGGCGGCCGCGCAGCGCCAACGCGCCGCGCAGGGGGTGGTCGGCCGCTACGACTGGGCGACGGTGACGGACGCCGTCCTCGACGTCTACGACATGGCCCTGTCCACCGCCCACGTGCGCGTGGACCCCGCCCCGGGCGCCCGCACCATGGTCGCGCGCCTGCGCGGTGTCCGGGGCGGGGGCGAGAGGTGAGCGGCGGCTGGGCCGGGGCGCTGGGCCTCCTGCTGGCGCTCCTTGTGGCCGTCGCCGTCGGCTGGGCCCTGTACGCCCAGGCGCTGAGGGTGGACCGCCTGCACCGGCAGGTGCTCGGCTCCCGCGCCACCCTGGAGACCCAGCTGGTCCACCGGGCCCAGGCCGCGGCCGAGCTCGCGGCCTCCGGCTACCTCGACGCCGCCTCCGCCCTGCTGCTCTCACGCGCCGCCCACGACGCTCTTGAGTGCGAGGCCCCGCTTGTCGAGGACGGGCTCGATCCCGACTCCCAGGCCCCCGGGCCGACGACGCGGCAGCGCACCCGTGCGGCCGTCGAGTCGGACCTGTCGCGCGTGACCCGCGCCGTCCTGGACCCTCAGACCCGCAGCTCGCTCATGCAGGAGCCGTTGGCCTGCCAGTGCCTGTCACGGCTGGACCGGGCCGGCTACCGGCTTGTGCTCGCCCGGCGCTTCCACGACACCCACGTCTCCGAGGCCAGGCGCCTGCGCCGCAGCCCGGCCGTGCGCCTGCTCAGGCTCGCCGGCCGGGCACCGCTGCCAGGCACCTTCGACATGGACGACGACCTCGGCCCCGCGGGACCGCCCGCCCCGCACCACGAGGACCCCCAGTGACCACCTACCCGCCCAGTGCCTGGGGCCCGCGCCCCAGCGGGGACGCCGGCTGGCGCCCCACAGCGGCCGGCGGCTACGTGCCGGTCCACGCACACCCTGGGGCCGGAGCACCTGTTGCGGCCGGCGCCTGGGTCCAGCCGCGCGCGCTGCGGCGCCGGCGCGCCAGTGACATCGCCGTCCACCTGCTCGCCCTGCTCGGCGGTGCCGGGCTCGCCGTCATCCTCTACGTCATCTACACCGAGGCCGGGCAGGCAGGTGCCCTCGTCCTGCCCTTTCTCCTTGCCCTCGTCCCGCTGGGTATCGTCCTGGTCTGCGTGCGCTGGATCGACAGGTGGGAGCCGGAGCCTGTGGGCGTGCTCATCGCAGCCTTCCTGTGGGGGGCCGGCGTGGCCACCGTGGTCTCGATGCTTGTCAACACCTCCACCTCGCTGCTGGTGGCCGCGGTGACGGGCGACGACGACGGGGCCGAGCTCGTCTCCTCGGTCCTGTCCGCGCCCCTCGTCGAGGAGTCCACCAAGGGTCTGGGGGTCCTGCTCGTCTTCCTCATCTGGCGCCGCTCCTTCAACGGCCCCATCGACGGCGTCGTCTACGCCTCCGTCATCGCCGCGGGCTTCGCCTTCGCGGAGAACATCCTCTACTTCGCACGCTACTGGGACCAGGTCCTCGCCGTCTTCATCATGCGCGGCATCATGTCCCCCTTCGCCCACGTCACCTTCACGGCCTGCACCGGGCTGGCCGTGGGGCTCAGCGCCCGTCGCCGCTGGCGCTGGGCCTGGGTGTGGATGACGCCCATCGGGATGGTCGGCGCGGTGGCCCTGCACGCCTTCTGGAACGGTGTGGTCTCCGTGCACCCCGAGATGTACCTGTTCGCGGAGGTCCCCTTCTTCCTCGTGTGCATCGGCATCGTCATCGGCCTGCGGGCGGGAGAGCGGCGCAGCCTGCGCCTGCGCCTGGAGGACTACGCCCGCACCGGCTGGTACGCCCCGGCGGAGGTCACGATGCTCACCACCTCCGCGGGCCGCGCCTCGGCTCGCCTGTGGGCCAAGGCCCGTGGGCCGGCGGTCGAGCTGGCCATGAGGGACTTCCTGGCCGCCTCGCTCCAGCTGGCCTGCCTGCGGCAGCAGGCGGTGAGCGGGCACACGGGCGCCGACTACGCGCTCAGGCAGGCCGAGCTGCTGGGGGTCGTCCAGCGCTGCAAGCAGGTTTTTGGGGCCTACTCATGACGGCGCGCGCCAGCACGGGTGACGGTGCCGCCCGGCTCGCGCCGGACGGGCGTGACCCGCTCCAGGTGCCGGAGAACTGGAGCGAGCTGCTCGACCCGGCCGAGTGGCGCCTCAACGAGGAGGGGCTGCCGGCCCGGCGTGCCGCGCGCGTCGTCGCCCTGCGCGAGAGCCCCCGTCCCGAGATCCTGCTCGTCGTCGGCCACGACTTCGCCGACGCCGCCCACTGCTGGGTCTTCACCCCCGGCGGAGGGATCCTTGACCACGAGGACGCCCGCTCCGGGGCCAGGCGGGAGCTCGCCGAGGAGACCGGGATCGTCCTGGATGACGCCGAGCTCGTCGGGCCTGTGGCCCGGCGCAGCTGCCGCTTCCGCTTCAACCTCGTCACCTGCCGGCAGGAGGAGGAGATCTTCCTCGCCCGCCCCAGCCAGACAGGGCCGATCGACCGCGCCGGCTGGACGGAGACGGAGAGACAGGTCCTCGACTCCCTTCGCTGGTGGGGCCTGGACGAGCTCGACGCCGCCGTGGAGGCCGGGACGACGGTCTACCCCGGCACGCTGCCCCGGCTGGCGCGCGAGCTGCTCGGCGGCTGGGACGGGGTGACCCGCGACATCGCGGAGGACGACTGACCACCGGGGCCCACAGGCCCAGGCGGCCACCGCCTCAGGCTGGGCGCACGGGCGCCGCAGGCCCCTGGCTCCGTGACGATCGCCTCACGACTGGGCCCTGGCGCAGCAGGATCACTCCCGTGCGGGCCGGGCGCACGGCGTTAGGCTTGCCCAGGTCTTCCGTGTGCCGCGGGCCGTGCCCGGCGGTGCGCGGGCTCTTGTCGCCACCGCTGCTGGCCGTCCGGCCCGGGCAGCGTGACACCCTCGACTCCCAGGAGGACACATGTCGGGACACTCCAAGTGGGCAACCACCAAGCACAAGAAGGCTGCCATTGACGCCAAGCGCGGCAAGCTCTTCGCCCGCCTCATCAAGAACATCGAGGTCGCGGCCCGCACCGGAGGCGGTGACCCGGCCGGCAACCCGACCCTCTTCGACGCCATCCAGAAGGCCAAGCGCAACTCGGTGCCGGCCGACAACATCACCCGCGCCGTCAAGCGCGGCTCCGGCGAGGAGGCGGGCGGCGCCGACTGGCAGACGATCATGTACGAGGGCTACGGGCCGGCCGGGGTCGCCTTCCTTGTCGAGTGCCTCACCGACAACCGCAACCGCGCCGCCTCCGACGTCCGCGTCGCCTTCAGCCGCACCGGTGGCAACCTCGCGGACCCCGGCTCCGTGGCCTACAACTTCTCGCGCAAGGGCGTCGTCGAGGTCGCCAAGGCCGACGGGGTTGACGAGGACTCCATCCTCATGGCCGTGCTCGACGCCGGAGCGGACGTCGAGGAGGTCGTCGAGGGCGCCGATTCCTTCGAGATCCTCTCCGAGCCGCAGGACCTCATCGCCGTGCGTGACGCCGTCACCGGTGCCGGCATGGAGTACGAGTCCGCCGAGTCCCAGTTTGTCGCCGGCACCAAGGTCGAGGTGGATCTCGAGGGCGCCCGCAAGGTCATGCGCCTCATCGACGCCCTCGAGGACCTGGACGACGTGCAGAACGTCTTCACCTCCGTCGAGATCTCCGCTGAGGTCGCGGCCCAGCTCGAGGACGAGGACTGAGCACCCGCCTGCCGGGCACGGCCCGCTCGCGCAGCGCCGTCGTCGCCCAGCAGCGGGTCCTGGGCATCGACCCGGGGCTGACCCGCTGCGGCCTGGGCTGCGTGGACATCGACCCCCGCCGCCGCGTGCGTCTCGTGGAGGTGGGGGTCGTGCGCACGCCCCCGTCGCAGAGCCCGGAGCTGCGCCTGCTGTCCATCGCCGAGGCCCTGGACGACTGGATCGCCCGCCTGGGGCCCACGAGCCTGTCCGTCGAGCGCGTCTTCGCCCAGGACAACCTGCGCTCCGTCATCGGGGTGGCCCAGGTCATGGGCGTGGCGATGCTCGCTGGCGCCCGCCACGGTCTCGAGGTCGCCCAGCACACCCCCAGCGAGGCCAAAGCCGCTGTCACCGGCTCCGGCACGGCGGACAAGCCGCAGGTCCAGGCCATGGTCGCGCGCGTCCTCGGCCTGGCGGAGCCTCCCAGCCCCGCGGACGCCGCCGACGCGCTCGCCCAGGCGATCTGCCACGGGTGGCGCGGAGGCGGCACCGGCGCTGACGGCGCCACCGAGATGGTCTCTGCCGGGGGAGCGGTGCGTGCCAGCGCCCGCACCCCCGCCCAGCGCCAGTGGGCCGAGGCCCAGGCCGCTGCCCGCCGTACCGGGGCGGTGGACCCGCGCCGCCGCCGGCGCTGACCTCGGCCCCACCTGATAGTGTCTGTACACACGTTCGACGGCGGTGTCCTCCGCCCCGACCCGAGGAGAAGCCCCGATGATCGCCTCCGTGCGTGGCACCGTGCTCGAGACCTCGCTCAACGGCGCGACCATTGAGGTCGGCGGTGTGGGCATGGCCTTCCAGGCCACGCCCACGGCCCTCGCCGGCCTGCGCCCGGGTGAGGAGGCCATGGTCCACACCGAGCTCGTCGTCCGTGAGGACTCCCTCACCCTCTTCGGTTTCGCCGACGACGACGAGCGCCACTGCTTCCGCGTCCTCATGGGCGCCAAGGGCGTGGGGGCGCGCCTGGCGCTGGCGGTGCTGAGCGTGCACACCCCCGACACCCTGCGCCGCGCCGTCGCCGAGGCGGACGTCGCCGCCCTCACCCGTGTGCCGGGGCTGGGGCCCAAGGGCGCCCAGCGCGTCATCCTCGACGTGGGCGACAGGCTCGGCCCTGTGCGCGACGAGGGCCCCGGCCGCACGGGCGGCGCCCTGGAACGAGGCTCCGCGCAGCCGGGCCCCGCCCCCTGTCCCGACGTCGTCGCCGCCCTCGTCCAGCTGGGCTGGAACGAGGCGACGGCTGCCGAGGCCGTTGGCACTGTCGAGGCCGCCCACAGCGCCGCCCACGGGCAGGCGGCCGCTCCCATGACCGTGCCCGAGCTCCTGCGCGCCTCCCTCAGGTGGCTGGGCGGAGGGCACCGTGGCTGAGCGCGACCGCTTCGTCTCAGGTGGCGCCGACGAGACCGAGCGCGCCGCCGAGGCGGCGCTGAGACCCAAGCGGCTGGAGGACTTCGTCGGCCAGGAGGTCGTGCGCGGACAGCTCTCCGTGGTCCTGCGAGCGGCCCTGGCACGTGGCACGACCCCGGACCACGTCCTGCTGTCCGGCCCGCCCGGACTGGGCAAGACCACGCTCGCGATGATCATCGCCGCGGAGGTCGAGGGCTCCCTGCGGCTGACGAGCGGACCCGCCGTCCAGCACGCCGGCGACCTCGCCGCGATCCTGTCCTCGCTGGAGGAGGGCGACGTCCTCTTCATCGACGAGATCCACCGCCTGGCGCGCACCGCCGAGGAGATGCTCTACCTGGCGATGGAGGACTACCGGGTGGACGTCGTCGTCGGAAAGGGACCGGGGGCCACCTCCATCCCGCTGACGCTGCCGCCCTTCACCGTCGTCGGCGCCACCACCCGCGCCGGCCTGCTGCCCGCCCCGCTGCGCGACCGCTTCGGCTTCACCGGGCACCTGGACTACTACGGGCCCGCCGAGCTCGGCCGCATCGTCGCCCGCTCCGCCGGCCTGCTCGGTGTGCGCCTGGACCCCGAGGCCGGCACCGAGCTCGCCCGCCGCTCGCGCGGCACCCCCCGCATCGCCAACCGGCTCCTGCGACGCGTGCAGGACTGGGCCGAGGTCCACGGCACGCCCGGACGACTCGACCTGGAGGCCGCCCGCGCCGCGCTGGAGGTCTTCGAGGTTGACGCGCTCGGCCTGGACCGGCTGGACCGCTCGGTCCTGCGGGCACTGTGCACCCGCTTCGGCGGCGGCCCCGTGGGCCTGGCCACACTGGCCGTGAGCGTCGGGGAGGAGCCCGAGACCGTCGAGACCGTGGCGGAGCCCTACCTCGTGCGCGAGGGGCTCATGGTGCGCACCCGCCAGGGCCGGGCCGCCACACGGGCCACCTATGAGCACCTGGGCCTCGAGGTCCCCGCCGACGGGACCCTCTTCGGCTGAGCGGCGCTGCTGCGGCCACCGCGAGCGGGGCGCGCGTCACACCGGTGAGTGACGCGGCTCGCGCTGCGCGGCCCGGGCCGTGACCTAGACTCGCGGAGGCCGTACCACGTCCTGGCGCGGCTGACGCGACCGAACGGAGAACCCTCCATGCTCTGGATGATCCTCGCCATGCTGTTGGCCTTCTGGGCCATGGCGCACTTCGCCAACAGGCAGCAGAAGAAGCTCCAGGCCGAGCAGCAGGCGCGCACTGACGAGGCCCTCGCCGTGCCCGGCACGTGGGTGCGTACCCGCGCCGGCTTCTACGGCACGGTCGTCGAGGTCGACGGCGACGTCGTCACCCTCGCCACCCCGCTCGGCGATGAGTCCCTGTGGGCCAAGAGCGCCATCGTCGGCGCCGAGGAGCCCCCCTTCGCCTCCCCCCACGAGGAGCCAGACGACGAGGTCGGAACCGAGGGCACCCCGGCCGGGGACCCGGACGAGCAGACCGCAGGGGCCTGAGCCCCACCGACCAGCCGGGAGCGGCCTGCGGCACCGCCGCTCGAGCCTGCGCACGACGCTCCCGCACCCGACAACCCCCACGAGGAACAACCGCGTGTCCACCAAGCAGCTCAGGCACCCGGGGCGACAGCTCCTGGTGCTGCTCGTCCTCATCGCACTCGGCTTCGGCGTGCTCGCCGTCGGCGCCGCCACCGGACGCACGACGATGACGCCGGGCCTCGCCCTCGACCTCGAGGGCGGCACCCAGATCATCCTCACGCCCACCACGAGTGACGGCTCGAGCATCTCCGACGAGGACATCGAGCAGGCCATCGGGATCATCCGCCAGCGCGTGGACGCCACGGGTGTCTCCGAGGCGCAGATCTCCCGTCAGGGCGGCCAGAACATCGTCGTCTCCCTGCCCGGCACTCCCTCGGAGGAGACCCTGAGCCTCGTGCGCACCTCCGCGGTGCTCTACTTCCGCCCGGTCATCCGGGTGGTCCAGCGCTCCGCCACCGCCCTGGCCGAGGCGCAGAACCAGTACGTCGCCCAGGCGCAGGCCTCCGCCTCCGCCGCGGCCTCCGCCTCCGCCGCGGCCTCCGCCTCCAGCGACGAGCCCCGCAGCGAGCCCACCCAGGACCCCGCCGCCCTGAGGGCCGGGCACGACCGGCTCGTCTCGGGCGGCGCGCCCACCCAGGCCCCCAGCGCACTGGCGACCACGACGCCGCAGGAGGTCGCCCTGCGCAGCGCCGACCTCGACGGTGACGGGACCATCTCCTCCGAGCCGCTGCCCTCGACCTCCGAGGACAGCTCCTCCGACTCGTGGATCAGTGAGCAGCTGCTCTACGACGCCTACATGACCGACTGCACGGACCCGGCCAACCTCACCGGGACCGTTCAGGACCCGGCGGTCGCCGTCATCTCCTGCGCCCGCGACGGCCAGGGGGGCGTCTACGTCCTCGGGCCCGCCGACATCCTCGGCACCAGCATCGCCAAGGCCGACTCCGCCCTCGAGGTCACGAGCCAGGGGGTGACGACCAACAACTGGGTCGTCAACCTCGAGTTCGACGACGAGGGCACCCGAGCCTTCGCCGAGGTCTCCTCACGCCTCATCGCCTACCGCGACGCGGCCGGATCGGCGTCGTCCTCCACCACGGACGCGGCCAGCGCCGTGCGCTCGGCCAAGGCCCAGTTCGCCATCGTCCTCGACGGCCTGACCCTCATGGCCTCCGGCTTCAACCAGTCGGTGACCACGGCCATCACCGACGGCAAGGTGCAGATCTCGGGAGGCTTCACCCAGGAGAGCGCAGGCACGCTCGCCAACCAGCTCTCCTTCGGCTCCCTCCCGCTGACCTTCACCGTCCAGTCCGAGCAAGCCGTCTCCGCCACCCTGGGCACCGAGCAGCTGCGCAACGGGCTGGTCGCCGGGCTCATCGGCTTCCTGCTCATCATCGTCTACCTGGCCTGGCAGTACCGCGGGCTGTCGGTCATCGCCGTCGCCTCGCTCGTCGTGGCCGCCGCCGTGACCTACCTGGCGATCGCCCTGCTGTCCTGGGCCATGGGCTTCCGCCTGTCCCTGGCGGGCGTCGCCGGCCTCATCATCTCCATCGGCATCACGATGGACTCCTTCATCATCTACTTCGAGCGCGTGCGCGACGAGGTCCGGACCGGCCGCACGCTCGTGGCCGCCGTCAACGAGGGCTGGGGGCACGCCCGGCGCACGATCATCGTCTCCGACGCCGTCAACCTCGTCGCCGCCGTCGTGCTCTACTTCCTCGCCGTGGGTGGGGTCCAGGGCTTCGCCTTCACCCTGGGCGTCACCACCGTGGTGGACCTCGGCGTCATCATCCTGTTCACCCACCCGATGATGGTGTGGATCCTGCGCTTCCCGTTCTTCGGCAGGGGCCACCGCCTGTCCGGGCTCGATCCCGAGCACCTGGGCGCCCGCTCGCAGTCCGTCTACGGCGCCGGGCGCCAGGCCCTGGCCGACGCCGCCACCACCTCCCTGGCACGGCGCAAGGCCGCCCGCGCCGCCGCGCAGGACGGGCGGGCCCACGCCGTGGACCTACCAGCGTCGAGCCGAAAGGAGGGCGAGGACAAGTGAAGAGCCTGGCCCAGCTCGGTAACGAGCTCTACTCCGGCAGCACCTCCTTCCCCTTCGTCCCCAGGCGCAAGGTCTGGTACTCCACCGCCGTGGGTGTCATCGCGGTCGCCGTCATCCTGCTCGCCACGGTGGGGCTCAACCCGGGCATCGACTTCAAGGGCGGAACCGAGGTGACCGTCACGGGCATCGAGTCCCTCAGCGAGGCGCCAGCCAGCGCCGTCGTCGCCGAGCAGGGGCTGCCCGCCTCCACCTCCGTCACCACGATGGGCACCTCCTCGGTGAGGGTGCAGACCATCGGCCTGAGCCCGGCCCAGAGCGAGGAGCTGAGCACCGCCCTGGCCCAGGCCTACGACGTCGAGGCCGGCAACGTCTCCGCCACCACCATCGGCCCCACGTGGTCCTCGGACGTCACCTCCAAGGCCCTGCGCGGGCTCGTCCTGTTCTTCCTGCTCGTCGGAGCCCTCATCTGGGCCTACTTCCGCACCTGGAAGATGGCGGTGGCCGCCCTGCTCGCCCTGTGCCACGACATCATCGTGACCGTCGGCGTCTACGCCGCCACCGGCTTCGAGGTCACGCCCGCCACCATCATCGGCGTGCTGACGATCCTCGGCTACTCGCTCTACGACACGGTCGTCGTCTTCGACAAGATCCGTGAGAACACCGTCTCCTGGCAGGCCCAGACGCGCTCGACCTACGCCGAGCTGGCCAACCTCGCGGTCAACCAGACCTTCGTGCGCTCGCTCAACACCTCGGTCGTGGGCGTGCTGCCGGTCGCCTCCCTGCTCGTCGTCGGCACCTTCGTCCTGGGAGCCGGGACCCTGAGGGACATCGCCCTGACCCTGTTCATCGGCATGATCGCCGGGACGCTGTCCTCAGTGCTCCTCGCGACCCCGCTGCTGGTGGACCTGCGTCGGCGCGAGAGAGCCGTCGTCGAGCACACCGCGAAGGTCACCGCGGCCCGCGCCCAGCGCCTGGAGGAGGCCGGTGACGACCCGGAGGCCCTGGCCGCCCTCACCGGCGCCCCCGTCGCCGCCCCGCTCGTCCCTGGCCACCACCTGGGAGCAGCCGCCCAGCCCAAGAGGAGGAAGAAGCGGTCATGACATTCCCTGCCCCCCTGCCCACCGAGCTCACCCAGCTCGTCCTGGACAACCTCCGCGAGGTGCCGGACTTCCCCGAGCCCGGTGTCCTGTTCCGCGACATCACCCCCCTGCTGGCCAACGGCGGGGCCTTCTCCACCTTCATCAGCGACCTCGCTGAGCACTACCGGGGCCACATCGACGCCGTCGCCGGCCTCGAGTCGCGTGGCTTCATCCTCGCCGCACCGCTGGCCTACACCCTGGGCATCGGCATGCTCACGGTGCGTAAGGGCGGCAAGCTGCCCGGGCCCGTCCTCGGCGTCGACTACGACCTCGAGTACGGCTCGGCGCGCATGGAGCTGCGTCCCGAGACCGTCAGGCCCGGCCAGCGTGTGCTCGTCATCGACGACGTGCTCGCCACCGGCGGCACCGCCGCAGCCTCCATCGACCTGCTGGAGCGCTCCGGGGCGACGGTCGTCGCCGTGTGCATGCTGCTCGAGCTCGCCGGGCTCGGCGGCCGTCAGCAGCTGCCTGGGCGTCACGTGGACTCCGTGGTCGTCTTCCCCTCGTCCTGACACCTGCGGCGTTGCGCGTGGCTCTATGATCCGAGCATGACGGACACGCGCAGCACCACAGACGCAGGCGACGACACCATCGTGCCCGGCTCCCGGGTGCGCAGCCGCCTGGCATGGTTCGGCTCCCGCGGCCACTCCACGCCGGCCGCCATCGAGCCGCTTCTGCGTGCGCTGCGTGCCAACCACCCCAAGGCGGACACGAGCCTCATCGTGCGTGCCTACCAGGTGGCCGAGAAGGCCCACGAGGGGCAGAAGCGCAAGTCCGGAGAGCCGTATATCACGCACCCGGTGGCGGTCGCGACCATCCTCGGCGAGCTGGGCATGACCCCGCAGACCCTCGCGGCGGCGCTGCTGCACGACACCGTCGAGGACACGGACTACACGCTCGAGCACCTGCGGGCCGACTTCGGTGACGAGATCGCCCTGCTTGTTGACGGCGTCACCAAGCTCGACAAGCTCCAGTACGGTGAGGCCGCGCAGGCCGAGACGGTGCGCAAGATGATCATCGCGATGTCCAAGGACATCCGGGTGCTGCTCATCAAGCTCGGCGACCGGCTGCACAACGCCCGCACGTGGAAGCACGTGTCCAAGGAGACTGCGGCCCGCAAGGCCAAGGAGACCCTGGAGATCTATGCCCCGCTGGCGCACCGCCTGGGCATGAACACCATCAAGTGGGAGCTCGAGGACCGGTCCTTCAAGGCCCTGTACCCGGGCGTGTACGACGAGATCGAGCGGATGGTCGCTGAGCGCGCCCCCGCCCGCGAGGAGTACCTGCGCCAGGTCCGCCTGCAGATCGAGGAGGACCTGCGGCTGAACAAGATCAAGGGCACCGTCACCGGCCGGCCCAAGCACTACTACTCGATCTACCAGAAGATGATCGTCAGGGGAAAGGACTTCGACGACATCTACGACCTTGTGGCTGTGCGTGTCATCGTGGACACCATCCAGGACTGCTACGCGGTCCTCGGCGCGCTGCACTCGCGCTGGACCCCGATGTCCGGCCGGTTCAAGGACTACATCGCGGTCCCCAAGTTCAACCTCTACCAGTCCCTGCACACGACGGTCGTCGGTCCTGACGGCAAGCCCGTGGAGATCCAGATCCGCACCCACGAGATGCACCGCATGGCGGAGTACGGTGTCGCGGCCCACTGGAAGTACAAGGAGGACCCCAACGCCTCCGGTCCGGCGCCGGCACGCGTCAAGGGCGAGGAGGAGGCCGGCGAGATGGCGTGGCTGCGCCAGCTCGTCGACTGGCAGAAGGAGACGCAGGACCCCGCCGAGTTCCTCGACTCCCTGCGCTACGAGATGGCTGGCACGCAGGTCTACGTCTTCACCCCGAAGGGTGATGTGCTCGCCCTGCCCGGGGGATCGACGCCGGTGGACTTCGCCTACGCCGTCCACACGGAGGTCGGTCACCGCACCGTGGGCGCGCGGGTCAACGGCCGCCTGGTCCCGCTGGACACGCGCCTGGAGAACGGCGACAGCGTCGAGGTCTTCACCTCCAAGGCCCTGGGGGCAGGGCCCAGCCGCGACTGGCTCAGCTTTGTCGGCTCGACCCGGGCACGCAACAAGATCCGCTCGTGGTTCTCCAAGGAGCGGCGCGAGGAGGCCATCGAGGAGGGCAAGTCCCTCATCGCGCGCGCCCTGCGCAAGAAGGACCTGCCCATCCAGCGGCTCATGAACCACGAGTCCCTTACGGACGTCGCCAAGACCCTGGACAAGGGGGACATTGACGGGCTGTACGCGGCGGTCGGGGAGGGGCACGTCTCGGCCCAGCACGTCGTGGACACGCTCGTGGCGGCGATGGGTGGCGAGGCCGGCACGGAGGAGACCCTGGCCGAGGGCGTGCTGCCGACGAAGGCGGCCAGGGCCCACCAGCGTCCTCACTCCGACTCCGGTGTCGTCGTCGAGGGCATGGACGAGGGTGATGTCTACGTCAAGCTCGCGCGCTGCTGCACGCCCATGCCCGGCGACCCGATTGTCGGTTTCATCACGCGTGGCTCCGGGATCTCCGTGCACCGGGCGGACTGCCAGAACGTGGATCAGCTCCAGCGAGAGCCCGAGCGGATCGTGGCGGTGCGCTGGGCGGAGCACGCGCACTCCGCCTACCTCGTACAGATCGACGTCGAGGCCCTTGACCGTGGTGGGCTCCTGGCGGACATCACGCGGGTGCTCGCCGACAACCACGTCAACCTCATGAACGCCAACATCTCCACCAGCCGGGACCGGGTAGTGACGGCACGCTTCGTTGTGGAGCTGGCCGCTGCCAGCCACCTGGACCACACGCTGTCCTCCCTGCGCCGTATCGACGGCGTCTTCGAGGCCCGCCGCTCCACCTCCTCGTCCTCCTCCCGCCGTCAGGACTGAGCCGGGGGCACGAGTGCGTCGACGATCCTGCGGGCGCGCGGCCGGCCACGGCTGGCGGCGCCCCGGCAGTGGGTGAGCGCCAGGTGCAGCCGCGTGCGACCGACCCCCAGCGAGCGGGCGGTCAGGACCGCTCGGACGGCACGTCCTGGGGCGGCGGTGCGCGCGAGGTCCACCGCCGCGCGGGCGGGGTGAAGGCAGCGCAGGGCGCCGATGACGACGACGTCGCAGGGCGGCACGCATCCGCGCAGGACGCGCGTGCCCGGTCGGCGCCCGCGGCGCGAGGGGATGATGAGGCACAGTCGCGTGGGCACCCGCCCGCCGGCGTGAACCCACAGGGCGGCCTCGCCTGCGACGACGGCGTCGTGGGGCACGAGCGGGGCGAGGGCGCGGGCCCGCTGGACGGGGGTGCGCAGCAGGTCCGAGGGCACGGCCGTGCCCAGGACGTCGGTGAGCACCCTGGTGTCGAGGCGGGCGTCGCGCAGGACCGCCATCTCCTGGGGATCGAGCGGTCCCAGCGCGGGCCGGGTGGGACGCAGGACGGGGGTGCGCACAGCGGTCAGGGCGCCGCGGCGGCCCGGCCCGGCGGCGGCGGGGGAGCCTCGACGGGGTGTCATGGGCGCATCGTGCACCTCCGGGTGCGCTGAGCACGAGGACGGCGCCCAGGGCTGTGGACAGGCAGCGGGAGCCGTGCCCGCGCGGCTGTGGAGCGACGCTGCGTCCCGTCACACCTGTGGACACGGAACCGACTCGTCCACGGTGCGCACGTGTGTCCTGGCCCGCGCGCACGGGACGGGCCCTGCCACCACCGCGGTGACAGGGCCCGCCCCGTCGTCCGGAGCACCGCCCCGGCTGTGCGCGTCAGGCGCGGCTGGACAGGCGCACCTGCTCCAGCCAGGCGCGCCGGGCCGTGAGAGCGGCCTCGGCCTCAGCGACCTTCTTGGTGTCGCCTGCGTTGCGAGCGGCCTCGAGGTCGCGCTCGAGCTCGGCGATGGAGTCCTCGAGCTGGCCGGCCAGGCCCTCGGCACGGGCCTTGGTCTCCGGGTCGCTGCGGCGCCACTCGGCGTTCTCAGCGTCACGGATGGCGTCCTCGACGGCGCGCATACGGCCCTCGATGCGGCGCACGGCTGCCCTGGGCACGCGTCCGGCCTCCTCCCAGGCGTCCTGGATGGGGCGCAGCGCCTTCTTGGCGGCCTTGACGTCCTTGATCGGCAGCAGCGCCTCGGCCTTGGCGACCAGCGCCTCCTTGACCTTGAGGTTCTCGGCGTACTCGGTGTCGGTGGCCTCGTCCTTGGCGCGGCGGGCGTCGAAGAACACCTGCTGGGCGGCGCGGAAGCGGGCCCACAGGGCGTCGTCCTCCTTACGGGAGGCGCGCCCGGCCTTCTTCCACTCCTCCATGAGCGCCCGGTACTTGGCGGAGGTGCCCGCCCAGTCGGTGGAGGCGGACAGCTCCTCGGCGCGCTTGATAAGCGCCTCCTTGGCGGCCTTGACCTGGGACTGCTTGGCGTCGAGCTCGGAGAAGAACTGGCGACGGTGGCGGTCGAAGGTGGTGCGCGCGTGGCTGAAGCGCTTCCACAGGCCGTCCTCGGTGGGACGGTCCAGGCGCGGGCCACGGCGCTGGGCGCCCTTCCACTGCTCGAGCAGGTCGCGCAGCTCGGCACCGGAGCTCTTCCACTGCGTGCGGCCCGGGTCCTGGGCGGCGATGGCCTCGGCACGCTCGACCAGTGCCGTGCGCTCCTTGAGCGCCTGCTCGCGGGCGGCGGCGCGCTCGGCGTTGACCGCAGCCCGCCGCTCGGAGGCGACGTCCTTGAGGGCGGCGAAGCGCGCGCGCAGGCCCTCGAGGTCACCGACGGCGGCCGGCTCCTTGAGCGACTCCTCCAGGGAGGAGACCGTCGAGTCGATCTCACGCACGGACAGCTGGGGCAGGCGCGTGGCGAAGAGGTCCACGGTGGCCTTGAGGTCGAGGAAGCGGCGCACGTAGAAGGCGAGGGCCTCGGCGACGGGCGCGTCGGGGAACTGGCCGACCTCGCGCTCGGAGCTGGCGTCCTGGACATAGACGCGGCCCTCACCGTCAACGCGGCCCCACTTGGCGGCGTCCATCGCCTCCTGGGGATCGACCTCAGGCTCGGCCGGGGCGGCGGGTGCGCTCGGGGTGGGGGAGGCGGGCGTCGCGGCGGGAGCGTCGATGGCAGGGGTGTCAACAGCCGGGGCGGGACCGTCTGCCGGCACCGGCTCACCGGGGGTCACGGTGGCCTCGGCGTCGGCCTCGGCGTCGGCCTGCTCGGGGGCGTCTGGGAGAGTGGTGGTGTCGATGGCCTCGGTGGACGTCGGCTCGGACGTGGCGGTGGGCTCCAGGTCCACGTCGGCCTCGGCGCCAGGCTGGGTCTGCTCGGTCACGGTGTGCTCCTTCATGGGTTGACGGGGTGGGACGCTGCGGTCCGTTCCGTTCGCGCCCGGCACCAGGCCGGGTGGTGGGTGCCGCCTCGGTACGAGGCAGTGCCAGGGATTCTACGTGCTCACAGACGCGTCGGCGCCATCCGAGGTGCTGTGCCCGTGCGGTGTGAGATCGTCAAGGCCGCGCACAGGCACAGGGCGCTGTGGGCTGGGTGAGCCACCGGGCCCCGCCGACAGGCTGCCTGATAGTCTCAGTCCGTGATCGTCTGAGCCCCTGCCCCTCCGGCCCTGCGCGCCGGAGTAGGGCTGCGCCTCCGCCCGCACCGCCGCGCCCAGGAGCCCCCATGCCCGCGATCACCCTCACCGAGCTCACCTTCTCCTACACCGCCGAGCCGCTGCTCGAGCACGTGTCCCTCACCGTCGCCGACGGCGAGCGCGCCTGCCTCGTGGGCCCCAACGGCTGCGGCAAGACCACCCTGCTCAAGCTCGTCACCGGCGCCCTCGCCCCCGACTCCGGCAGTGCTGCCGTCACCGGCCTTAACGACGACGACGTCGGGCTGCGCCCCGCCCCGGACGTGCTGACCATGACGGGCAGTGTCGGCGGCTACCTCGACGCCGCCACCGCGGCCCTGCGCTCCCTGCCCGCACTCTTCGACGAGGTCGCCACCGCTGTGGCCTCCTCGCCGTCGGCAGCCGACCAGGCGCGCCTGGTCCGCGAGTACGACCACCTGCTGGCCGCCATGGCTGCCGCCGACGTGTGGGGGCTGGAGACGCGGGTCGAACAGACCCTCGCCGGGCTCGGCCTGGGCGTGCTCACGGGGCCGGACGGCCGGGGCCGCGACCTGGCCACCCTCTCACCGGGCCAGCGCGGACGCCTGGAGCTGGCCGCGATGCTGCTGGCCTCGCCGTCGGCCCTCGTCCTGGACGAGCCCACCAACCACCTCGACGACGAGGCCACCGCCTACCTGACGGCCTTCCTCACCGGCTTCAGCGGCCCGGTGCTGCTCGCCAGCCACGACCGCGCCTTCCTCGACGACGTCGCCACCGTCCTGCTCGACCTCGACACCGCCCCCTGGCAGGCGCTGGCCACCGCCGAGGGCGCCGGCGCCCTACCGGGAGTGCAGCGCTGCGCCGGCACCTACACCGACTACCTCGCGCTCAAGGCCGCCGCCCGCGCCGGCCATGCCGACCTGCACGCCGCCCAGCAGAAGGAGAAGAAGGGCATCCGCGCCCACCGGCGCGCCAGCGAGGACATCGCCCGCGGCGGAGTGCGGTTGAGGGAGGCGTCCGGCACGCAGAAGAAGTTCTTCGCCGACCGGGCCTCGAGGACCTTCATGCGTCGCGCCCACAACGACGACCGCCAGCTGGAGGCCCTGACCGCCCGCGAGGTGCGCAGGCCCCGCGAGCACCGTCTGCACCTCGACCTGCCGCCCGTCACCAACCGCGAGGGCATGGCTCTCACCGCGCGCCGGGCCACCGTCCCCGGGCGCCTGGCCCCCGTGACCCTCGACCTGCGGGCGGGCGAGCACCTGCTGCTCACCGGCCCCAACGGCTGCGGCAAGAGCACCCTGCTGCGCTGGGCTGCCACGGGCCGCGCCCCGACGCCGCAGGCCACGGGGACACTCCGTCTCGACGGGACCGTCGCCGTCGTGCCCCAGCGGCTTCCGCGCCCCGGCGACCGGGGCCTGGACGAGCGGACCTGGGCCACGGGCATCGGCGAGCGCGGCGCCGGGGTCCTGCACCCCGCCTACTGGAACCGGTGCGTGGGCGAGCTCTCCGCCGGCAACCAGCGGCGCGTGCAGCTCGCCCTGGCGGCCGCGGCGGCGCCGCAGGTCCTCATCATCGACGAGCCGACGAACTACCTGGACCTGGACACCCTGGAGGCGCTTGAGGAGGCGCTGGCGGGGTGGAGCGGGACCCTGTTGGTGGCGAGCCACGACCGGTGGCTGGTCAGGCACTGGGCGGGGCTACGCCTGAGCATGGTGCCGTGGGCGCCGCAGACGGTGGTGGCTCTCAGGCCTGAGCGGTCACGCGCAACCACCCGCGGCGCGGATGTTGGTCGACCTCGACCCGGTTGAAGCCGGATGCCTCGCAGGCCTCGCGCAGGACGTCGCCGTCGGGCACGTTCATCTGGAGCCGGTCGGCCCACGAGCCGGCACTGGCGCGGTCCGCCGCCTCATTGGTGATGACGAGGCGGCCACCCGGGCGCAGCACCCGGTGCACCTCGGTGAGCCCGGCGTGCAGGTCGGGCCAGAAGTACACGGTCTCGAAGGCGGTCGCGACGTCGAAGAACCCGTCCGCGAAGGGCATGTCCTCCACGCTCGTCTCGTACACGCGCAGCCGCCCCGAGGCGATGGCGTCCGGGCAGAGCCTGCGCGTGTGCACCAGGGCGGTGGCCGAGTGGTCGACGCCGCCGACCTCGCGCCGGGTGGCACGCAGGAGCCGGTGGACGACGGCGCCGCCCCCGCAGCCGATGTCCAGGGCACGGTCCTGCTCGCCGACCTGCGCGGCCGCCAGGCCCCACCGGTGCAGCGCGCCGTGGGCGAGGTTCATGGCCAGGAGGGTCAGGTGCCCTAGGAGGTTGTCTCCCGGACGCCGGAACGGGGAGGGTACGGGGCCGGTCGTGCACATGGGCACCATGATGTGCCGCGCGTCCAGGCTGGCGCACCAACCGTCAGATCGCTTCGCCATCGGGTGGGCGACGGCGACCCGGCGCGCGGGTGTGGCACGCCGCAACCATGAGACTCGAGACGGTGGTCCGTGCGACCGAGCTGGCGGTGGAGATCGTCATCGCGGCGTCAGCGACCGCCTACCTTGTCAACGGGCGCGGCGAGGTGCTGGTCCTTTGGGAGGTTGTGTGCCTCGGCTATCTGCTCGTGGGTGCGGTGCGCGCCTGGCGCACGGCCGGGCGCGACGCCCGTGCAGACGCTCCGCGTCGTGTGCCGGATATGGAGGGCTACCCGGGTGCCTATGCCGGTGCCTGGCTCCTACCACTGCTGGCCTCCGCGGTCGGCTTCGCCTGCGCCTTCGCCGCGCTCCAAGCCCGGGCCAGTGCCGCGACCGACGACAGCGCGATGGTGCTGGCGCTGCTCGCCTCGTCGGGTGTCGTCATCTCCTGGCTGCTGCTGCACGTTGGGTTCGCGGACATCTATGAGATCGTCTGCTTACATCACCCCACGGCTCTGTCCTTCCCCGACACTGAGGAGCCGGGACGCATCGACTACCTCTACTTCTCCGTCACGGTGGGGACCTCATTTGCGACCTCGGACGTCACGGCCCGCTCGCCCCTCGTACGTCGCGTCGTCGTTGTGCACGGCATCCTCAGCTTCTTCTACAACGCCCTCGTCGTCGCCGTGGCCATCCAGGTGCTCCAGCAGGTGCTCGGCAGTTAGCCCCGGCCGGTCTGGATAGTCTTGGCACATGATCCTTGAGCGCACTCTCGCCGCCGTCTTCGGGGCCAACTGCTACGTCCTGGCCGCGGGGCCGGGCCGGCCGGCCGTCGTCGTCGACCCGGGAGCCGGTGCGGCCCGGGGGGCCTTGGCGCTGCTGCGCTCCCAGCAGCTGACGCTCGGCGCGGTCCTACTCACCCACGCCCACGCCGACCATGTGTGGGACACGCAGCGGCTCATCGACGCCGCCCACGCCGAGGGCCTGCTCGCCAGCGACGACGCCGTCACAGTCCCCGTGTACGTGCCCGAGCCGGACCTGTACCGTCTGGAGGACCCGGACACGACGACGGGTATCCGCGCTGGTGGCATGGGCTTCGCCGAGATGGCCGGCACCGCCTGGCAGGTGCCGGCGGATGTGCGGGTCTTCCCCGCCGAGGGCTTCACCCGCGCCTTCGAGGTGGTGCCCGGGGTGGGGTTGCAGGCGGTGGCGGCGCCGGGGCACACCGAGGGGTCCTCGTTGTTCTTCCTCAACGCCCGCCTGGGTGACAACCAGCTGCTCTTCGAGGCCGAGGTGCTCGATGACCCGTCAACGGTGGAGGAGCGGGACTACCTCGTGGCGCTGTCCGGCGACGTCATCTTCAAGGGCAGCGTGGGACGCACGGACCTGCCCGGTGGCGACCAGGTGCAGATGTGGGCGACGCTGCGCTTCCTGGCGAGCGCCGTCAACCCGGAGACGGTGCTGCTGCCGGGCCACGGCGCGGTGACGACCATGGAGCACGAGCACCGCGGTAACCCGTACCTGGCTGAGGCCAAGGTGCGTGGAGGAGACCGGCGGGTCTGAGCGGAGCCAGGCCGGGGCTGCGGCGACTGTCACGCCCGGCAGCCGCCGTGGTGGCCGGATGACCGTCTCAGCCGCGTGACACAATGCGCGCATGTCACCAGCACAGGCGCGAGCAGCACAGTCCTCCCTCTCCGGCTTCCCCGAGTGGCTCCCCGCGGGCCGCGTCGTCGAGCAGGCCTTCATCGACCAGCTGCGCCGTACCTTCGAGCTCCACGGCTTCTGCGGCATCGAGACCCGGGCCGTTGAGCCGCTGACTCAGCTGACGAAGAAGGGGGAGACCTCCAAGGAGGTCTACCTGCTCTCACGCCTGCAGGCGGACCCGGACGAGAAGGACTTCGCTGACCCGTCCAAGCAGCTGGGCCTGCACTTCGACCTCACCGTGCCCTTCACCCGCTACGTCGTGGACAACGCGGGCGTGCTGACCTTCCCCTTCAAGCGCTACCAGATCCAGAAGGTCTGGCGGGGCGAGCGACCCCAGGAGGGGCGTTTCCGCGAGTTCTACCAGGTGGATATCGACGTCGTCGGTGACGGCGCCCTGCCCCTGCACTATGACGTCGAGGTGCCGCTCATCATGAGCGAGGCGCTGGCTGCCCTGCCGATCCCGCCGGTGACGATCCACGTGTCCAACCGGAAGGTCGCCCAGGGCTTCTACCAGTCCGTCGGCATCGGTGAGGACCAGCTCGTCAAGGTGCTGCGGGTGGTGGACAAGATCGACAAGATCGGTCCCGAGGCCGTCACCTGCGAGCTCATCGAGACGGTGGGCGTCACGCCGGCGCAGGCCTGCGCCGCCCTGAGACTGGCGACCATCACCGGTGAGGACCCGGCCGCCGTGCGCGCAGCGGTCCTTGAGGCCCTGGAGGGCGCCGAGCCCCACGCGCTGCTGCTCACCGGTCTGGATGAGCTGACGGACCTGCTCGAGGCCGCGCGGCGGCGCCGGTCCGGCGCCATCATCGCGGACCTCAAGATCGCCCGGGGCCTGGACTACTACACGGGCACGGTCTACGAGTCCTTCATGGCGGGGGCCGAGGACCTCGGCTCGGTGTGCTCGGGCGGTCGCTTCGACAACCTCGCCACCAACGGCAAGCGCACCTTCCCGGGCGTGGGCATCTCCATCGGCCTGTCGCGCCTGCTCTCGCGCGTGCTGGCCGACGGCCTCATCGAGGTCAGCCGGGCCGTTCCCACCGTGGTGCTCGTAGCCGTCACCGACGAGGAGCACCGCGGTGCCTCCGACGCCGTCGCCGACACCCTGCGCCGCCGGGGTATCGCCGCGGACGTGGCCCCCACGGCCGCCAAGTTCGGCAAGCAGATCAAGTTCGCGGACAAACGCGGCATCCCCTTCGTCTGGTTCCTGGGTGCCGACGGTGAGCCGGACTCCGTCAAGGACATCCGCTCGGGCGAGCAGTGCCCGGCTCGGGCCGACAGCTGGCGGCCTGTCGATGACGCCGACCTGGCTCCGCGCCTGCGCGCCGCCGGGCAGGGCGGGGACGCTGCCGAGGGGTACCAGGCAGGTTGAGCAGCCCGAGCCTGCCGGAGCTGAGGGCGGCCTGACAGGTCGCGGACTCGGCCAGGCCGGGCCGCCTGGCAGGGCTCAGCGCCCTGTCGGTACCCCGGCGCCGACAGGACCGCGCGGGAGCGTGACGGCGTCCGCGAGGGCAGCGCCGACGCCCTGGTAGACGTTGATGACGGTGTCCACGCCGCGCTCGTGCATCTCCAGGGCCTCGTCGTCGAAACGCGCGACCGCGACGACCTCACCGGCGAAGCCGTGGCGCTCGATCCAGTCGAGGACCTGCAGGTTGGCCCCGGGCTCGGGCATGGCCAGGACGGCAGCGCGCACCTCGCCGGCCCCCAGACGCAGCCAGAAGTCCGTGTCAGTGGCGTCACCCTCGATGATGTTGAGGCCGATGGCCGCCAGGTCCTGGACCTTGTCGGTGTCGGAGTCAACGGCCAGGACGGGCAGGGCAGCCCCCTCGCCGTGGCGGGGCAGCTGCGAGACGAGCCGGCGGTAGGTGCTGCGACCCACACGCCCCATGCCGAAGACCACGACCTCCACGCCGGTGAGGTCAACCGGGGCCTCGGCTGGGTGCAGGGCGTCGGGGGCGTGGTCGGGCAGGGCGTGGGAGACGGCCTGGACGAGGCGGCCGGACCGCTTGTTGATGACGCTGGCGAGGACGAAGGAGCCGGCCACGGCCAGGGACAGTGCCTGGAGCCACTGGCTGCCGAGCAGTCCCTGGGAGACTCCCACTCCTGCGACGACCAGCGCCGGCTCGGAGTAGGAGCCGACCGCCAGGCCGGTGAGGACGGCGCTGCGGTGGCGCAGGCGCATGGCCCACAGCACCGCCGTGTAGACCGCCGAGCGCAGCGGCACGAGGGCGATGATGGCCAGACCCATGAGCAGGGCCCCCGTTCCGGGCAGTCCGGCGGCTCCGACGGATACGAAGAAGGCGACGAGGAAGAGCTCCTGGACCGGGCGGAAGGACTGGGCGAGGTCCTGGGCGCTGGGGTGGGAGGCGAGCAGCGCGCCGACGACGAGGGACCCGAGGGTTCCGGGCAGGCCGACGATCTCGAAGAGCTCGTAGCCGGGCAGGAGGGCGGCCGTGATGCCGAACAGGGTGTACATCTCGCGGTGGGAGATGCGTGAGAGCACCCAGCCGGCGAGGTACCGGGCGGGCCACAGGAGCACGAGGAGCAGCGCCCAGGGTGTGGGCGCCTGGCCGGAGATGAAGATGAGCAGCACGATCGAGCCCGTGTCCTGCAGGATGGAGGTCCCGACGGCGATGCGCCCGTAGTGGGCGGAGCCGTCGTCGCGCTCCTCCAGGATCTTCATGATGACGATGGTGGAGGAGGAGGCGAGGGCGAAGCCGACGACGAGGGCTGCGCCCCAGCCTGCGGTGTGGCCGACGCCGACCCCGACGACGAGGGCGGTCAGGGCGGTGAGGGCGACCATGGTGACGGCTGCGGTGCCTAAGACCACCCGCCGTGACAGGGCACGGGGATCAAGATCCAGCCCGATGGAGAACAGCAGGAGCGCGGCCCCAGGTCACCTACCGTGCTGACCCAGGGCAGCTCGGGCACCCCGGTCGCCCCCAGGACGAAGCCGGCAGCGATGTAGCCAACGAGCGGGGGCAGGCGCAGCAGTGCGGCGGCGAAGCCGAGCAGGACGACGGTCAGGAGGTAGGCGGCTGCGGTCATGTGTCCTTCCGGGAGTCGGGTGGCTGGGGCGCGCTCCGGGCGGCTCAGCCGGTGGCGGGCCCAGGAGCGGGCCCGTGGGGATCGGTGGACCCGGCCCGAGGTGCGGCGGGCTGGCCGCCGGGACCGGGGTCGAGCGCCTCGACGGCCTCGGCGAGGGAGGAGCCCAGTCCGTCGTAGACGTTAATGACGACGTCAACGCCCTTGGCGCGCAGCTGCTCCGCCTCGTCGTCGTAGCTGGCGATGGCCAGGACCCGGCCGGCAAAGCTCCTGCGGCCCAGCCACTCGATGACGTGGAGGTTGGCGCCAGGGTCCGGCATCGCGAGGACGGCCTTGGTGGCGTGCACAGCGTCCAGGCACTCCCAGAACTCCTGGTCGGTGGCGTCGGCCTCGAGGACGTTGTAGCCCTTAGCGGCGAGGCGCTCCACCTTTGCGGCGTCATTGTCGATGCCGAGCACGCCGTGGGCGCCGTCGGCGTACAGGCGCGCGTAGGTGGCGCGGCCGATGCGGCCCATGCCGAAGATGACGGTCTGGACCCCGGTGAGGTCGAGCGGCCGCTCCTCGGGGTGCAGGGTGCTGGAGGGACGGCGGGGAATGAGGTGGGTGATCCAGGCGATGAGAGCGGTGGGCCGCCGGTTGACGACGGCCGACAGGACGAAGGACAGGGCCAGGGCGAGTGAGACCGCTGCGGTCCACTCGTGCCCGAGGACGCCGTGGTCGACGGCGACGGCGACGACGATGAGCGCGAACTCGGAGTAGGCGGTCATCGCCAGGCCGGTGAGGGCGCTGGTGCGTCGTCTCATGCGCAGCACGCGCACCGTCACGGTGTAGACGACAGCCCGCAGGGGCACGAGGGCGAGAAGGACGCCCGCGAGGAGGAAGGCACCGGCGCCGGGGACACCGTCCATGCCGATGGTGAGGAAGAAGCCGACGAGGAGCAGCTCCTTGATGGTGAACAGGGAGCTGGACAGCTCCTTGGCGGCCGGGTGCGAGGCCATGAGGGCACCCATGATGAGGGCCCCGAGGTCGCCGTCCACCCCCAGGGCGTCGAAGAGGAGGTACCCGGGCAGGAGGGCGACGGCGATACCGAACAAGGTCCGCATCTCACGGTGGTCGATGCGGTTGAGCACGAGGCCCAGGAGCCGGGCCGCAGGCCACAGCAGGACGAGGGCCAGCGCCCAGGGGCTCGGGGTGCGCTCCGAGGCAAAGGTCATGTAGATGACGGCGGCGATGTCCTGGACGACCAGGACACCGATGGCGATGCGCCCGTACAACGATCCGGTGTCGTCACGCTGCTCGAGCAGCTTGATGACGACGACGGTCGAGGAGAAGGACAGGGAGAAGCCGAGCAGCAGGACCCCGGTGGGGGTGACCGTGTCCACCTGGAGGCCGAGCAGGAGCAGCCCGCCGATGACGACGGAGCCCAGGCCCGTGAGCAGGACCATCGTGGTGACGGCGGTGCCGATGACCTCGCGCCGCATGAGGATGCGCAGGTCCAGCTTGAGGCCGATGGTGAACAGGAGGATCGCGACGCCGACGTCGCCCATGGCCTCCACCACGGGCAGGGCAGGCAGCCCCGAGGAGCCGATGACGAAGCCTGCGAGCAGGAAGCCGACGAGGGGAGGCAGGTGCAGCAAGGTGGCGGCGAAGCCCAGGACGACAACGGCGAGCAGATACAGGGCTGGGGTCACGGGCGTGCCTCTCGTGCCGGGCCGGCGTCAGTCGTTCATAGTGCCCGGCCGGTCCAACACGGGGCCCGCCTCCGATATTCCCTCCACCCTCAGGCGTCACGGCGCGGGTGCGTCACCAGCGGTCGTTGTCGCGTCCGCCGCGGAAGCCGCCACGGTCGTTGTCGCGACGGAAGCCGCCACGGTCGTTGTCGCGACGGAAGCCGCCACGGTCGTTGTCGCGTCCGCCGCGGAAGCCGCCACGGTCGTTGTCACGTCGGAAGCCGCCACGGTCGTTGTCGCGACGGAAGCCGCCACGGTCGTTGTCGCGTCCGCCGCGGAAGCCGCCACGGTCGTTGTCACGTCGGAAGCCGCCACGGTCGTTGTCGCGTCCGCCGCGGAAGCCGCCACGGTCGTTGTCGCGACGGAAGCCGCCACGCTCGTCGTCGCGTCCGCCGCGGAAGCCGCCACGCTCGTCGTCGCGCCCGAAACGAGGGCGCTCGGCACGGCGCTGCTGGCGCTCGGAGGACGGGTTGTCGGAACCGTCCCAGCCGTGGCCCGGGCCCTCATCGAGGTGGATCCGCATCTCGCGCCCCCCGAAGGTCGCGTGGCCCATGGCCTCGAGCTGCTCCGCAGACAGGGGCGTGTGGATCTCCACCAGGGAGAAGGACTGGAGGATGTCAATCTTGCCGATGTCAGAGCCGGAGATTCCGCCCTCGTTGGCCAGGGCGCCGACGATCGCGCCGGGCAGGACGCGGTCACGGTGACCGACCTCGACCCGGTAGACCGTGCCGGTACCGTCCTCGTGCCGGCGACGGCCTCCACGGGCGGCCCCGGGCTTGCCGTCGGGGCGCTCACCGCGCCCTCGGCGGTCGTCGCGGTCACGGCCGCCTTCGAAGGAGGCGGAGACGAAGGTGCCCTCGGAGTCCACGGTCTCCTCGCGGCGCACGCGCTGACGCGGCTCCTCCTTGCGCTCCTTCCAGGTCCGGGGGCCCTCATCGCCCACAGCGAGCGCCAGCAGGGTTGCCGCCAGGTCCTCGACCTCGGTCCCGAGCTCGGCCGCCTGAGTGGCGACGAGCTCGGCGTACATCTCGAGGCGTCCGCGCTCGAGCCTCGCGGCGGCCTTGTCCAGCAGCCGTCCCGCGCGGTGGCGTGAGACGTCGGCGGGGGAGGGCAGGGTGATCTCCTCCAGGCGGGTGCCCGTCAGACGCTCGATCTGACGCAGCTTGCCCTTCTCCTTGGGGGTGAGGAAGGTGACGGCCTCACCGTGACGGCCGGCACGGCCGGTACGGCCGATGCGGTGCACATAGGCCTCAGCCTCGCGGGGCACGTCGAAGTTGACGACGAGCCCGATGCGCTCAACGTCGAGGCCGCGGGCGGCGACGTCGGTGGCGACGAGGACGTCGAGCGTGCCCTGGCGCAGGCGCTCGACCAGGCGCTCGCGCTCGCGCTGGGGCACGTCGCCGCTGATCGCTGCGGCCTGGATACCACGGCCGGCGAGCTCGATGGCGACGTCCTCGGCGGTGGACTTGGTGCGCACGAAGACGATGGCCGCGGCGGCCTCGGTGACCGCGAGGACACGCGAGACGGCACCGATCTTGTGGCGGAAGGGCACGACCGCGTAGGTCTGGTGGACGGTGTCCACGGTGGAGGACTGGCGCGAGACCTCGATGCGCTGAGGGTCGGTGAGGTGCTGACGCGCGACGGCCTGGATGGCGGGCGGCATCGTGGCGGAGAACAGGGCTGTGCGGCGCTCGGCGGGCAGGGAGGAGGCAATGGTCTCGACGTCCTCGGCGAAGCCCATGCGCAGCATCTCGTCTGCCTCGTCCAGGACGAAGAAGCGCACGTCGTCCAGGCGCAGGGCGCCCTTGTCAATGAGGTCGATGACACGGCCGGGGGTGCCGACGACGACCTGCGCGCCGCTCTTGAGGGCCCCGATCTGCGGGCCGTAGGGGGCGCCGCCGTAGACGGCGACGACGTCGAGGCCGCGCGAGCGCTGGGCCATGTCGGTGATGGCGTCGGCGCTCTGGATGGCGAGCTCACGGGTGGGGGCCAGCACGAGCGCCTGGACCCTGCCGTCGCGCGAGTCCACCGCGTCGAGCAGAGGCAGGCCGAAGGCGGCGGTCTTGCCGGTGCCGGTCTGGGCGACGCCGACGACGTCGCGTCCACCCAGCAGCACGGGGATGGCCTCGCGCTGGATGGGGGTGGGGGTGACGAAGCCCATGTCGGTGACGGCCTTGAGCAGGTCGGCGGGCAGGCCGAGGTCGCTGAAGGTGAGCTCCTCGGGGCCCGTGGGCTGCTCGGCGGGCTCCTCCTCGCCGTCGTTGACGAAGGGGGCGTGGCCGTCAACCTGCTCCTCGTCGAGGTCCTCGGAGCCGTCGTCCTGCGCCTGCTCGTCGTCCTCCTCCTCGGGGTCGTTCTCCTCGAGGGCCAGGGCGGCCGCGGTGTCGACGTCGTCCTGCTCGTCCTCGTGCTCCACGTCCTCCGGGTCCTCTGGGGAGTCGGAGGAGGCGGGTGTGTCGAAGGAGGAGGCGGAGGCCACGGACCCGCCGGTGACGGCCGGGGCCGCGTCGGCGGGGGAGGTGACGGTGTCGTCGCCGTGGCTGACCTCGGCCTCGAAGAGGGCGTCGAGGCTGAGGGGCCCGTCAGCGGGCGCAGTGCTGCCAGGGGTGTGGGTGCTCATTGGTGTTGTTCCCGTATCCGGTCCGGTGGGGACCTGTTGCGGAGTGTGGGGGAGGCCCGGTCGGCCCACCTCTTTGCCGTACCGCACCCACCACACTCGCCCTGCGCCTGGCTCGACACGGTGGTGTCAAGGGCGGCTGACGGGCTTCACGCACAGACTCACGGGCACTGCCGGGCCGCCAGGGCGGCGCAGCCCCGAACGGGGTTCACAGCACGGATCGCTCCTGGGGCCACTGTATCGGCCGCGCCGACGAGGCGGGGCGGTGGACCCGGCATGACGCCTCAGGTCACACGTGATCCTGCTCTCGCGGGCCCCGCGCGTACTATCGGCGGCGGCGCCCGCCCGTCTCGCGGTGCGCCCCGCCGGGCGCCGGGACCACGCGCCCCCAACGGAAGGACCTCAGCACCCATGCTGCGCACCCGCCACGCAGGATCCCTGCGCGTCGCCGACATCGGCTCGACCGTCACCCTCACCGGCTGGGTGGACCGCCGCCGCGACCACGGAGGTGTCGCCTTCATCGACCTGCGTGACGCCTCCGGCATCGCCCAGGTCGTCATCCGTCAGGAGGTCGCCCACGACCTGCGCTCGGAGTACGTGCTGCGTGTGACCGGCGACGTCACCCGCCGTCCCGAGGGCAATGCGAACCCCCAGCTGCCCACCGGCGAGGTCGAGGTCGTCGTCAGCGACATCGAGATCCTCAACACCGCGGCGGCGCTGCCCTTCCAGGTCTCCGACCACGCCGAGGACTCTGGCCAGGTGGGTGAGGAGGCCCGCCTGCGCTACCGCTACCTCGACCTGCGCCGCACGCCCATGCAGCACGCCATCCGCCTGCGCTCCAAGGTCTCCCAGGCCGCCCGCAAGGTCCTGGCCGAGCACGACTTCGTCGAGGTCGAGACCCCCACGCTCACCCGCTCCACCCCCGAGGGTGCCCGTGACTTCCTCGTCCCGGCGCGCCTGGCCCCCGGCTCCTGGTACGCCCTGCCGCAGAGCCCCCAGCTGTTCAAGCAGCTGCTCATGGTGGCCGGCATGGAGCGCTACTACCAGATCGCCCGCTGCTACCGCGACGAGGACTTCCGGGCAGACCGTCAGCCTGAGTTCACCCAGCTCGACATCGAGATGTCCTTCGTCGAGCAGGAGGACGTCATGCAGGTCGCTGAGGACGTCCTCAAGGAGGTGTGGGCCCTGATCGGCCACGACCTCGTCACCCCGATCCCGCACATGACCTACCGCGACGCCATGGCGCGCTACGGCACCGACAAGCCGGACCTGCGCTTTGGTCTGGAGCTCGTCGAGCTCACCGACTACTTCAAGGACACGACCTTCCGCGTCTTCCACAGCGAGTACGTCGGCGCCGTCGTCATGCCCGGCGGGGCCTCGCAGTCGCGCCGGACCTTCGACGCCTGGCAGGACTGGGCCAAGCAGCGCGGCGCCAAGGGCCTGGCCTACGTCACCGTCTCGCAGACGGGTGAGCTCGGCGGCCCGGTCGCCAAGAACATCACCGACGCCGAGCGCGCGGGACTGGCCGGGGCCACTGGCGCCCAGCCGGGTGACGCCATCTTCTTCGCCGCAGGCGCCACCGACGCCGCACGGGCCCTGCTGGGCGCGGCGCGTCTGGAGATCGGCAAGCGCTGCGGCCTCATCGACGAGGACGCCTGGTCCTTCGTGTGGGTCGTGGACGCGCCCCTGTTCAAGCCCTCGGCCGCCGCGAAGGAGGAGGGTGACGTCGCGCTGGGCAGGTCGCCCTGGACGGCGGTGCACCACGCCTTCACCTCCCCGAAGCCGGAGTGGCTCGAGACCTTCGACCAGGACCCGGGCAACGCCCTGGCCTACGCCTACGACATCGTGTGCAACGGCAACGAGATCGGAGGTGGCTCGATCCGTATCCACCGCTCGGACGTGCAGAAGCGCGTCTTCGACGTCATGGGGATCGGTGAGCAGGAGGCCCAGGAGAAGTTCGGTTTCCTGCTCGACGCCTTCAAGTACGGTGCCCCGCCGCACGGCGGCATCGCCTTCGGCTGGGACCGCATCGTCAGCCTGCTCACGCACGCGGACTCCATCCGCGACGTCATCGCCTTCCCCAAGTCCGGTGGTGGCTTCGACCCCCTGACCGAGGCACCTGCACCGATCACGCCTGAGCAGCGCAAGGAGGCCGGCGTCGACGCGGTCGTCGGCCAGGAGGCCGTGTCGCAGGCTGGCTGAGACCGCGGCCCGGGTACGTGCCCCCGGCTGCCGTCACCGGTAGCCGGGGCGCGGCCCATCCGCGCACGGGTGCGCCCCGCCTGAGCCGGGAGCACAATGGGCGCATGTCGCGCTACATCGAGCTCCACCCCGACAACCCTCAGTCCCGCCTCGTCGACAAGGTCGTCGGCGTCATCAAGGACGACGGCCTCATCGCCTACCCCACCGACTCCGGCTACGCCCTCGCCTGCGCCCCGGGCAACAAGGAGGGCCTGGACCGCATCCGCCAGATCCGTCAGCTCTCCGACAAGCACAACTTCACCTTCGTGTGCGCCGGCTTCGCCCAGGTGGGCTCCCTCGCCATCGTCGGCAACAACGCCTTCCGCCTCATCAAGCGCCTGACGCCCGGACCCTGGACCTTCATCCTCAAGGGCACCAAGGAGGTCCCGCGCATGACCCTCAACCCGAGGAAGCACACCCTCGGCGTGCGCATCCCGGACCACGCCATCACCCAGGCGCTCGTCGCCGCCTACGGCGCGCCCCTGCTGTCCTCGACCTTCATCCGCCCCGGCAACGAGGTCCCTGAGACCAGCGGCTGGGAGATCGAGGACGCCCTCGGCCACCTCATCGACGTCGTCATCGAGGGCCCCGTCGGCTCGACCGAGCCCACCACCGTCCTCGACCTCACCCAGGACGTGCCCGAGGTCGCCCGCGAGGGCGCGGGGGACACCCGCCTGCTGTGAGCGCTCAGTCCTGGGCGCTCACCGACCCGGGCACCTGCTCGGGGCCCTCCTCACGAGCGGTGGGGGAGCGCGGCACCGACACCAGCGGCTCGGCCAGCCCGTAGCGCTCGACCAGCGGCGCCAGCCACCTGGGCAGCCACCAGTTCCACCCGCCCAGCAGGGACATGGCCGCCGGCAGGAGCAGCAGGCGCACCACCGTCGCGTCCACCGCCATGAGCACTGCCAGCGCCAGCGCCACCTGGGCGACGATGAGCAGCTCGGAGCTGACGAAGCTGAGGAACACGACGATGAGCAGCGCCGCCGTCGTGCTCGTCAGGCGGCCCGTGCCCTGAATCCCGGCCTCGACGGCACCGGCGTCGTCACCCGAGCGAGCGTGGTGCGCCGCCACCCGGTCCAGCAGGAGGAGGTCGTCGTCGGTCACCAGCCCCAGACCGATGCCGATGACGGCCGCGACGGAGTAGGCCTCCACGCCCCCCAGCGTCTCGACGCCGAGGAGCCCAGCCAGGTGCCCCTCCTGGAACACCCACGTCACCACGCCGTAGCTCGCCAGCACCGACATCGTGTTGACCAGCAGCGTCTTGACCGGGATGACGAGCGAGGCGGTCGTCAGCAGCATGAGGACGATGAGCACAAGACCGACGACGACCACGACCCACGGCAGCGCCCCCGTGATCGCGTCGCGCAGGTCCACCTGGGCCGCCGCCTGTCCCGTGACCCACATGTCCGCGGGGGCCGCCAGGTCCCGCACCGCCCGCACGGCTGCCTCCGCCCCGGTCGAGGCGCCCTCGCCCTCCAGGTCGAGGTAGACCACCGTGTACTCGCCGGCCGTCGCGGTGCGCAGGATCGAGGTCACGCCCTCGGCGTGGGCCACCTGGCTGTTGATGAAGGCGGTCGCCCGCTCCCCGGCCTGGGCCAGCACCACGGTGGCGTCGGCGTCCTGCGCCGCCGGGTAGGAGGCCGCCAGCGTGTCGAGGTAGACGGCCTGGTCGGAGGATGCGGGCAGCAGGTCCTCGTCGGAGACCAGCACGTGCAGGTGGCGGGCGGGGGAGGCCAGCACGACGAGGATGACGAGGGAGACCGCCAGCGCCACCCAGGGCACCCGCTGGATGAGCCCGACGGCGCGGGAGAACACGCCCTGCTCACGCGCGGCGTCCCCCACCCACGAGCGCAGCCGCCGCAGGGCCCCCACGCGCCGCAGCGGTGAGGGGTGGTGCAGGCGCCGGCCGACCAGCGCGACCAGGGCCGGCGCCAGCGACAGGCACACGGCGGTGGCGATGACAACTGCGGCGATCCCCGCCCGGGCGATGGCCCCCAGGACGTCGGTGCCGATGAGCAGCAGAGCCGCCAGCGCGACGACCATCGTCAGCGACGTGAGCAGGATCGTGCGGCCCGTGCTCAGGAGCGTGAGCGCCACCGCCCGCGTCACGGGGGAGGCGCGGCGGCGCCGACGGCGCTCCGCGCGCCCGGCCCGGCCCCGCGCCACGGGGCTGAGCGCCGTCTGGCCCTCCCGCAGGCGGGCCAGCTCCTCGCGAAAACGTGTGGTGAGCACGAAGCCGTAGTCCGTGGCCAGCGCCAGGGCGAGCATCACCGTCACCGGCAGGACGAAGGCGGGCAGCTCGATGAGCAGGCTCAGCAGCCACAGGGCGCCCAGGGTGGCGAGCAGGGTGGTCACCGCCGTGGCCACGGGCACCAGGGCCGGCAGCACGGCCCCGAAGACGAGGACGAGCAGCAGCAGGATGGCAGGCAGGGCGATGAGCAGGGCGACGAGCGTGTCCTGCCAGGCCTGGTCGATGACGGCCTGCTCACGCAGGCCCTTGTGGGAGACCGTGCCCGAGGCGCCCGGGCTCACTGAGGACAGCTCGGTGGGCACCCGCTCCAGGCGCGACTGGACGCGCGTCACCGCCTCAGCGAGGTCCTGCGCGTGCTCCTTGTCCCCCTCCTTGGCTACCTCGGGCCCGTTGGGGTCCACCGTCACCACGATGAGGAAGCCGTCAAGGTCCTTGGAGGCCAGCACCTGTCCGGCCGGCTCCTCGAGCATGCCGGGCACGACGAAGGGGTCGAGCACATTTGTCTCGCCGACGACGGCCGCAAGGTCCTTGTGGGCGTCCGCCAGGGCGGCGGCCACCTCCTCCTGGCGCTCGGGCGTGGACACGTCCACCCCGGTGACGAGCAGGGTGACGGTCGTGCCGTCACCGGACAGCGCCTCGATGATCTCCCGGCCCTGCCTCGACTCGCCCAGCCCCGGCGCGCCTGCCCCGCCGACCAGACGGCTTGTCAGGGGGCCCAGGCCCAGGCCCGTCGCCGCGACCGTCAGGGCGAGGACGGCGACGAGCGCCCACGAGGCGACGACGACGGAGGCGTCCTTGACGACGCGTCGGGAGAGCCAGTGGAGCACCCCGTCATTGTTGCAGACCCCCGGCCGGGGGCCCGGTCCCGGCACGCGGGGCCCCGGGGGCCGACGGGCACCGCGATAGGCTCCTCACGTGGACCTCTTCGACAGCGCCGGCACCGACGACGTCGGCCTGCCCGTGGACACGCACGCGCCCCTGGCCGTGCGCATGCGCCCGCGCAGCCTGCCCGAGGTCCTGGGCCAGGACCACCTGCTCACTGCGGGCTCACCCCTCCAACGGCTGGTTGGCGCGGCGGACCCCGGCTCCGGGCAGGGTACCGGGGTCTCCTCCGTCATCCTGTGGGGACCGCCGGGCACCGGCAAGACGACCCTCGCCTACCTCGTCGCGCGCGGCAGCGGCCGACGCTTCGTCGAGCTGTCGGCGCTCACCGCCGGGGTCAAGGACGTGCGCGCCGTCGTCGAGGACGCACGACGGCGCCTGGCGGCCTCGGGGGAGGAGACCGTCCTGTTCGTCGATGAGGTCCACCGCTTCTCGCGCTCCCAGCAGGACGCCCTGCTGCCCAGCGTGGAGAACCGCTGGGTCACGCTGATGGCCGCCACCACCGAGAACCCGAGCTTCTCGGTGGTCTCCCCGCTGCTGTCGCGCTCGCTGCTGCTCACGCTCCACCCGCTCGAGGCCCAGGACGTGCGCCGCCTCGTCGACCGGGCCGTGGCGGACCCGCGGGGGCTGGGCGCACGCGTGCGTCTGGAGGACGAGGCCCGCGAGCAGATCGTGCGCATGGCCGGCTCCGACGCCCGCAAGGCCCTGACCGTCCTCGAGGCTGCCGCCGGCGCCGCCCTCTGTGCCCGCCCGCACCAGGACGACGCCGCTCACCCTGCGGACACGGGCACCGCCGCCCCCGCCGCGGTCATCACCCTGGCCGGGGTCGAGCAGGCGGCGGACGTCGCCGCCGTGCGCTACGACCGCCAGGGCGACCAGCACTACGACGTCATCAGCGCCTTCATCAAGTCCATGCGCGGCTCCGACCCCGACGCCACCCTGCACTACCTCGCCCGGATGCTCGCTGCCGGTGAGGACCCCAGGTACATTGCCCGGCGCATCACCATCCACGCGGCTGAGGACGTGGGCCTGGCCGACCCCACGGTCCTGTCCACCGCGGTGGCGGCCCAGCAGGCCGTCGGCCTCATCGGTATGCCCGAGGCCCAGCTCGTCCTGGCCGAGGCCGCCCTCGCCGTCGCCACCGCCCCGAAGTCCAACGCGGTGACCCTCGGCATCGGTCGGGCCGCCGCCGACGTCGCCGCCGGAAGGGCCGGGCAGGTGCCCGCGCACCTGCGCGACGCCCACTACCCCGGGGCCCAGCGCCTGGGGCACGGCGTCGGCTACCTCTACCCCCATGACCACCCCCACGGCGTCGTGGGCCAGCAGTACCTGCCTGACGGGCTCGCCGGGCAGCGCTACTACGAGCCCACCTCCCGCGGCTTCGAGAAGCAGGTTGCCGCCCGTCTCGAGGCCGTGCGCCGGATCCTTCAGGACGGTGCCGGCGCATGAGCCCGCTCGAGCCCGTTGCCGCCCGGCGCCGGTCGGTACGCACCGTCCTGCTCGTGCTCGCCACCGGGCTGGCGGCGGGCCTGCTCTCCGGGCTCTTCGGCGTCGGCGGGGGCCTGGTCATCGTCCCCGCGCTCATGGGTGTGCTCGGCATGGACCAGCGCCGTGCGGCCGCCACCTCGCTGGCAGCCATCGTCGTCACCGCCGCAGTGGGCACCGTCTCCTACGCCCGGCACGGGGAGGTGTCCTGGACGGCCTCCGCCATCGTCTGCGCCGGGTCCCTGGCCGGGGCGCCGCTGGGGACCTGGCTGCTGCGCCGCCTGCCGCACCGGGTCCTGCCCTGGGTCTTCGTCGCCTTCACGCTCGTCGTCATCGTCTCCCAGCAGCTGCAGGCGCCGGTGCGCGACGCCGGGCTCCTGCTCGACCCGCTGCGCGGCGCGGGCCTCGTGGGCGTTGGCGTCCTGGCCGGGGTCATGGCGGGCCTGGTGGGCGTGGGAGGCGGCAGCGTCATCGTGCCCGGGCTGCAGCTCGTCGCCGGCGTCGGAGACCTCATGGCTCGCGGGACCTCCCTGCTCGTCATGGTGCCCACCGCGGCGGTGGGCACCTGGTCCAACCTGCGCCACGGCGCCGTGGACCTGCGGGCCGGCCTGCTCGTGGGTGCGGCCGCCGTCGTGGCCGCGCCCCTGGGCGCCCGGGTGGCGGCTGCCCTGAGCCCTGCCGCCGGGAACACGCTGTTCGGCGTCTTCCTCGTGGGCGTCGTCCTCAACGTGCTCGGCAAGGAGCGCGTCCGCCTGCGCCGTCAGCGCCGGCAGGGTCCCGGGGCCCGCGGAGCGGGTGACGGCCAGGGCTGAGGAACCGGTCACACGGGAGGGGCGTGGCTCGCCTCGCAGGGCGGTCACCCGCTAGTGTTCCTGGGCTGCCTGCGTGCGGTCATCTCACCGCGCGCGCCGCCCCTGGGGTCCCGGCCCGTCCACGTGGCTGACCCCGCGCCCCGCGCACCCGCACGGGGCGTGCGATCACTCCGACAGGAAGAAGAGACGAGCATGAGCTCCTCCCGCTCCCGCCGCCAGGTGCGCCTCTCGCGCGCCCTCGGCATCCCGCTGACCCCCAAGGCCGTGCGCTACTTCGAGAAGCGCCCCTACGGCCCCGGCGAGCACGGCCGCGCCCGCCGCCGCACCGAGTCCGACTACGCCGTGCGCCTGAAGGAGAAGCAGCGCCTGCGCGCCCAGTACGGCATCCGCGAGGCCCAGCTCCAGCGCGTCTTCGAGGAGGCCCGCCGTGAGAAGGGCCTGACCGGTGAGTCGCTCGTCGAGCTGCTCGAGATGCGCCTGGACGCCCTCGTCCTGCGCTCCGGCTTCGCCCGCACCATCGCCCAGGCCCGTCAGGACGTCGTCCACCGCCACATCCTCGTGGACGGCAAGGTCGTGGACCGCCCCTCCTTCCGCGTCAAGCCCGGCCAGACCATCCAGGTCCGTCCGCGCTCCCAGGTGATGGTCCCCTTCCAGATCGCCGCCACCGGCGCCCACCGCGACGTCCTGCCCCCCGTGCCGGACTACCTCGCGGTTGAGGTCGAGAAGCTCACCGCTACCCTGGTGCGCCGCCCCAAGCGCGACGAGGTCCCCGTCACCTGCGACGTCCAGATGGTCGTCGAGTACTACTCGCGCTGACCGCCTCCCAGGAGGACACAGCCACCGGGACGCCCCGCACCGCACGCCGGTGAGGGGCGTCCCGCCTACCCGGTCGGGCGGGGTAGTCTCGCCCCCGGTCCTCGCCGCGTGGGCGCCAGCGACGCGGCCCGCGCCGGGCGCCGCCGCGCGCACGCACTCACCCACGCACCCGACTCAGGAGCAAGAACAGCACATGCGTACCTCAGAGATCCGCTCCCGCTGGCTCGACTACTTCGCGGCGAACGGTCACGAGATCCGCCCCTCGGTCTCCCTCGTCTCCCCGGAGCCCTCGATCCTGTTCACCGTCGCCGGGATGGTCCCCTTCATCCCCTACATCCTCGGCACCGAGCAGGCCCCCTGGCCCACGGCGGCGAGCGTGCAGAAGTGCATCCGCACCAACGACATCGACAACGTCGGCCGCACCACCCGGCACGGCACGTTCTTCCAGATGAACGGCAACTTCTCCTTCGGGGACTACTTCAAGGAGGGGGCCATCCAGTACGCCTGGGACCTGCTGACGGGTCCCGTGGCCGAGGGCCGCTACGGCCTCGACGGCGACCGCCTGTGGATGACCATCTGGGAGAAGGACGACGTCTCCTGGGACTACCTCACCCGCACCCTCGGAGTGGACCCCACCCACGTCCAGAAGCTCCCCTTCGAGGAGATCTCCTGGTCCACCGGCCAGCCCGGACCCGCCGGCGCCTGCTGCGAGATCCACTACGACCGCGGCCCCCAGTACGGCCCCGACGGCGGCCCCCTGGCCGACACCCAGGGCGACCGCTTCCTCGAGATCTGGAACCTCGTCTTCGACGAGTTCATCCGCGGTGAGGGCCAGGGCCACGACTTCGAGCTCGTCGGCAAGCTCGACCAGACCGCCATCGACACCGGTGCGGGCCTCGAGCGTCTGGCCTTCGTCATGCAGGACAAGCCCAACATGTACGAGATCGACGAGGTCTACCCCGTCATCGCCGCCGCCGAGGCCATGAGCGCCAAGACCTACGGGCGCGGGGCCGCGGGCCCCAGCGCCGGCGACGACTACGAGAACGACGTGCGCATGCGCGTCGTCGCCGACCACGTGCGCTCCGCCCTCATGCTCATCAGCGACGGGGTGCGTCCCGGCAACGACGGCCGCGGCTACGTCCTGCGCCGTCTCATCCGTCGCGCGGTGCGCTCCATGCGCCTGCTGGGCGTCGAGGAGGCCGCGATGCCGACCCTCCTGACCGCCTCCAAGGACGTCATGCGGCTGTCCTACCCCGAGCTCGAGGAGCGCTGGACGCAGATCTCGGAGGTCGCCTACGCCGAGGAGGAGGCCTTCAGGCGCACCCTGGCCGCCGGCACCACGGTCCTGGACACCGCGGTCGCCCGGGCCAAGGCCGCGGCCTCCGCCACGGGCGGCAAGGCCGTCGTGCCCGGCTCGGTCGCCTTCGAGCTGCACGACACCTCAGGCTTCCCCATCGACCTCACCCTCGAGATGGCCGCCGAGCAGGGCGTCGCCGTCGACGAGGACGCCTTCCGCGCCCTCATGAGCGAGCAGAAGGAGCGCGCCCGCGCCGACGCCCGCGCCAAGAAGACCGGCCACGCCGACATCCGCGCCTTCCAGGACATCGAGAAGGCCATGGGAGGCGGCTCCACCTTCCTGGGCTACACCGAGTCGGCCGCCGACGCCGTCGTCACCGGCCTGCTCGTCGACGGCGTGCCCCAGCCCGTGGCCACGGCGCCCGCCGAGGTCGAGGTCATCCTCGACCGCACCCCCTTCTACGCGGAGATGGGCGGCCAGCTCGCCGACCACGGCACCATCCGCCTGGCCGACGGCGGCGTCGTCGAGGTCACCGACGTCCAGGCCCCCATCAAGGGCCTGAGCGTGCACCGCGGCACCCTTACCGAGGGGACCCTCGCCGTCGGGGAGAAGGCCTATGCCGAGATCGACACGCAGCGCCGGCTCGCCATCGCCCGCGCCCACACCGCCACCCACATGGTCTACGCGGGCCTGCGCCGCGTCGTCAACGAGCACGCGGACCAGGCCGGCAGCGAGAACTCTCCCTCGCGCCTGCGCTTCGACTTCCGCCACGGCGCGGCGCTCAGCGGCACCCAGCTCACCGACATCGAGGAGCTGGTCAACACCACGCTCGCCCAGGACCTCGAGGTCCGCACCGACGTCATGAGCATCGACGAGGCCCGGGCCATGGGCGCCATCGCCCTGTTCGGTGAGAAGTACGGCCAGCAGGTGCGCGTGGTCACCATCGGTGACGGCTTCGACCGTGAGCTGTGCGGTGGCACCCACGTGGCCACCACCGGGCGCATCGGCCGTGTCGCCCTGCTGGGCGAGTCCTCCATCGGCTCCGGCGTGCGTCGCATCGACGCCCTGGTCGGCGACGGCGCCTACGGCTTCCAGGCCAAGGAGCACGCCCTCGTCTCGCGCCTGTCCGCCCTGGTCGGAGGCCGCGCCGAGGACCTGCCCGAGCGCGTCGAGCTGCTCATGAGCCGCCTGAAGGAGGCGGAGAAGAAGCTCGCCGTGGCGGAGCAGGCCGCCATGGCCGCCAAGGCCGTCGAGGTCGTGGCCGGCGTGGTCAAGGTGGGGCCCTACCGCCTCGCCGCCGCGGACCTGGGGGCCGTCGGCTCCGGCGACGCCCTGCGCGGCCTCGTGCTCGACGTGCGCGGCCGCCTGGGCGAGGGCGAGCCCGTCGTCGTGGTCGGCATGGGCGTCGTTGGGCAGCGCCCGCAGGTCATTATCGCCACCAACCAGGCTGCCCGTGACGCCGGGGCCCGCGCCGGGGACCTCGTCAAGGTCGCCGCCACGACCCTCGGCGGTGGCGGCGGAGGCCGCCCCGACCTCGCCCAGGGCGGTGGCCAGGACGCCACCCGGCTGCCCGCGGCGATGGCCGCCGTCACCCGCGCGCTGGGCGCGTGAGCGGCCGGCACGCCATGCGCCCGGGTGCCAGGATCGCCTTCGACGTGGGCACGGCCCGCGTCGGCGTGGCCCGCTGCGACGCCGACGCGATCCTTGCCGTCCCGCTGAGGACCCTGCACCGGGACCGCTACGGCGCCGACCTCGACGAAGCCGCCGACCTCGTCGAGGAGCACGGCGCCGTCGAGGCCGTCGTCGGCCTGCCCCGGCACATGGCGGGAGGCTCCTCCTCGTCCACCCGGGACGCGCGGCGCTGGGCCCGCCAGCTCGCCTCGCTCATCGCCCCGGTGCCCGTCAGGCTCGTGGACGAGCGGCTCACCACCGTCACCGCGCAGCAGGCGCTGCACGCCTCAGGCCGGCGTGCGAAGGACTTCCGCGCCGTCGTGGACCAGGCAGCCGCCGTCGTCATCCTCGAGCACGCGCTCGAGACCGAGCGCCGCACCGGCAGCCCCGCAGGCGAGCTGGTCATGGCGCTCAGGGAAGGACGAGCGTGAGCCGGCACGCCCGTCGCGCCGAGGCCGCCAGCACCTCGGCCCCCACGTCCCCCTCTGGCACCCGGCGCGCCCGCGCACCTCGGCGCCCGCGCCGCACCGTGCTCGCCATCATCCTCGCCGTCGTGCTCGTCGCCGGCCTGGGCCTGATCGCCGTCACGGCTGTGCGCAGCGCGTCCCAGGCCCCCTCGGCGCGGCCCTCTGTCTCCGACTACAGCGGCGCCGGGCACGGCAGCGTCGTCGTCACCATCCCGGAGGGCGCCTCGAGCGCCGAGATCGCCCGGCTCCTCGTCCAGGCCGGCGTCGTGGCCACCGAGGACGCCTTCGCCGACGCCTACGCGGCCAGCACCACCGGGATCCAGGCCGGCACCTACACGCTGCGGCTGGGCATGTCCGCCGCCAACGCCGTCGCCGCCCTGCTCGACCCGGCCTCCCGTGCTGACCGCACCCTCACCGTCCCCGAGGGCTGCACGCGCGAGCAGGTCAAGGAGCGCCTGATGAGCGTGGGCGGTTTCAGCGAGCAGGAGGTGGAGACCGCCTTCAGCGACGCCGCGGCCATCGGCCTGCCCGAGGTCGCCGGCGGCCAGGTCGAGGGCTGGCTCGCGCCCTCCACCTACGACGTCGCCGAGGACGCCACCGCCACCGACGTCGTCGCCTCGATGGTCTCACTCACCCTCAGCCGTCTCACCCGCCTGGGCGTGGCTCCGGCCGACTACGAGCAGGTCCTCACCAAGGCGTCGGTCGTCGAGCACGAGGTCGCCTCGAGCACCTACTACGGCCAGGTCGCCCGCGTCATCGAGAACCGTCTGGCAAGCACCGGGACGGACACCGCGGGCCGCCTCCAGATGGACTCCACTGTCCTGTACGGCCTGGGCCGCACCGGTGGCGTGCCCACGAGCGAGGAGGTGCGGGACCGAGGCAACCCGTACAACACCTACGTGCACGCGGGACTGCCCCCGACGCCCATCGGCAGCCCGGGCGAGCTGGCCATCGCCGCCGTCGTCTCCCCGCCCCAGGGGGCGTGGCTGTACTTCGTCACCATCAACCTCGAGACCGGTGAGACGCTCTTCGCCTCCACCCAGGACGAGCAGCAGGCCAACACCGAGCGGCTGACCGCCTACTGCCGCGAGCACGAGGACATGTGCTCCACGGGGGGCGGCTCATGATCTCGCGCGGGCGTGCCGCCGTCATCGGCGACCCCGTCGCCCACTCGCTGTCCCCGGTCCTGCACCGTGCGGCCTACAGCGCGCTGGGTCTGGAGGGCTGGGAGTACGAGCGGCGCCACACGCGCCCCGACCAGCTGCGGCCCCTGCTGGCCGAGCTCGCCGCGCCGGCAGGACCCGGCCCCGTGTGGGCGGGCCTGAGCGTCACCATGCCCCACAAGCAGACCCTGCTCAGCTGCCTCGACGTCCTGGACCCACTGGCCCAGAGCGTTGGTGCCGCCAACACCGTCGTCGCCCAGCGCGCCGGACGTGGCCCCGCCCTGCTGGCGGGCTTCAACACCGACGTCGCCGGGATCGTCGGCGCCCTGCGCGAGGCCGCGGGGGACCGGCTGGCGCCGTCCTCGCGGCCCGCCGAGGCCACCGCCCTCGTCCTGGGCTCGGGCGCCACAGCCTGCTCGGCGCTGGCGGCGCTCACCGAGCTCGGGGCCGGGCGCATCGTCGTCGCCGCACGCCGCCACGCCGGGCCGGGCCGGGCCCTGGCCGCCGCCCACCGCATGGGACTCGAGATCGAGACCGTCACCTGGAGCCCCGGGGACCCCCGCTCCGACGCCGCCGTGGCCCAGGCCCTGGCTGAGGCCACCATCGCGGTCTCCACGCTGCCCGCGCACGCCCCCGACGTCCTGGCCCCCCTCATCGAGCGGGTTCGCCCGGGCGCGGCCCTGCTCGATGTCACCTACGACCCCTGGCCGACGGCGCTGGCCGCCGCCTGGCAGCGGGCCGGCGGGCTCGCCGTCCCCGGCTGGCTCATGCTCCTGCACCAGGCCGTGCCGCAGGTTCGCCTCATGACCGGCATGACGCCGGACACCGGCGCCATGCGCACGGCCCTGGTCGGGGCCCTGCCCCGGCACCGCCGCCCCGGCTGACGGCCGTGTGGGATGATCGGCTGCATGCTTCGATGGATGACCGCCGGTGAGTCGCACGGCGAGGCCCTGACCGCCCTCATCGAGGGCGTGCCCGCAGGCGTGGAGATCACGAGCGAGACGGTCCGATCGGCCCTCGCCCGGCGCCGCCTCGGCCACGGACGTGGAGCACGCCAGGCCTTTGAGCGTGACGAGCTGAGCATCGTGGGCGGCGTGCGCCACGGGCGCACCATCGGCAGCCCGATCGCCATGAGGATCGGCAACTCCGAGTGGCCCAAGTGGTCCACGGTCATGAGCGCAGACCCTGTTGACCCGGCCGAGATGCTCATCGACGCCGGTACCGGCGACGAGCGGGAGATCGCCCGCAACCGGCCGCTCACCCGCCCCCGGCCGGGGCACGCGGACCTGCCCGGGGTGCTCAAGTACGACCTCGCGGACGCGCGTCCCGTGCTCGAGCGCGCCTCGGCGCGCGAGACGGCCGCCAGGGTCGCCCTCGGTGCGGTGGCCGAGGCCCTGCTCGAGCAGGTCGCCGGCGTACGCCTGGTCAGCCACGTCCTGCGTGTGGGCGGTGTCAGCCTGCCCGACGACGCCTCCAGGCCCGGGCCGCAGGACGAGCAGCGTCTGAGCGCCGACCCGGTGCGCTGCACGGACCCGGTGGTCAGCGCCGCGATGGTGGCGCAGATCGACGCCGCCCACAAGGCGGGCGACACCCTGGGCGGGGTCGTTGAGGTCATCGCCACCGGCGTGCCCATCGGGCTGGGCACGCACGTGGACGCCTCACGCCGCCTCGACGCCCGCCTGGCGGCAGCCGTCATGGGCATCCAGGCCGTCAAGGGCGTCGAGATCGGTGACGGCTTCGCCTCGGCGGTGCGCCGGGGCTCCCAGGCCCACGACGAGATCCTCTTCGTTGGCGACGGGAGGGTCGAGCGCGCCACCAACCACGCCGGCGGCATCGAGGGCGGTACCTCCAACGGCTCGGACGTCGTCGTGCGTGCTGCCCTCAAGCCGATCTCGACGGTGCCGCGCGCCCTGCGCACGATCGACCTCGCCACGGGCCAGGAGGCCACCGGCCTGCACCAGCGCTCCGACACGACCGCCGTCGTGCCCGGGGCGGTGATCGCGCAGGCGATGGTGGCGCTCGTGCTCGCCGACGCCCTGCTGGACAAGACCGGGGGGGACAGTGTCGAGGAGTGCCGCCGCAACCTGGACGCCTACCTCGCCCGCGTGGCTGAGCGGACCCGCTGGTGAGGAGAGCATGAGCATGAGCACCACGAGCCTCACCCCCGCGGACCGCTCCCGCCTGCCGGTGGTTCTCGTCGGCCTGCCCGGCGCGGGCAAGACCACGGTCGCCCGGCTGCTCGCCCGCGCCCTGCGGGGCGCCTCGGTGGACCTGGACGCCGAGGTCCGGCGCCGCTCGCGCATGAGCGTGCCCGAGATCTTCGAGGCCGAGGGGGAGGAGGGCTTCCGCGACCGGGAGACGGCCGCCCTGCGCTCCCTGCTGGACGGGGCGGCCACCACCACCGGTGTCATCGCCCTGGGCGGTGGGGCCGTGCTGCGCCCCGCCAACCGCGAGATGCTCGCCGGGTGCACGGTGGTCCACCTGTCCGTCACCGCCGCCACCGCTGCCGCACGGGTCGGCGACGGCAGTGGCCGCCCCCTCATGGCCGGGCCGCAGGACGGCGGCGCCCGCACCGGGGCGGACGGCGTGCGCAGGCGCATGGAGCAGCTGGCCGCTGAGCGCACCGCCCTGTACGAGCAGGTCGCCACCCTCACCGTCGTCGCCGACGGCCTCACCCCTGAGGCCGTGGCCGAGGAGGTCCTGCGGCACCTGGGCCACCCGGCCCCCGCAGCGGACCGCTCCGCGACCGTGGCCGGGCCCGAGAACCGTGCCACCGTGTGCGTGGGCGGTCCCCATCCCTACGACGTCGTCATCGGCCAGGACCTGAGCCGCTGCGTCACACAGGCCGTGGCCGCCGCACCCGGCCACGGCGCCGGAGGGGTGGCGGTCGTCCACGCCGACGTCCTTGACGAGCGCGCCCGCGACCTCGAGGCGGCCCTGGCCGCCGACGGCCAACGGGTCACCCGCCTCGCGGTGCCCGGGGGCGAGGCCGCCAAGCGCACCGCCGTGCTGGACCGGCTGTGGCAGGCCCTGGGCTCCTTCCGCATGGGGCGTGACGGCTGCGTCGTCGCCCTGGGAGGCGGCGCCACGACGGACCTCGCGGGTTTCGCTGCGGCGACCTGGCTCCGGGGTGTGAGCGTTGTCCAGGTCCCCACCACGCTGCTGGCGATGGTGGACGCCGCCGTCGGCGGCAAGACGGGCATCGACACCGACGCCGGCAAGAACCTCGTGGGCGCCTTCCACCCGCCTGCCGCCGTCGTGTGCGACCTGGACTCACTGGGCACCCTGGGCGCCGAGGAGCTGCGCGCCGGGCTCGGCGAGGTCGTCAAGTGCGGTCTCATCGCCGACCCGGCCATCCTCGACCTCGTGCTCGGCTCGCGGCCTGCCGACCTGCTGAGCCTGGACGGCCCGGTGCTGGCCGAGCTCGTCACGCGCTCGGTCGCTGTCAAGGCGGGGGTCGTCGGCGAGGACCTCACCGAGTCCGGGCTGCGGGAGATCCTCAACTACGGGCACACCTACGCCCACGCCGTCGAGACGGTCACCGGCTACGCCTGGCGCCACGGTGAGGCGGTGGCAGTCGGCTGCGTCTTCGCCGCTGAGGTCGCGCACCGCAGCGGCCGCATCGACGCCGACCTGCTCAGCACCCACCGCCGGGTCCTGGCGGCGGCCGGCCTGCCGACGTCCTTCCCCGAGGGGGCCGGCCGCTACGAGGAGCTGGCGCAGGTGATGCTCTCGGACAAGAAGGTCCGCTCCGGGCGCATCCGCATGGTCCTGCTCGACGGCCTCGCCCGGCCCGTGTGGGGGGTCGAGCCGGACGAGGCGGTCCTGCGCGCCGCGCACGCGGCCGTCACGGGCGAGGGGCGGACCCAGCCGTGAGCGTGCCCGTCCCCGCACCGGCCGCGGCCCCCGCAGTCTCCGGGGCTGCGGACCCCGGTAGCGAGCGTGCCGCTGCGGCGTCCGTCGGCCCGCAGGACGCCGTCGTGCTCCTCGGCGCCCCGGGTGCCGGGTGCAGCAGCGTCGCGCAGGCCCTCGGCCGGTCCCTGGGCCTGGTGGTGCGCGACCTCGGGGCCCAGGTCGCCGGCCGCCTGGGCGTCCGGCAGGAGCTGGCGCTCGTCGCGGTGGGGGAGCAGCGCTACCGGCAGGCTGAGGCTGAGGCCGCGTGCGCGCTGCTCGCTGACCCCGTCGGCGCCGTCACGGCCCTGGGCTCGGGCTGCCTGGCCGACGCCGGGGTCCGCGCCGCCCTGGAGCGCGCCCGTGCGGGCGGTGCCCGCACGGTGCTGCTGACCGCCACGACCCGGCGCCTGGCCACCCGCAACGGGCTGGACGCCCCGCGCTCGGTGGCGCTGGGCAACGTCCACCACGCCTTCACCCAGATGCTCCACGCCCGCCAGGACCTGTGCCGCCAGGCCGCGGGCGCCGGGGCCGTCGTCGTGGACACGAGCGCGACCACCCCCGCACAGGCGGCTGGCGAGGCGGCCGTGCTGCTGGGGTGGTGACCGGCCTCGCACGCCTCGCCCCGGGGTCCCGGCAGAAGCGGACGGTAGTCTTGCGGCGACAAGACTTCTCCCCGACAGTGAGGAACACCCGTGGCAACGACGAACGACCTGAAGAACGGCCTCGTGCTCAACATCGAGGGCCAGCTCTGGCAGGTGGTCGAGTTCCAGCACGTCAAGCCGGGCAAGGGCCCCGCCTTCGTGCGCACCAAGCTCAAGAACGTCCTGTCCGGCAAGACCGTTGACCGCACCTTCAACGCCGGCCTCAAGGTTGACACCGCCACCGTTGACCGCCGTGACATGCAGTTCTCCTACAAGGACGGTGAGGACTTCGTCTTCATGGACGTCAAGGACTTCGAGCAGGTCCCGGTCTCCGCCGAGACCGTCGGCGACGCCGCCACCTACATGCTCGAGGGCCAGGACGTCATCGTCGCCTTCCACGAGGACTCCGTGCTCTTCGTCGAGCTGCCCGCCTCCGTCGTGCTGACCGTCTCCCACACGGAGCCGGGCCTGCAGGGCGACCGCTCCTCCGCGGGCACCAAGCCCGCCACCCTGGAGACGGGCGCGGAGATCCAGGTCCCCCTCTTCCTCAACGAGGGCGACCGCGTCAAGGTGGACACCCGCACCGGCGAGTACATCTCCCGCGTCACCGACTGACCCGATGACCGGCACCAGCCTCCACGACGAGGCGCCCGCGGGCCACGCCGCCTTGGACGGCGGGGCCACGGGCTCCTCACGCCACGTCAAGCACCTCGTCACCGCACGCACCAAGGCCCGCCGCCGCGCCGTCGAGATCCTCTTCGAGGCGGACCAGCGCGGCATGCTGGGCGGCAGGCCCCAGCACCAGGTGGACGAGCCCCGTCACGGCGACGCCCACGGCGAGGACACCGAGCCCCAGCACACCGTCGCCGAGGCCGCGCAGACCCTGCGCGACTTCGCCGCCCGGCGCGCCGTCGACTCCGCCAACCACACCGAGGCGCCCGCCTACACGCGCGAGATCCTCAGCGGCGTCGCGGACCACCTGGCCGACGTCGATGACACCATCGAGACCTACGCCCAGGACTGGACGCTGGCCCGAATGCCCGCCGTGGACCGCGCCATCGCCCGCGTCGCCACGTGGGAGATCATCTACAACGACGACGTCGACGCCCCCGTGGCGGTCGATGAGGCCATGACGCTGGCGAGGATGCTCTCCACGGACGACTCGCCCCGCTACCTCGGCGGCGTGCTCGGGCGCATCGGGGACCTCGCCGACACGCTGCGCTGACAGCGGGGCGCGGCCCCGTCGCGTCCCGAGGCCGTGGGCGGCCGCGCACCAGGGCCGCCCACGGCCTGCCAGACCCGTCGGCTCCTGCCGCTAGGGTGTGGTGGCGTGAGCAGAACCCCCGTCCTCGCCGTCACCGGCGCCACCGGCCGCGTCGGCGGAGGCGTCGCCGCCCTCCTGCACGACGTCGGCCTGGCCCCCCGCCTCATCGTGCGTGACGCCAGCCGGGCACCGGCCTGGGCCCGCGACGTCGCCGTCACCACCTACGGCGACCGTGAGGCCGCCCCCGTCGCCCTGCGAGGCGTGGACGTCCTGCTCATGGTCTGCGCCTCCGAGGCGGCCGACCGCCTCGAGCAGCACCGGGCCCTCATCGACTCCGCGGCCGAGGCGGGAGTGCGCCACGTCGTCTACACCAGCTTCCTGGGCGCGGGGGAGGACTCGGTCTTCACCTTCGGCCGCACCCACGGCGCCACCGAGGCCCACCTGGCCTCCTCGGGCATGACGACCACGTTCCTGCGCGACTCCTTCTACCTCGACTTCCTGCCCGAGCTCGCCGTCAACGGCGTCATCGCCGGGCCCGCCGGCCCCACGGGAGGACGCGTCGGCGCCGTCGCCCGGGCCGACGTCGTGCGCTCGGCCGCCGCCGTGCTCGCCGAGCTCGCCGCGGGCTCCGCCGCCCACGACGGCGCCGTCTACACGATGACCGGCCCCCAGGCCCTGAGCCTGATCGACGTCGCCCGCACCCTCACCGAGCTGGGCACCCCCACGACCTACCGCGAGGAGGATCTTGAGCAGGCCTACGCCTCGCGTGCCGGCTACGGCGCCCCAGCCTGGCAGGTAGACGGCTGGGTGAGCACCTACACCGCCATCGCCTCCGGCCAGCTCGCCGCCGTCACCGACGACGTGCGCCGCCTCACCGGCCGCGAGCCCCTGAGCCTGGTCGAGGTCCTCACGGGCGAGCGCCCCTGACTGATATCTCACGCGGCGCCCCACCTGCCCGCCGGGCGGGCGCGCACCGTGCAGGGATACGATGCGGCCGTCAGACATCCTTGAACTCCGTCCAGCGAGGCGGGGAAGGAGGTCCACGCACCGTGGCCCACGCGCAGCCCACCGGCAAGCAGATCCTCGGCGAGGCCGAGATCGCACGCTCCCTCGTGCGGATCGCACACGAGATCGTTGAACGCAACCGAGGTGTCGAGGACATCCTCCTGCTCGGCATCCCCTCCGCCGGCGTCCCCCTCGCCCAGCGCCTGGCCAAGGCCCTCGCCTTCGCCACCGGCGGGCGCGAGGTGCCCGTCGGCACCCTCGACATCACGATGTACCGCGACGACCTGGGCCGCCACGCCATCCGCGTGCCGCAGGCCACCGTCATCCCCGGCGACGTCCTGGAGGGCCGCACCGTCGTGCTCGTCGACGACGTCCTGTACTCCGGGCGCACCGTCCGCGCCGCCCTCGACGCCCTGGGCTCCATCGGACGCGCCGACGCCGTCCAGCTCGCCGTCCTGGTGGACCGCGGCCACCGCCAGCTGCCGATCCGCGCGGACTACGTGGGCAAGAACCTTCCGACCTCCCGCAAGGAGAAGGTCGTCGTCTGCCTCACCGAGCTCGGCGCCGCAGCCGACTCGGTCGCCATCCACCCGTCGCCCGAGCCCACCACGGAGGCCGCCCGATGAAGCACCTGCTGTCCGCCAAGGACCTCGGCCACGACGAGGCCGTCATGGTCCTCGACACCGCCGAGGCCATGGCCGCCACCCAGCGCCACGCCGTCAAGAAGCTGCCCACCCTGCGCGGCAAGACGGTCGTCAACCTCTTCTTCGAGGACTCCACCCGCACCCGCCTGTCCTTCGAGGCCGCCGCCAAGAGGCTCAGCGCCGACGTCATCAACTTCTCCGCCAAGGGCTCCTCGGTGTCCAAGGGGGAGTCCCTCAAGGACACGGCCCAGACGATCATGGCCATGGGTGCCGACGCCGTCGTCGTGCGCCACTCGGCCGACGGTGCCGCCCACCTGCTGGCCCACGCCGGCTGGATCAACGTGCCGGTGCTCAACGCCGGGGACGGCAAGCACCAGCACCCCACCCAGGCCCTGCTCGACGCCATGACCCTGCGCCGGTGGTACGACCCCTCCACCGGGGCCGCCGACGGCTCGCCCGCCCCGCGCGGGCGAGACCTCGCCGGCGCCAGGGTCGTCATCGTCGGTGACATCCTGCACTCGCGGGTGGCGCGCTCCAACGTGGACCTGCTCACCACCCTGGGCGCCGAGGTCACGCTCGTGGCCCCGCCCACCCTCCTGCCGGTGGGGATGGAGGGCTGGCCCTGCTCGGTCTCCTACGACCTGGACGAGACCATCGCCGAGGTCGGCCCCGACGCCGTCATGATGCTGCGCGTCCAGCGCGAGCGCATGAGCGCGGCCGGTGGCGGCTACTTCCCCAGCCCCGCCGAGTACTCACGCGCCTACGGCCTTGACACCGCCCGCCGTGAGGCCATGCCCGCCCACGCCATCGTCATGCACCCCGGTCCGATGAACCGCGGCCTGGAGATCACCGCCGAGGCCGCCGACGACCCCCGCTCGCGCATCATCGAGCAGGTCGGCAACGGCGTCTCGGTGCGCATGGCCGCCCTCTACCTCCTCCTGGCCGACGAAGGGACCCAGCTGTGACCGCCCACCTCCTCATCGGTGCCCGCCCCTACGGCGAGGACGCATCCGACATCCTCGTCATCGACGGCCGTATCGCCGCCATCGGCCCCGAGGCCGCCGCGCAGGCACCCGCCGACGCCGTGCGCCACGAGCTCGACGGCCTCATCGCCCTGCCCGGGCTCGTGGACCCCCACACCCACCTGCGCGAGCCCGGCGGCGAGTCCGCCGAGACGGTCTTCACGGGCACCCGTGCTGCCGCCGTGGGCGGCTACACCGCCGTCTTCGCCATGGCCAACACGACCCCGGTCCAGGACAACGCCGGAGTCGTCGAGCAGGTCCTGCGCCTGGGCCAGGACGCCGGCTGGGTGGACGTCCACCCCGTGGGCGCCGTCTCCAAGGGCCTCAAGGGCGAGCAGCTGAGCGAGATGGGCGCCATGGCCGCCTCCGCCGCCCGGGTGCGCGTCTTCTCCGACGACGGCAAGTGCGTCCACGACCCCGTCCTCATGCGTCGCGCCCTGGAGTACGTCAAGTCCTTCGACGGCGTCATCGCCCAGCACTCCCAGGACCCGCGCCTGACCGAGGGCTCGCAGATGCACGAGGGCGTCGTCTCCGCCGAGCTCGGCCTGCGGGGATGGCCCTCCGTCGCCGAGGAGGCAGTCATCGCCCGTGACGTCCTGCTCGCTGAGCACGTCGGCTCGCGCCTGCACGTGTGCCACCTGTCAACGGCCGGCAGCGTCGAGATCATCCGCTGGGCCAAGGCCCGCGGGATCGACGTCACCGCCGAGGCCACCCCTCACCACCTGATGCTCACCGACGAGATGGCGCGCAGCTACTCGCCGCTGTACAAGGTCAACCCGCCCCTGCGCACCGCCGAGGACGTCGAGGCCGTGCGCGAGGCCCTGGCGGACGGCACCATCGACGTCGTCGGCACCGACCACGCCCCTCACCCGCTGGAGGACAAGGACTGCGAGTGGCAGGCCGGAGCCTTCGGCATGACCGGCCTGGAGACCGCCCTGCCGATCCTCATCGAGACGATGGTGAGCACGGGCCGCATGACCTGGCGCGACATCGCCCGGGTCATGTCCACTACCCCCGCCCGCATCGGCCGCGTGCAGGACCAGGGCCAGGGCCTCAAGGTCGCAGCCCCCGCCAACATCACGGTCGTGGACCCCACGGTGCGGCGCACCGTTGACGGCGCCTCGCAGTGGACGCACTCGACCAACACGCCCTACGCCGGCATGGAGCTGCCTGGCCAGGTCGTCGCCACCTTCCTGCACGGGCGGCCCACGGTCCTGGGCGGCGTGCCCGTCGCCCGCGACGGTGAGGCGCAGGCATGAGCCCGGCCGCCTCACCCACACGCGCCCCCGCCCTGCTCGTCCTCGAGGACGGCTTCGCCCTCGTCGGCCGCTCCTACGGCGCCACCGGGCGCACCGTCGCCGAGATCGTCTTCAACACGGCGATGACCGGCTACCAGGAGACCCTCACGGACCCCTCCTACCACCGTCAGATCGTCGTCATGACCGCCCCGCACATCGGCAACACCGGGGTCAACGACGAGGACCCCGAGTCCGGGCGCATCTGGGTCGCCGGCTACGTCGTGCGCGACCCCGCCCGGCGGGCCTCCTCCTGGCGTGCCCGGCGCGAGCTGGAGGACGAGCTCGTCAGTGCCGGCGTCGTCGGCATCTGCGACGTTGACACCCGCGCCCTGACCCGCCACCTGCGCGAGCGCGGAGCCATGCGCGCCGGCATCTTCTCCGGCGATGCCCTGCCCGCCGGGGTCGGCACCGACCTGCGCGGCGCCCCCTCCCAGGCGGCCCTGGACATCTGCCTCGACGCGGTGCGCTGCGAGCCCGTCATGGAGGGCCAGGCCCTCGCGGCCGAGGTCACCACCGAGGACGGCTACGTCGTCGAGCCCTCCGGTGCCTGGCAGGGGCGCGAGCCCGTGGCCGTCGTTGCCGCCGTTGACCTCGGGATCAAGGCCCGCACCCCCTACCAGCTCGCCCAGCGCGGGGTGCGTGTGCACGTGCTGCCCCAGTCCACGACCCTCGGCGAGCTGCTGGCCCTGAGGCCCGACGGCGTCTTCTTCTCCAACGGCCCGGGTGACCCTGCGACGGCAGACGCCGAGGTCGCGCTCCTGCGCGGGGTGCTCGACGCCGGCCTGCCCTTCTTCGGCATCTGCCTGGGCAACCAGATCTTCGGCCGGGCCCTGGGCTACGGCACCTACAAGCTCGGCTACGGCCACCGTGGCGTCAACCAGCCCGTGCTGGACCGTGCCACCGGCCGCGTCGAGATCACCGCGCACAACCACGGCTTCGCGGTTGACGCCCCCGTCGGCGCGCCCAGCACCGCCCCCTACGACTCCGGCCGCTACGGGCGCGTCGAGGTCAGCCACGTGGGCCTCAACGACGGTGTCGTCGAGGGGCTGCGCGCCCTGGACATCCCCGCCTTCTCCGTCCAGTACCACCCGGAGGCCGCGGCGGGACCGCACGACGGCGAGCACCTGTTCGACCGCTTCGTGCGCCTCATGACCGCCCACCGTGCCGCCACGGGCCACGGCGAGGCCACGACCGCCGAGGAGAACGACTGATGCCCCGCCGTACCGACATCCGCTCCGTCCTCGTCATCGGCTCGGGGCCCATCGTCATCGGGCAGGCCTGCGAGTTCGACTACTCCGGCACCCAGGCCTGCCGTGTCCTGCGCTTGGAGGGCATCCGCGTCATCCTCGTCAACTCCAACCCAGCGACGATCATGACGGACCCGGACGTGGCCGACGCCACCTACGTCGAGCCGCTGACCCTGGAGGTGCTGACCTCCATCATCGACAAGGAGCGCCCTGACGCGCTCCTGCCGACCCTGGGCGGCCAGACGGCCCTCAACGCCGCCATGAGCCTGGTCGAGGCCGGCGTGCTCGAGCGTTACGACGTCGAGCTCATCGGCGCCAACGCCGAGGCCATCAACGCCGGTGAGGACCGCGACGAGTTCAAGAGGGTCGTCGAGCGCTGCGGCGCCGAGGTCGCCCGCTCCGTCATCGCCCACACGATGGACGAGTGCCACCGGGGTGTCGAGGCCCTGGGCGGCTACCCCGTGGTCGTGCGCCCCTCCTTCACCATGGGTGGGCTGGGCTCGGGCATCGCCTACGACGCCGCCGACCTCGAGCGCATCGCCGGCCAGGGCCTGGCGGCCTCGCGCACCACCGAGGTGCTCCTGGAGGAGTCGATCCTCGGCTGGAAGGAGTACGAGCTCGAGCTCATGCGCGACAAGGCGGACAACTGCGTCGTCGTGTGCTCCATCGAGAACCTCGACCCGGTGGGCATCCACACGGGCGACTCCATCACCGTGGCCCCTGCCCTGACCCTCACCGACCGCGAGCTGCAGCGCCTGCGCGACATCGGCATCGCCGTCATCCGCGAGGTCGGGGTGGACACCGGCGGCTGCAACATCCAGTTCGCCGTGGACCCCGCCACCGGGCGCGTCGTCGTCATCGAGATGAACCCGCGCGTCTCGCGCTCCTCGGCCCTGGCCTCCAAGGCCACTGGCTTCCCCATCGCGAAGATCGCCGCCCGGCTGGCCGTGGGGTACACGCTCGACGAGGTCCCCAACGACATCACGGGCTCGACCCCCGCCTCCTTCGAGCCGGCTCTCGACTACGTCGTCGTCAAGGTCCCGCGCTTCGCCTTCGAGAAGTTCCGTGGCGCGGACCCCACGCTCACCACGACGATGAAGTCCGTCGGTGAGGCCATGGCCATCGGACGGTCCTTCACCGAGGCCCTTCAGAAGGCCATGCGGTCCATCGACAAGAAGGGCACCGCCTTCCACTGGGACGGCCCGGCTCCCGCGCCCGAGGCCCTACCCGCACTGCTGGAGTCCCTGCGCACACCCACCGAGCACCGCCTGCTCGACCTGCAGCAGGCCGTGCGCGCCGGGGCGGGCGTGGACGAGCTGTACGAGGCGACCCGCATCGACCCGTGGTTCCTCGACCAGATGCTGCTCCTGCAGGAGACGGCCGACATGGTCCGCCAGGCCCCGGCCCTGACCCCCACGGTCCTGGCGGAGGCCAAGCGCCACGGCTTCTCCGACCTCCAGCTCGCCGGGATCAGGGGCCTGAGTGAGGACACCGTCCGCGAGGTGCGCCACGCCTACGGCCTGCGGCCCGTCTACAAGACGGTGGACACCTGCGCCGCTGAGTTCGCCGCCCGCACCCCCTACCTGTACTCGAGCTACGACACCGAGAGCGAGGTGGCGCCGCGCGAGCGCGAGGCCGTCATCATCCTGGGCTCGGGTCCCAACCGCATCGGCCAGGGCATCGAGTTCGACTACTCCTGCGTGCACGCGACCATGGCGCTGGCCGAGCGCTACGAGACCGTCATGGTCAACTGCAACCCGGAGACGGTCTCCACCGACTACGACGTCTCCGACAGGCTGTACTTCGAGCCGCTGACCTTCGAGGACGTCATGGAGGTCTACGAGGCCGAGCTCGCCGCCGGTCCCGTGGCCGGTGTCATCGTCCAGCTCGGCGGCCAGACCCCGCTGTCGCTGGCGGCCCGCCTCAAGGCGGCGGGCGTGAGCATCATCGGCACGAGCCCTGAGGCCATCGACGCCGCTGAGGACCGCCAGGCCTTCGGAGCCGTCCTGGCCAGGGCAGGGTTGCCCGCCCCCGCCCACGGGACGGCGCTGACGGACGAGCAGTCCCTCGAGGTGGCCGCGACGATCGGCTTCCCCGTGCTCGTGCGCCCCAGCTATGTGCTGGGTGGGCGTGGCATGGAGATCGTCTACGAGCGCTCCGGCCTGGAGGACTACCTCGTGCGCGCCAGCCAGGAGCCCGGGGGCGCCTACGCCAACGGGCCGCTGCTCATCGACCGCTTCCTCGACGACGCCATCGAGATCGACGTCGATGCCCTCTACGACGGCACCGAGCTCTTCCTCGGGGGCGTCATGGAGCACATCGAGGAGGCCGGCATCCACTCGGGCGACTCCGCCTGCGTCCTGCCCCCCATGACGCTGTCGGACACGGAGATCGCCCGCATCCGCCGTTCCACACAGGCCATCGCCGAGGGCGTGGGTGTGCGCGGGCTCATCAACATCCAGTTCGCCCTCATGAGCGACACGCTCTACGTCATCGAGGCCAACCCGCGTGCCTCACGCACGGTGCCCTTCGTCTCGAAGGCCACCGGCGTGCAGCTGGCCAAGGCGGCGGCGCTGCTCATGGCGGGCGAGTCCATCGCCTCCCTCAGGCGCAGCGGCCACCTGCCCCTGCACGACACCTCCCACACCGACCCGCTGGACCCCATCGCGGTCAAGGAGGCGGTCCTGCCCTTCAGGCGCTTCCGCACCCCCGACGGCAGGGCGGTGGACACGGTCCTCGGTCCCGAGATGCGCTCGACCGGTGAGGTCATGGGCTACGACATCGACTTCCCGACGGCCTTCGCCAAGTCGCAGGCCGGCGCCTACGGCGGTCTGCCCACCGAGGGCACGGTCTTCGTCTCGGTGGCGGACCGCGACAAGCGGGCCGTCGTCCTGCCGGTCGCCCGCCTGGCCGAGCTGGGCTTCACGGTGCTGGCCACGACGGGCACCGCCCAGGTGCTGCGCCGCAACGGCATCCCCGCCACCGCGGTGCGCAAGGTCAGCGAGGGCCTGGGCGAGCACGGCGAGCAGACGATCGTCGAGCTCATCGAGTCCGGCATGGTGGACATGGTCGTCAACACGCCCAAGGGGCAGGGCGCCCGCGCCGACGGCTACTCGATCCGTGCGGCCACGACGAGTGCCGACCGTCCCATCATCACGACGGTGCAGCAGCTGCAGGCGACCGTCCAGGCGCTGGAGGCCAGGCTGCGTGGCCCCTTCAGGATCCGCTCCCTGCAGGAGCACGACGCCGCGCGCGCCGCACGACGAGAGCAGGTGGGCGCATGAGCACCGCGGCGCACATGCCCGCCGCGGGCGTCGCCGGGCGCGCGCCCTTCGGCACCCGTCTGGCCCGGGCCATGGACGAGCTGGGCCCCCTGTGTGTGGGCATCGACCCTCACAAGGGCCTGCTGGACTCCTGGGGGCTGAGCGACGACGCGACCGGGCTGCGCGAGTTCTCCCTGCGGGTGGTTGACGCTCTCGGTGGCCGGGTCGCCGCAGTCAAGCCGCAGTCAGCCTTCTTCGAGCGCCACGGCTCGGCGGGCGTGGCGGTCCTGGAGGAGACCCTCGCGGCGCTGCGCGAGGCGGGCACGCTCAGCATCCTGGACGTCAAACGGGGTGACATCGGCTCCACGATGGGAGGCTACGCGGACGCCTACCTGTCCGAGGGCTCGCCGCTGGCGGCGGACGCCCTCACCGTCTCGCCCTACCTCGGCTTCGGCTCCCTGGAGCCCGTGCTCGCCCTGGCGCGTGAGACCGGCCGCGGCGTCTTCGTGCTGGGACTGACCTCGAACCCGGAGGGCAGGAGCGTCCAGCACGCGGCGGATGCCTCCGGCCGCTCGGTGGCGGGCGCGGTGGTGGACGGCGTGACGGCCGCCAACGCGCAGGCTTCGAAGGCCGGCACGCTCGGCAGCATCGGCCTCGTTGTCGGCGCGACCGTGGGTGAGGCCGTGCAGGAGCTCGGACTGGACCTGGCGGCCTCGGCCGCCCCGCTGCTGGCCCCCGGGGTCGGTGCGCAGGGTGCAGGCGCGGCCGAGCTCGAGCAGGTCTTTGGCCCCGCACGCAGCCAGGTGCTCGCCTCGACCTCGCGCGGGGTGCTGGGAGCCGGCCCCGAGGCCGCCTCACTGCGCCGGGCCGCCGCGGCCGCGGCCGCCGAGGCGGCACAGGCCCTCAGGGGCTAGACGGGCCGGCAGGCCGCGTGCCCGGCCCGCGGCCCGGGCACGGGGGCCGGCGGCGCGCTGTCTCGCGCCGCCGGCCCGTTTTCTCCGGGTGGTGGCCGGTAGTGGATGATGGGCCCATGAGCGAGCCCACGACGTCCCCGCGCGCCGTTGTCCTGGCCGGCCCGACTGCGGTTGGCAAGGGCACGGTGGTTGCCGAGCTGCGACGGCGCCACCCCGGCCTGTACGTCTCCGTGTCCGCCACGACCCGCCGCCCGCGCCCGGGGGAGGTGGACGGTGTCCACTACCACTTCGTCACCGACGAGGAGTTCGACCGGCTCGTCGCCGAGGACCAGATGCTCGAGTGGGCCCTCGTGCACGGGCGCTGCCGCTACGGGACCCCGCGCGGCCCGGTACAGGCCGAGCTCGGCGCCGGCCGTCCCGTCCTGCTCGAGATCGACCTCGACGGCGCCCGGCAGGTGCGCCGCACCCTGCCCGAGGCGCGGCTCGTCTTCCTGGCCCCGCCCAGCTGGGACGAGCTCGTCAACCGCCTCGTCGGCCGGGGCACCGAGGACGCGGCCGAGCGTGAGCGGCGCCTGCTCACCGCGCGCACGGAGATGGCCGCCGTGGACGAGTTCGACCACGTCGTCGTCAACGACACCGTGGCGCGTGCCACGGATGAGCTCGAGGGCCTGCTCGGCCTGGCGGGCTAGACTGTCCCGGTTACCGCACGGCCTGTCAGGGCCGGTCACGCGCTCAGAAAGCAGGTCACGCACATGCTCGGTACCTCCCCCCAGCCCGAGGGCATCACGAACCCGCCGATCGACGACCTTCTGGAGAAGGTTGACTCCAAGTACGGGCTCGTGGTGGAGGCCGCCAAGCGTGCCCGGCAGATCAACAGCTACACCCAGCAGCTCGAGGACAACCACCTGGAGTTCTTCGGCCCCCTCGTGGAGACCGAGACGGAGGAGAAGCCGCTGGGCATCGCGCTGCGCGAGATCGCCGCGGACAAGCTCGAGGTCATCGCGGGTGACGTCGCCCGCGCCCGCCGCGCCGAGGCCGAGGAGGCCCGCCGGGCCGCTGAGGAGGACACGTTCTCCGACCTCTTCCGGGACAACCCGCTGTCGCTGGGCGAGGAGGGCCCGGCCACCAGCGTGGACGACATCGAGTTCTGACGTCCTGGCCCTGGTGGAGCAGCACATGAGCGCACGCGCCGCGTCCCCGACCGGGAGGCGGCGCGTCGTCGTCGGCGTGTCCGGGTCCATCGCCGCCTACAAGGCGCCCACGGTGGTGCGGCGCCTGCGGGAGGCCGGCTGCGAGGTCAGGGTGGTCGCCACCGAGGCGGCCCTGCGCTTCATCGGCGCCCCGGCCCTGGCCGCGGTGTCCGGGGGGCCGGTGTCCACCGGCGTCTTCGACGACCCCGCCGCGGTCGAGCACGTGGCCGTGGGGGAGTGGGCCGAGCTCGTCCTCGTCGCCCCGGCCTCCGCGGACCTCCTCGCCCGTGTGGCGGCCGGACGAGCGGACGACCTGCTCACCGCCACGGTCCTGACGACCACCGCGCCGGTGATGCTGTGCCCGGCGATGCACACCCAGATGTGGCGCAACCCGGCGACCGTCGAGAACGTCGCCACCCTGCGCCGCCGTGGCCTGGACGTCCTCGAGCCCGCCGACGGCCGCCTGACCGGCGAGGACTCGGGCACCGGGCGCCTGCCCGAGCCTCAGGACATCGTCGCCGCGGCCCTGAGCGCCCTGGCTCACCGGCGCACGCCTGAGGCAGCGGCCCAGGTCCTGGCCGGGCACCACGTCGTCGTCAGCGCGGGTGGCACCCGCGAGCCCCTGGACCCGGTGCGCTACCTCGGCAACCGCTCCTCCGGGCGCCAGGGCGTCGCCGTCGCCCGCGCCGCAGCCGCCCAGGGGGCCCGGGTCACCCTCGTGGCCGCCAACATCAGCGAGGACCTCCTGCGCGGCCTGGGGCCGACGGTGGAGGTCCTCGCGGTGGGCACCGCCCTGGAGCTGCAGGACGCGGTCAGGAGCGCCTGCGTTGACGCCGACGCCGTCGTCATGGCGGCCGCCGTCGCCGACTTCAGGCCCCGCAGCGTGCACAGCGCCAAGATCAAGAAGCACGTGCTGACCCCCGGCCAGGAGGGTGGCGCGCCGCGGCCGGCCCCCATCGAGCTCGTCGAGAACCCCGACGTCCTCGCCGGCCTCGTGAGCCGCCCGCCGCGCACGGACGGGGTGCGCACCCTCGTCGTCGGCTTCGCCGCCGAGACGGGTGACGCCGACGGCGACGTCCTCGCCCACGGCGCCGCCAAGGCACGGCGCAAGGGCGCCGACCTGCTGGCCGTCAACGCGGTCGGCCAGGCGCTGGGCTTCGGCGACGTGCCCAACGCCGTCGTCGTGCTCGACGCCCACGGTGCTGAGGTCGCGCGCGCCCAGGGGACGAAGGACGAGGTCGCCCGGGCGCTGGTTGCGCTGGTGGCCGATCGCCTGGCGGGGACGTGCGCTGACGCACAGTGACCAGGTCCTCCGGGGCCCGGTTCGTGTCCTGTCCCGCCGGTAGGCTGTGCCCGTGAACTCCTCCCTCCGTCTCTTCACCTCTGAGTCCGTCACCGAGGGCCACCCGGACAAGATCTGCGACCGGATCTCCGACTCCGTCCTCGACGCGATCCTCGAGCAGGACCCGGCCGCGCACGTCGCCGTCGAGACCATGATGACCACGGGCCTCGTCCACGTCGCCGGAGAGGTGACGACGAGCGCCTACGTGGAGATCCCCCAGATCGTGCGCGACGAGATCGTCGCCATCGGCTACGACTCCTCCGACGTCTGCTTCGACGGCCGCTCCTGCGGTGTGTCGATCTCCATCGGCCAGCAGTCCCCGGACATCGCCGCCGGCGTGGACAAGGCTCTCGAGGTGCGTGGGGAGGGCGTCGGCCTCGACCCGCTCGACGCCCAGGGCGCCGGGGACCAGGGCCTGATGTTCGGCTACGCCTGCACGGAGACCAGCGAGCTCATGCCGCTGCCCATCCACCTGGCCCACCGCCTCGCCGAGCGGCTGACGGCCGTGCGCAAGCAGGGCGTCGTCGCGGGCCTGCGCCCCGACGGCAAGACCCAGGTCACCATCGGTTACGAGGGGGACCGGCCCGTCAGCCTGACCAATGTCGTGCTGTCCACCCAGCACGACGAGGACCGCAGCCAGGCGTGGCTGCGCGACGCCCTGACCGAGGAGGTCCTCGTCCCCGTGCTCGTCGTCGAGCAGGCCAAGGGCCTCGACCTCAACGTCTCCGGTGCCGAGGTCCTCGTCAACCCCTCAGGCCGGTTCACCATCGGCGGCCCGGCCGGGGACGCGGGCCTGACCGGCCGCAAGATCATCGTCGACACCTACGGGGGCACGGCCCGCCACGGCGGCGGCGCCTTCTCTGGCAAGGACCCCTCGAAGGTGGACCGCTCGGGCGCCTACGCCATGCGCTGGGTCGCCAAGAACGTCGTCGCCGCAGGCCTGGCCGAGCGCTGCGAGATCCAGGTCGCCTACGCCATCGGCTCCGCCTACCCCGTGGGTCTGTACATCGAGACCTTCGGCACCGAGACGGTCGCGGTGGAGCGGATCCAGGCCGCGGTGCAGGAGGTCTTCGACCTGCGCCCGGCCGCCATCATCCGCGACCTCGACCTGCTGCGGCCGGTCTACCGCACGACGAGCGCCTACGGGCACTTCGGCCGCCCCGGCTTCACATGGGAGGACACGAGCCGCGCGCCGCTGCTGCGCGCCGCGGTCTGAGCCGCCGGGGCCCGGGCCGCAGGGGAGCAGGCCACGACGAGCAGGAGGAGGGGCGATGAGCCGCACCGGCCAGCAGGACGCGCTGCTCGTGGCCCCCGCCCCTGCCCAGCGCCGTGTGAGCGGCGGCGGCGTCATGGCGCCCGTGGCCAGGGTCCTGCTCGACTCGGGTGTGCCGCACCTGGACCGTCTCTTCGACTACCTCGTGCCGCCCGGGCTCGACGCCGCCGCCGCCGAGGGCGTGCGCGTCGTCGTCCGCTTCGGTGGGCAGGAGGTCCAGGGATGGGTCTGGGAACGCGCCAGCACGACGACGCACACCGGCCGGCTGGCGCCCGTGCGCCGCGTCGTGTCCGACCTGCCGGTTGTGCCCGAGGCCACCCGCAGGCTCGTGGAGGCCGTTGCCGCCCGCACCGCAGGCACCCGCTCCGACGTCCTGCGCCTGGCCGTGCCCACCCGGCACGCCACCACGGAGCGCGCCGTGCGCGCCGAGCCCCCCGGGCGCCTGCTCCGGCCCGCCCGCCCGCAGGCGGCCGCCACCGGCTGGGGCGCCTACACCGGTGGCGCCGTCTTCCTGGACGCCGTCAGCGACGGCCACGCCCCGCGGGCGGTCCTGACCGCCCTGCCCGCGCGCGAGGGCGTCCTCGACGACTGGGAGGTCCTGCTCGCCCAGGCCGTGCGGGCCAGCTTGTCCAGCGGGCGCGGGGCGCTCGTCGCCGTCGCCACCACCGCCCAGGCTGAGGAGCTGGCGCCGCGTCTTGGTGACGCCCTCAATGGTGAGGAGGTCCTCGTCCTCAGCGCCGAGCACGGCCCGGCCCGCCGCTACCGGGTCTTCAGCAGGCTGCTTCTGGGCCGCGCGCGCGTGGTCGTCGGCACCCGCGCCGTCGCCTTCGCCCCCGTGGCGGGGCTCGGCCTGGCCGTCATCTGGGATGACGGCGACGACCGCCTTGACGAGCCCCGTGCCCCCTACGTCCACGCCCGCACCGTCCTGGCCCTGCGCAGCGGGCTCGAGCACTGTGCCCTGCTCATCGCCTCGCGCACGCGCAGTGTCGAGGCCCAGTCCTACGTCGCGCAGGGCTGGGCCCGCGACCTTGAGGCCCCACTCCCCCTCGTCCGCGCCACCGTGCCCCGCGTCGAGGTCCCCGCGGACGCCGAGCTCGGCCGCGAGGGCGCCAGCGGCCGAGCCCGTGTCCCCTCCCTCGCGCACCGCGCGCTGCACCGGGCCCTGGGCCACGGACCCGTCCTCGTCCAGGTCGCCCGCTCCGGCTACGCACCCGTCGTCGTGTGCGCCACCTGCCGCGCCGTCGCCCGCTGCCGCTCCTGCTCGGGCCCGCTGTCGATGAGCCGACGTGGTGAGGCGGCCTGCCGCTGGTGCGGGCGTCCCGGGGCCGGGTGGGCGTGCCCGCAGTGCGGGGGCGAGCGCCTACGCATGGGCGGATCGGGCTCCGTGCGCACGGGGGACGAGCTCGGCCGCGCCTTCCCGGGCGTGCCCGTGGTTGTCTCGGGCACCCGAGCCGACCACGGCGTGGTCACCACGGTGGACGCCGCCCCCCGGATCGTCGTGGCCACCCCCGGCGCCGAGCCGGTCGCCGAGGGCGGCTACACGGCGGTCCTCCTGCTCGACGGCGCCGTGCTGTCCTCGCGCCCCGAGCTCGGGGCCTCGAGCGAGGCCCTGCGGCGGTGGGCCAATGCCGTCGTCCTCGCCCGGCGCGACGCCCGGGTCATCCTCCTGGGCTCTCCGGACCTGGCTGTCTCCCAGGCCCTCATGCGCTGGAACCACGCCGGCTTCGCCGCCGAGGAGCTGCGTGAGCGGCTCGAGCTCGAGCTGCCGCCCGCCGTGCGCTGCGCCCGCCTCGACGGCCCGCTCCCGGCGGTCGAGGCCTACCTCCAGACGGCGCGGGAGCAGGGCTGGGACGTGCTCGGACCGGTCCACGCGCCACAGCCAGTGGCCCAGCCCACGAGGGCCGGCGTGCCGGTGCCTGAGCGTGTGCGGGCCCTCGTGCGCGTGCCGCTGAGCCAGGGCCATGACCTGGCCGAGACGCTGCGCCTGCAGTCACGCGAGCGCTCCGTGCGCCGCGAGGACCCCGTGCGCATCGAGCTCGACCCCACCGTGCTGTGGTAGGCCGGTGCCAGTGCGGCGCGCAGGCCACCTGGGGCGGGCGCGGGGAGGTCACCGGCAGGAGCCCCGGGTAGCATGGCAGGCCAGCAGCACCGAGTGTGAGGAGACGCCGTGGAGCACAGCAGCGGGTCCGCCCCTCAGACGGCCTGCGCCGGGCACGGAGCGGTCCCCATCGACGCCGTCGTCCTCGACTGGGGCAACGTCCTGCACCGGTGGCAGGCCCACCGCGCCGTCCAGGGGCGGGTCGATCCCTCGGTGTGGGAGGAGATGGCCACCACCGGCGAGTTCACCCGGTGGAACGCCCTGTGGGACGCCGGCGCCACTAAGCAGGAGGTGCTGGCCGCCGTCGCCGCCGAGCAGCCCGCGCGCACGGACAAGGTCGAGGCCATGCGCACCTACTGGGAGCACTTCGAGGACACCCTCACCGGTCCCGTCCCCGGCACCGCTGCCCTTGTCCAGGCGCTGCTGGGCGCCGGGACGCCCCTGTACTGCCTGACGAACTTCAACCACCTGCTGTGGCCCCTGGGGCGTGAGCGCGTGCCGGAGCTCGCCCGTTTCCGTGGCGTCGTCGTCTCCGGCGAGGAGCGCCTGGTCAAGCCTGACGCCCGCGTCTACCGCCTCCTGCTCGAGCGCTACGGGCTCAGTGCCGGGCGCACTCTCTTCGTGGACGACTCCGCGGCCAACACCGCCGGGGCCGCGGCCGTGGGCCTGCTGACCCACCACTTCACCACCGCTGCCGCGCTGCGCGAGGACCTGGCAGCACGGGGCCTGCTGCCCGCCGCCATAGACTGAGACCCATGCGTGTTCTCTTCGCCGGCACCCCCGAGGTCGCCCTGCCCGTGCTGCGTGCCCTCATGGACCACGAGGAGCACGAGGTCGTCGGGGTCCTCACCCGCGCCGACGCCCGCCGGGGCCGCGGACGCACACTGCACCCCTCACCCGTCGCCGCCCTCGCCCGTGAGGCCGGCCTTGACGTGCGCACCCCGGCCACCCTCAAGGACGAGGACACGCAGGCCTGGGTACGCGGCCTGGGGGCGCAGGTCGGCGTCGTCGTCGCCTACGGCAGGCTCGTGCCCCCCGCCCTGCTCGACGTGCCCGCCCACGGCTGGCTCAACCTCCACTTCTCACTCCTGCCGGCCTGGCGCGGCGCCGCCCCCGTGCAGCGGGCTGTCATGGCCGGGGACCGGGTGACGGGGGCGAGCGTCTTCCGCCTCGAGGAGGGCCTCGACACCGGGCCCGTCTACGCCACGCGCACCGTGCCCGTGACACGGCACGACACGGCTGGTGACCTGCTCACCCGCCTCGCCGACGAGGGCGTCCCCCTCGTCCTGGACGTGCTCAGCGGCCTGGCCCGCGGCAGCGCCGTGGCCACCGCGCAGCCAGAGCAGGGCGTGAGCCTGGCCCCCGTGCTCGTGCCGGCCGACGGCGTGGTGGACTGGAGCCGTCCCGCCGAGCAGATCGACCGGCAGGTCCGCGGCGTCACCCCCGCCCCCGGGGCCCGCACCACCTACCTCGGCACATCCCTGCGCCTGGGCCCCCTCGAGGCCGTGGCCGAGGGCGACGCCACCCTGGCACCCGGAGAGCTGCACGTGACCAAACGAGAGGTCCTGGTGGGAACTGGGAGCACGAGCGTGAGGCTGGGGCTCGTGGCCCCGGCCGGCAAGAGCTGGATGGAGGCCAGCGCCTGGGCCCGTGGCGCGCGCCCCGTCCCCGGCACCCGCCTGGGCACGAGCGACGACGGGCAGGCTCGCTGATGGGCGGCGACCGGGGCGCCCGGGCAGGGCGTGGTGCCGGGCACGGTGGAGCACACCCCCACGCCGGCGCCCAACGGCGCGGTCAGGGACGCGAGCGCGGCCAGGGCAACCAGGGCGGGCGCCGTCACCGGGCCCGCGGGGCCGGCCAGGCAGACGGGATCGGGCAGCAGCCGGGCACCCGCCACGGGCAGGGCAGGCACCCCGGCACGCGCCGGCACGAGGCGGACCCGGCGCGCCTCGTGAGCCTTAAGGCCATGACCCGGGTGCGTGAGGACGGCGCCTACGCCAACCTCGTCCTGCCGCCTCTTGTCGACGAGGCCCGCCTCACCCGCCGTGACGCCGGCTTCGCCACGGCCCTGACCTACGGGACCCTGCGCCTGCAGGGCCGCTACGACGCGATCATCTCGCGCTGCGTGGACCGTCCCCTGGACAGGCTCGACGGCGTCGTCCTCGACGTCCTGCGCCTGGGCGCCCACCAGCTGCTCGGCATGCGCGTGGCCACCCACGGCGCTGTGGACGCCACCGTCAGCCTCGCCTCCCACGCCGCAGGGCGGGGCGCCGCCGGGCTCGTCAACGCCGTGCTCAGGCGCGTGGCGGGCAAGGACCTCGACGCCTGGCTCGAGGAGGTCTCCGCCCAGGCCCCCGACGAGCTCACCGCCCTGTCGCTGACCGAGTCCCACCCCCTGTGGGTCACGTGGGCCATGCGCCAGGCCCTCATGGCCCACGGGCGAGAGGAGGACGAGCTCGCCGCCCTGCTCGCCGCGGACAACACCGACCCGGCCGTCGTCCTGTGTGCCCGTGACGGCCTCATCAGCCCCGAGCACCTGGCCCGCCAGGTTGAGGCCGCCACCGGTACCAAGCCCCGTCCCGGTGACCTGAGCCCCTACGCCCTCATCATGGACGGGGGCGACCCCGGCCGTGTGGAGGCGGTGCGGCGCTCGCGCGCGGGCGTGGAGGACGAGGGCTCCCAGCTCGTTGCCCTCCTGCTGTCCGAGGCCCCCCTCGACGGCCGTGACGAGCGCTGGCTCGACCTGTGCGCCGGCCCCGGCGGCAAAGCGAGCCTGCTGGCCGCCCGCGCAGCCCAGCGCGGTGCCCACCTCGTGGCCAACGAGGTCACCGCGCACCGAGCGGCTCTTGTGCGCGGCGCCCTGCGCGCCGTGCCCGAGGGCGTGGCAGAGGTCCGGTGCGAGGACGGGCGCGGCTACGGCCAGGCCGAGCCGGGCCGCTACGACCGGGTGCTCGTTGACGCCCCCTGCTCGGGGCTCGGCTCCCTGCGGCGCCGGCCCGAGGCGCGCTGGCGCAGGGAGGCGACGGACGTCACCGAGCTGGCCGGCCTCCAGCGCGAGCTGCTCACCAGCGCCCTGGGGGCGGTGCGTCCGGGCGGCCTGGTCGCCTACGTCACCTGCTCGCCGCACGTGATGGAGACCCGTCTGGTGGTCCAGGACGTCATGAGGCGCCTGGCCCGGCAGGGTCAGGACACCGAGCTCGTGCACGCCGGTGACGTCGCCACCCGCGTGGCCCCTGTGCCCCCGGCGGGCGCCCGTGACCAGATGCTCCAGCTGTGGCCGCACGTGGACGGCACAGACGCCATGTTCTGCGCGCTCGTGCGACGGCGCTCCTGAGCGACGAGCCCGCGCCTGCCCTGTGAGTCCCGCACTGTGAAGGAGCCCCGATGACCCCGTGCGCCGCTATCCACCCCTCGATCCTCAACGCCGACCAGGCGCACCTGGCCGATGAGCTCGCCCGTGTCGAGGGCGCCGACGGCCTCCACCTCGACATCATGGACAACCACTTCGTCGGCAACCAGTTCGGCGGCCCCTCCCTGGCCCAGACGGTGCTGGAGCACACGAGCCTGCCCGTGGACGCCCACCTCATGATCGAGGACGCGGACCGCTGGGCGCCCCAGTACGCGGAGATGGGCTGCGCGGTGGTCACCGCCCACGCCGAGGCCACGAGGGCGCCCTTCGTCCTGACGCGTGAGCTGCACCGCCTGGGTGCCGGCGCGGGCCTGGCCCTGCGCCCGGCGACGCCGCTGAGCGTGCTGGAGCCGGTCCTGGCCGAGATCGACCTCCTGCTGCTCATGACGGTGGAACCCGGCTTCGGCGGCCAGTCCTTCATCGACCTCATGCTCCCCAAGATCGCCCAGGCGCGGCGCCTTGTCAGCGAGCAGCACCTCGAGCTGCGCATCCAGGTGGACGGCGGTGTCAACCGCTCGACCATCGAGCGCGCCGCCGAGGCGGGGGCGACGGTCTTCGTGGCGGGCTCGGCCGTCTACGGGGCGCAGGACGCCCTGGAGGAGGTCGAGCACCTGCGGGCGCTGGCCTCAGGGCACCACCACCCCTGAGGTTTGTGGGTAACCTCTAAAACTCGTCTGCGATCTCCTCATCCTCTCCTGCACGGGCCCCAAGCCCCGGGATGTCGCGGAACGGCGCCATGGGCACAACAAGGGCGGCGTGTTTTGTGTGGTGCGCACAAGTGACGCTGAAACGGATCGCCTCTAGCGTGGGGGTGCTGGCGCAGCCACGTCATGCCCTTGTGCATCACGTGCTGTGACGGCACCGCCGGACGACCACCCCCGTCAGCGCTCAGGTGCTGGCACGGGCGTCCGGCCCGGAGGACCGAAGGGATCCCGCTTTGTGCGGGACCACGATCCTCCTCAGAGCGCCGAGACACAGAGGAGCACCGTGCCCACGAGAGCGACCACCAGGGTCCTTGACCGCGTCCTCATCGCCAACCGCGGAGAGATCGCCCTGCGGGTCGTGCGGACCGTCCGCGACCTCGGCGGCACGTCGATCCTGCCCTACACGCCTGAGGACCTCATGTCCCCGGCCGCCGAGCTCGCGGACGAGGCCTACGCCCTGCCCGAGGGCAGCGGGTACACCGACGCCGAGGCCGTCCTCGCGCTGGCCCGTGAGACCGGAGCCCAGGCCATCCACCCCGGCTACGGCTTCCTGTCCGAGAACGACTCCTTCGCTCAGGCCGTCATCGACGCCGGCATCGCGTGGGTGGGCCCCAGCCCCAGTGCCATGCGGGCCCTGGGGGACAAGATGAGCGCCCGCGCCACCGCCGAGCGGGCCGGGGTCGCCCCCGTGCCCGGCATCACCGACTCGGTCACGGACCCCGCCACCGTCATCGCCTTCGCCGCCGAGCACGGCTACCCCGTGGCCCTCAAGCGCACCGACGGCGGTGGCGGACGCGGCATCACCGTCCTGCACGACGACGACGAGGCCCGCACCACCCCCGCCTTCGCCTCGGCCGAGGCCGGCGGCGGCACCCTCATCCTCGAGAAGTTCGTCACCGCGGCCCGTCACGTCGAGACCCAGTGCGCCCGCGACGGCCACGGCGCCTTCGCCGTCGTGTCCACCCGCGACTGCACGCTCCAGCGGCGCAACCAGAAGCTGTTCGAGGAGGCCCCGGCCCCCTTCCTGCCTGCGGGCACCCACGAGCGCCTCGTCGAGGCCTCCCGGCGCCTGCTTGAGACCGTCAGCTACGTCGGCGTCGCCACCTGCGAGTTCCTCCTCACCCCGGAGGGCGACCTGTGGTTCCTCGAGGTCAACCCCCGGCTTCAGGTCGAGCACTGTGTCTCGGAGGAGGTCACCGGCACCGACCTCGTCGAGGTCCAGCTGCGCATCGCCGCCGGCGGCGGGCTCGGCGAGGTCCCCGAGGTCCGCGGGCACTCGGTCGAGCTGCGCATCACGTGCGAGGACCCGGCCACCGGCATGTCGCCCTCGACCGGGACCATCACCCGTCTGCGCTGGCCCGCGGGCCCCGGCGTCCGCATCGAGTCCGGTGTCGTCGAGGGCGACGTCGTCACCCCCCTGTTCGACCCCATGCTCGCCAAGATCGTCGTCACCGGCGCCAGCCGCGAGCAGGCCCTCGCCCGCGCCCGCCGCGCCCTGCGCGAGACGGTGGTTGAGGGCGTCACCGTGTGCACGGCCCTGCACGAGCACGTGCTCAGCCGCCCCGAGCTCACCGGACCGGACGCCGACGGCGGCCTGGGTGTGACCACCCGCTGGATCGAGAGCTCGGTCCTGCCCGCCCTCAGCGCCCCGGCGGCCGCCAGCGTTCCGCTCATCGGCGAGGTCCCGAGCGCGGGCACGAGCACCGTCGCCGGGCCGCGCACCCGCTCAAGCTACGTCATCGAGATCAACGGCCGCCGCCTGAGCCTCACCCTGCCCGACGGCATCCTGGGTGGGCCCGGCGCCCGGCACAACATCGGGGCCCGTCCCCACCGGGCCCCCCAGCCGCTGCGCTCGCGCTCACGCGCCCGCTCCGGGGGCCAGCTTGCCGTTGACGGCGGCGCCCCCGCACCCGAGGGCGTCATCGCCGCCCCGATGCAGGCGATCGTCACCCGCATCTGCGTCGAGCCCGGGTGCCGTGTCCACGAGGGCGACCTCCTCGTGGTCCTGGAGTCGATGAAGATGGAGAACTACGTGCACGCCCCCCATGACGGCCTCGTCGAGGCCGTTGACGTCAGCGCCGGGCAGACCGTCAGCGCGGGCGAGGAGCTGCTGCGCCTGAGCAGCCCCGGTGAGCCGACCGACGAGGCACAGGAGGCCTGAGCCGTGACCACAACCGCCACCCCCAGCGCCTCCGGCGCCACCACCCCGAGGCCCCACCAGGCCCCCGGCGGCCTCCCGCTGGCACAGACCCTGGCCGGCTCGCCGGCCACCGAGGCCTTCCGCGAGCGCGCGGACCGCATCGCCCGCGAGGCCGAGGACACCGCCGCCGCCCGCCAGCACGCCAAGGGCAAGCAGACCGCCCGCGAGCGCATCGACGCCCTGCTCGACATCTCGACCTTCCTCGAGATCGGCCGCTACACCGGCTCCGGCGCGGGGGACAAGGCCCGCCCGAGCGGTGTCGTCACCGGGTTCGGGCAGATCGACGGCCGTCAGGTCGCCGTCTACTCCCAGGACTTCTCCGTCTCGGGTGGCGCGCTGGGCGCGGTGGAGGGCGACAAGATCGTGCGCCTGCTCGACGACGCCCTGCGGCTGCAGATCCCGGTCATCGGGCTCATCGACTCCGGCGGCGCCAAGATCCAGGAGGGGGTGGCGGCCCTGCGCCAGTACGGGCGCATCTTCAACCGCACCTGCGCCGCCTCCGGGCTCGTGCCGCAGATCAGCGTCATCCTCGGTCCCTGCGCCGGCGGCGCCGTCTACAGCCCCGCGCTGACCGACTTCGTCATCGCCACCCGCGAGGCCTCGCACATGTTCGTCACCGGGCCCGACGTCGTGCGCGCCGTCACCGGTGAGCGCATCAGCGCCGAGGACCTCGGCGGCGCGCAGATCCACGGCTCGGTCTCCGGCGTCGTCCACTACGTCGCCGAGGACGAGGCCGACGCCCTGGCCCAGGTGCGCACCCTGCTGGCCTACCTGCCCTCCAGCGCCGAGCAGGAGGCACCCCGTTACGCCTACGACGACGCCGACCGGGTCCAGGACCGCCTGGCCGCTGCCGGCGTGGGCACGATCGTGCCCGCCTCCACCCGGCAGGCCTACGACGTCGTCGATGTCGTCGCAGCCCTCGTGGACCACGGCGAGCTCGTCCAGGTCCAGGAGGACTTCGCCGCCAACGTCGTGGTCGGCTTCGCCTGCTTCGAGGGCCGTCCGGTCGGCATCGTGGCCAACCAGCCCATGGTTGACGCCGGCACCCTCGACGTGGACGCCTCCGAGAAGCTCGCCCGCTTCGTGCGCTTCTGTGACGCCTTCGGGCTGCCCGTCGTCACCTTCGTCGATGTGCCCGGCTACCGCCCCGGCGCCGAGCAGGAGCACGCCGGCATCATCCGGCGCGGCGCGAAGGTCATCAACGCCTACGCCACCGCCACCGTCCCGCTGGTGACCGTCGTGCTGCGCAAGGCCTACGGCGGCGCCTACATCGTCATGGGCTCCAAGGCCATTGGAGCCGACCTCAACTTCGCCTGGCCCGGCGCCGAGATCGCCGTGCTGGGCGCGGCGGGCGCCGTCGGCATCATCCACCGCCGCGAGCTGGCCAGGGTGCGCGACGAGCAGGGCGAGCAGGCCGCCGCCGCCGAGCACGAGCGCCTGGTCGCCGAGTACGACAGCAGCGTCATCAACCCCGACAAGGCCGTGGCCATCGGGGAGATCGACGCCGTCATCGCCCCCGAGGACACCCGCACCGTCATCGTCGACTCCCTCGCCGCCCTGGCGGCCAAGCAGGACGCGGCGCGCACGCCAACCAAGAAGCACGACAACGGACCCCTGTGAGCCCCACGTGAGCACGAGCACCCCCACCACCGACCCGACCCAGACCCCGACGACTGAGGACCGCATGAGCACCCAGCCCACCACCACCAGCACCACGACGGCCGACCGCCTCGCCCAGGGCGAGGGCTACGTCCTCATGTTCGGAGGACAGGCCACCCCGTGGCGCGCCACCCTCAGCGAGCTGGTCGGCACCGACCGCAGCCTCGCCGCCGGCCTCGTGGCCCTGGACGAGGCCGTCTGCCGCCGTCTGGCCCCCGTGTCCACCGACCTGCTCGTCGTCACCCCGCGCGGCGGCCGCCTGCTCGACGAGTCCGCCACCCCGCTCGCCCCGGCCAGCGCCGCCGCGGACACCGCCGACGTGTCCGTGCCCGGCATCCTCATGGCCCAGCACGCCGTGCTGGCCGGACTGCCCGGCGCCGGCGTCAACGTCCTGGGTGAGACCGCCCCCGCCGCGGTCATCGGCCACTCGCAGGGCGTGCTCGGCGTGGCACTGCTGCGGGCCCTGGCGGCCGCCGGCGGCGACATGACGCACGAGGGCGTCACCGACGTCCACGCCCTGGCGCGTCTCATCGGCGCGGCCGCTGCCCGCACCACCCAGCGCCTGGGACTGGGCGCCTCGGGTGAGTCCACCCCCATGCTCTCCGTGCGCGGAGTCACCCGCGAGGTCCTGGATGCCGTGCTGACGCGCGTGCCCGGCCTCACCGGGGAGCACGCCGTGACCGTCGGCGTCGTCAACGGCCGCCAGGCCCACATCCTGTCCGGGCGCCCGACGGACCTCGAGCGCGTCGTCACCGCCCTGGACAAGGCCGCGGCCCGCTCCGCCGAGGACCGCAAGGAGCGTCGCCGCGGCGGCGCCGTCCTGGCTCCCGTCACCGAGTTCCTCGCCACCTCCGTCCCCTTCCACACGCCGCTGCTCGAGCAGGCCGTGAGCGACGTCGTGGCCTGGGCCGGACGCTGCGGCATCGACACCGGGCTGGCGCACGACCTCGCCGTCGCCGTTCTCATCGACCCGGTCGACTGGCCGGCCCTGGTCACCGACGCCCTGGAGCGCGCCGACGGCGCCCGCCTCGTGCTCGACCTCGGCCCCGGCACCGTCCTGGCCCGCCTGACCGAGGCGGTCGTCGCCGGCACGGGCACGAGCGTCGTCGCCGCGGGCACCGCCCGGGCCCTGGACGACCTCGACCGCCCCGGCGCCGCCCCGGCACCCAGCGTGGACCGTGCCCGCTTCGCCCCGCGCCTGACCCGGCTGCCTGACGGCCGTCTGACCCTGTCCACGGCCTTCACCCGTCTGACCGGCCGCTCCGCGGTCCTGCTTGCGGGCATGACCCCCACGACGGTTGACGCCGAGATCGTCGCCGCGGCCGCCAACGCGGGCTACTGGGCCGAGCTGGCCGGCGGTGGCCAGGTCACCGCCAAGGTCCTGGCCGACAACCTCGCCTCCCTTGAGGCCCAGCTCGAGCCGGGCCGGACGGCCGCCTTCAACGCCATGTTCATGGACCGCTACCTGTGGAACCTCCAGCTGGGCACGCAGCGCCTGCTGTCCAAGGCCCGCGGCGCCGGCACCCCCATCGACGGCATCGTCATCTCCGCCGGCATCCCCGAGCTGGACGAGGCCCTCGAGCTCATCGAGCGTCTGCACGGCGAGGGCTTCCCCTACATCGCCTTCAAGCCCGGCACGGTGGACCAGATCCGTCAGGTCATCTCCATTGCCGCTGCCGCGCCGCACGCCCAGGTCATCATGCAGATCGAGGACGGGCACGCCGGCGGGCACCACTCGTGGGAGGACCTGGACACCATGCTCCTGGCCACCTACGACGCCGTGCGCGCCCGCGACAACATCGTCCTCGTCGTCGGCGGCGGCATCGGCACCCCCGAGAAGGCCGCCCGCTACCTCACCGGTGCCTGGGCCCGCCGCTACGGCACTGCCGACGCCCCGGTTGACGGCGTCATGGTCGGCACCGCCGCCATGACGGCCCTGGAGGCCAGGACCAACGAGGACGTCAAGCAGCTGCTCGTGGACACCCCCGGGATCACCGAGGGCACCGAGGGCGCCATCGACGGCTGGGTGGCCTCGGGAGCCTCCGCCGGCGGCATGACCTCGGGCCTGTCGCACCTGCGCGCCGACCTGTACGAGATCGACAACTCCTCCGCCCGCGCCGCCCGCCTCATCCAGGCCGTCGCCGGTGACGAGCAGGCCGTCGCCGCCCGCCGCGACGAGCTCATCGAGGCCATGTCCCGCACGGCCAAGCCCTACTTCGGCGACGTTGACGCGATGACCTACCTGCAGTGGCTCACCCGTTACGCCGAGCTGACCGTCAGCCCGCACGAGGGCCGCGCGGCCACCGAGGCCGACTGGATGGATGAGGGCTGGTACGACCGCTTCCTCGACATGCTGCACCGGGTCGAGGCCCGCCTGAGCGAGGCCGACCACGGCGAGGTCCCCACGCTCTTCGCGGACCACGCCAGCGTCCTCGACTCCGACGCCGCCCTGGCCGCCGTCGCCGAGCGCTACCCGGCCGCCACCACGACCCTCGTGGAGCCCGCGGACGCCGCCTGGTTCGTGGACCTGTGCGCCAAGCACCCCAAGCCCTGCCCCTTCGTCCCGGTCCTCGACGCCGACATCCTGCGCCGCTGGGGACAGGACTCCCTGTGGCAGGCGCAGGACCCGCGCTACACGGCCGACCAGGTGCGTATCATCCCGGGGCCCGTCGCGGTCGCCGGCATCACCACCGTCAACGAGCCCATCGGCCACCTCCTGGGCCGTTTCGAGGCCGCCGCCGTCCAGGCCCTGCAGGAGGCCGGCACCGCCGAGCAGGCCGCCGCCGGCCGCCTGGGCGCCAGCTCGCCGGCCGTGGGGGCCGCCCCCGTCAAGGACGCCACCGAGCTGGTGCGCGCCACCCCGCACGTGCTGTGGAACGGGCACCTGACCACCAACCCGGCGCGCGTCCTCGAGGACAGCGCCTACGACGTCGTCCACCGCCCCGACGTCGCCGAGGACGCCTACGACCTCGACATCCACCTCGACACCCACTGGGACGCCACTCCCGGCGGACAGTCCGTCCACGCCGTGCGACGCCTGGTCGTGCCCCTGCGGCTCGCCGCCGCCTGGGACGGGGCCGCCCCCCTGGTGGACCCCAGCCGTATCAGTGACACGATGAACGAGCTGCTGCGCCGCACCGCCGGCGTCGGCTCTGTCTCCGCCGCCGGTGACCACATCGAGGCCCTGCCCGAGGTCGTCGCCGCCGTCGAGGGGGCTGTGGACGCGCTCGGCCGGCCCGCCACCCAGCCCTTCGGGACGGTCCACGACTCCTTCACGCTCGCGGCGACCCTGGGCGTGGACCACGCCGCCGTCACCGCCAACGCCCTTCCCACGGGCCTGAGCGCCGCCAGCCTCGTGCCGGACGCGCTGCTGGGACCCTGCTGGCCCACGGTCTACGCCGCCCTGGGCTCGGTTGTCGAGGACGGGATGCCGCTGATCGAGGGGCTGCTGGGCGCCGTCCACCTGGACCACACCGTCGACCTGCACCGCTCGCTGGCCGACCTGGCCGCCTGGGCGGGCCCGCAGGCTCGGGTGCGCGTGGACGGTTGGGTCGCCGCTCTGGAGGAGTCCAGCGCGGGGCGCGTGGTCGATGTGCGCCTGCAGCTGACCGACGCCTCCGAGGGCGAGCGCTCCGGCGAGGTCATCGCCCTCATGCGCGAGCGCTTCGCCATCCGTGGGCGCGCCCACGGCACGGCCGTGCCCTCCTCACCCGAGCTCGCCGGCGGCACCGGCCGCGAGGTCGAGCCCGCTGCGCGCCGCCTGCTGCGCCGCGTGCGCGTCACCGCGCCCACGGACATGACGGCCTTCGCACGCGTCTCGGGTGACTACAACCCGATCCACACCAGCTACCACGCCGCGAAGGTCGCGGGCATGCAGGCCCCGCTCGTGCACGGCATGTGGCTGTCGGCCACTGCCGAGCAGGTCGCCGCCTCCACCGACGTCGACGGCCAGCGCCACGTGCTCGCCGGCTGGACCTACGTCATGCTGGGCACCGTCGACCTGGAGGACGTCGTCGAGATCTCCGTCGAGCGCACGGGCCTCGTGCGCGGCGGCGGCCTCGCCCTGGAGGTCACCTGCCGCATCGGCGACGAGGTCGTCTCACGCGGCACCGCGGTCACCACCGCCGAGCCCACCGCCTACGTCTTCCCCGGCCAGGGCATCCAGGCCCAGGGCATGGGCCTGGACGAGATGAGCGCCTCGCGCGCCGCCCGCGAGGTGTGGGAGCGCGCCGACGCGCACACCCGCGCCGAGCTCGGCTTCTCCGTCATCAACCTCGTGCGCGACAACCCCACCGAGATGACGGCACGGGGCACCACCTACCGCCACCCCGAGGGCCTGCTCAACCTCACCCAGTTCACGCAGGTGGCGCTCGCCACCGTCGCCATGGCCACCGTGGCCAGGCTGTCCGAGGCGGGGGCGCTGGTCGAGGACGCCGCCTTCGCCGGCCACTCGCTGGGCGAGTACACGGCCCTGAGCGCCTACGGGCGCGTCATGCCGGTGGAGACGACGATCTCCATCGTCTTCCAGCGCGGCTCGACCATGCACAGCCTCGTCGAGCGCGACGAGAACGGCGCGTCGAACTACCGCATGGGCGCCCTGCGCCCGGTGATGGCCGGCATCCGCGCTGAGGACGTCGAGTCCTACGTGGCCGGTGTCGCCGAGGCCTCGGGCGAGTTCCTGCAGATCGTCAACTACAACCTCGCCGGCCAGCAGTACGCGGTGGCAGGCACGGTCAAGGGGCTCGAGGCCCTGGCCCGCGACTCGCGCGAGCGGGCCGAGGCGCGCGGCGCGAAGAACCCCTTCATGTACGTGCCCGGCATCGACGTGCCCTTCCACTCCGAGGTGCTGCGTCCGGGCGTGCCCGAGTTCCGTGACCGGCTGCTCGCCCTCATCCCGCAGGACCTCGACCACGAGCGCCTCGTGGGCCGCTACGTGCCCAACCTCGTGGCACGCCCCTTCGCCCTGACGCCCGAGTTCGCCCAGGCGATCCTCGACGTCGTGCCCTCCGAGCCCGTGCGTGAGGCCCTGGCGGACTGGCCGGCGCGTGCCAGCCGTCCGCGTGAGCTCGCCCGCCTGCTGCTCGTCGAGCTCCTGGCCTGGCAGTTCGCCTCCCCGGTGCGCTGGATCGAGACGCAGGACGTGCTCTTCCGCGCCCAGCAGGACGGCGGGCTGGGCATCGAGCACCTCGTGGAGGTCGGCCTGGCCGCCTCCCCGACGCTGGCGAACATGGCGGCGCGCACGCTGCTGCTGCCGGCCTACGCCGGACGCCGGGTCGTCGTCCACAACGTCCGCCGCGACGAGTCGCGTGTGCTCGCCACGGACACCGACCCGGCCGTCGAGGAGGTCATGGACGACGCCCTGCCGACGGCGACGCCCGCGCCCGTGGCCTCGGCGCCGAGCCCGGACACGGCTGCGCAGGCTCCGGAGCCCGAGCAGGCCCCGCAGGTCGAGGTCGTGCCCGCAGCGCCCGCTCCCGCCGTGGCCGCAGGCCCGGTCGAGGACCTGCCCTTCGGCGCCACGGACGCCCTGACCGTCCTGCTCGCGCACGCCGCCCGCCTGGCCCCCAGCCAGATCGGCGCCACCGACACCACCGAGACCCTCACCAACGGCGTCTCCTCGCGGCGCAACCAGCTCCTCATGGACCTGGGCACCGAGCTCCAGCTGGCCTCCATCGACGGCGCGGCTGACGCCGACATGCCCTCGCTGGCCGCCATCGTCGCCAAGGGCGCCCCAGGCTACAAGCCCTTCGGCCCCGTGCTCACCGACGCCATCCGCTCCGGCCTGGGCCGGATCCTCGGCCCGTCGGGGGTGCGCGCCAGCCGCGTCGCCGAGCGCGTGACCGGCACCTGGGGCCTGGGCGAGGGCTGGGTCTCCCACGTCACCGTCGCCCTGTTCCTGGGCACCCGCGAGGGCGCCTCCGTGCGCGGCGAGGACCTGGCGACCCTGGGCTCCTCGGCCCCGCTGGGCTCCGCCGCCGCCGTGGACGCCCTTATCGACAAGGCCGTCCAGGCGGTCGCCGCAGACCACGGCGTCGCCGTCGCCAAGCCCTCCGCGGGGGGTGGCGCCGGAGGCTCGGTCGTGGACTCCGCGGCGCTGGACGCCTTCAGCGAGAAGGTCACCGGCGAGGCCGGCGTGCTGGCCACGACGGCCCGCACCCTGCTGGAGGCCCTCGGCCTGGCCGCCCCCGCGGGCGCCAGCGCTGAGGCGCTGGCCGAGGCCGCCTCGGACTCCGCGGCCACCCAGGCCCTCGTGTCCGCCGTTGACGCCGAGCTCGGCACCGGCTGGCTGGCCTCCGTCACCCCGGCATTCGACCCGCGGCGGGCCGTGCTCATCGACGACCGCTGGGCCACCGCCCGCGAGGACCTTGCCCGCCTGGGCAACGGCGAGATGCGCATGAGCCAGGCGCGCGAGCACCTGGCACCCGAGCGCTTCACGGGCCTGGGCCAGGCCGTGGCCGACCAGGCCGCCTGGTGGGCGCAGCGCCTGGAGTCCGAGGGCCACGGCAAGCGTGCGACCCTCGCCCGCGCCATCAGCGAGGCCGCCCGCACGACGCCGCAGCCGGGCTCCGCCCCGGTCCGCTGGGCCGAGGACGTTGCCGTTGTCACCGGCGTGGCCCCCGGCTCCATCGCCGCGGCCGTCGTCGGCGAGCTGCTGTCGGGCGGCGCCACGGTCATCGCCACCTCCTCGCGTCTGACCCACGAGCGCCTGGCCTTCGCGACCAGGCTCTACCGTGAGCACGCCAGCGCCGGGGCGCGCCTGTGGATCGTGCCGGCCAACCTCGCCTCGTACCGCGACGTTGACGCGCTCGCCGCGTGGATCGGCAACGACGAGGTCGTCACCTCGGGCGGCACCTCCACCCTCGTCAAGGAGGCGCTGGTTCCGACCCTCCTGTTCCCCTTCGCCGCACCGCGCGTGTCGGGCACACTGGCCGACGCGGGCCCCGAGTCCGAGTCCCAGACCCGCCTGCTCCTGTGGAGCGTCGAGCGCACCATCGCGGCGCTGTCGGCCATTGGCACGGACACCCACGTGGACCACCGTCTGCACGTGGTGCTGCCGGGCTCGCCGAACCGAGGCACCTTCGGCGGCGACGGCGCCTACGGCGAGGTCAAGTCCGCTCTGGACGCCGTGGTCAACCGCTGGTCCTCCGAGAGCTCCTGGTCCCAGCGCGTCACGCTGGCCCACCCGCGCATCGGCTGGGTGCGCGGCACCGGCCTCATGGGCGGCAACGACCCGCTGGTCGCCGCCGTCGAGGCCGCGGGCGTGCGCACCTGGGCGACCGAGGAGATCGCCGCCGAGCTCGTCGCCCTGTGCCTTCCCCAGGTGCGTGCCGCCGCCGCCCAGGCGCCGGTGGACGCCGACCTCACCGGCGGCCTCGGTGACGGCGTGGACCTCGTGGCCCTGCGCGAGCAGGCCGCCGGCACCCCACAGGCCCCCGTCGAGGAGTCCGGGACGCAGGCAAGCGTTGCCGCCCTGCCCACCCCGGTCACTCCGGTGCAGCCCACCGCCCCGGACTGGGGCGAGGTCACCACGGACCTGGAGGACATGGTCGTCATCGTCTCCACCGGCGAGGTCTCGACCTGGGGCACCGCCCGCACCCGCCGTCAGGCCGAGCTGGGCATGAGCGGCGGCGAGGACGTCGAGCTCACCGCCGCCGGCGTGCTCGAGCTCGCCTGGGGCATGGGCCTGCTCACGTGGCAGGACTCCCCGACGGCCGGCTGGTACGACGCCGACGGCGAGATGGTCGCCGAGGACGAGATCTACGACCGCTACCGCGACGAGGTGGTGGCCCGCTGCGGCATCCGCCAGTTCACCGACGACGGGGTCATCGCCCCCGACGCGGAGATCGACGTGCCCGTCTACCTCGACGCCGACATCACCCTCAGCGTCCCCGACGAGGCCACGGCCCGTTCGGTGGCGCAGGCCGACCCCGAGCACACGCTCATCGAGGCCGATGCGCAGACGGGGGAGTGGACCGTCACCCGCCTGGCCGGCTCGATGGTGCGTGTGCCGCGCCGGGCCGCGCTCTCGCGCACGGTCGGCGGCCAGATGCCCACGGGTTTCGACCCGCGCAGGTGGGGCATCCCCGCCTCGATGGTCGAGGGCATGGACACGATCGCCTCCTGGAACCTCGTGACCGCGGTGGAGGCCTTCCTCGCGGCCGGCTTCACTCCCGCTGAGCTGCTCACGGCCGTTCACCCCTGCGACGTCGCCTCCACGCAGGGCACCGGCTTCGGCGGCATGGAGTCCATGCGCAAGATGTTCGTCGGCAGGCTCCTGGACGAGGAGCGTCCCAGCGACATCCTCCAGGAGGCCCTGCCCAACGTCGTGGCAGCGCACGTGATGCAGTCCTACGTCGGCGGCTACGGCTCGATGGTCCAGCCGGTGTCGGCCTGCGCCACCGCAGCGGTCTCCGTCGAGGAGGGCTTCGACAAGATCGTCCTGGGCAAGGCCGACGTCGTCGTCGCCGGCGCCATCGACGACATCTCCATCGAGTCGGTGGTCGGCTTCGGCAACATGAACGCCACCGCCGAGGCGGCCGCGATGCGCGCCAAGGGCATCTCGGACCGTCACTTCTCGCGCGCCAACGACCGCCGTCGCGGCGGCTTCGTCGAGGCCGAGGGAGGCGGCACCGTCATCCTCGCCCGGGCCTCGGTGGCCCAGCGCCTGGGCCTGCCGGTGGCCGGTGTGCTCGGCTTCGTCTCCTCCTACGCCGACGGCGCCCACACCTCCATCCCGGCCCCCGGCCTGGGTGCGCTCGGTGCGGGCCGCGGCGGCACGGGCTCCCGGCTGGCGCGTGCGCTCAGGGCACTGGGCGTCGAGGCCGACGACATCGCCGTGGTGTCCAAGCACGACACCTCAACCAAGGCCAACGACCCCAACGAGTCCGAGCTGCACACGCGCCTGGCCCGTGCCCTGGGCCGCAGCGAGGGCAACCCGCTGGTGGCGGTGTCGCAGAAGTCGGTGACCGGTCACGCCAAGGGTGGTGCCGCGCTGTTCCAGATCGCGGGCCTCACCGAGGTCCTGGCCACCGGGGTCGCGCCCGGCAACGCCAGCCTCGACGTCGTGGACGCGCCGCTGGCCAAGGACGCCTTCTGGGTGTGGCCGCGCACGCCGATCTGCCTGCCCACCCGCGGCGGCGTGGTGCGTGCCGGCCTGCTCACGAGCCTGGGCTTCGGCCACGTCTCCGGGCTCATCGCGGTGGTCCACCCCGGTGCCTTCGAGGCGGCGCTGCGTCAGGCCGGCGGCCAGGAGGCCGTGGACGCCTGGCTCGCCAGCGCCAACCGTCGTCTGGCCGAGGGCGCGCGCCGTCGTCGGGCGGGCATGATCGGGCGCGCCTCGCTCTTCGAGCCGGTTGAGGGCCGTCGCCTGGGCGACAAGGGCCCGCACCGCGACCCCCACGAGGTCGAGGCCGCCATGCTGCTCGACCCGGAGGCCCGTCTGGGCGCCGACGGCGTGTACCACGCGGGGCAGTGACCCCGGCGGTGCGCTTGGCCGCACCGTCAGTGAGTGTGGGCGGGGCCCGCAGCGAGCAGGTGCTTGCTGCGGGCCCCGCCCGTTGCTGTGGCGGCAGCCGCGCCGCCGTGCTAGTCCTGTGCCCTGGTCCCCGAGCCCTGAGGAGGAGCCGTGTCTGAGCCCCACCTGCCCGAGGTGCCCGTGCCGGCCTGCGTGCTGGGCGTGGGCACGGACCTCGTGCACGTGCCCGCCCTCGCCCACCAGCTGACGATCCCGGGAACGGTCTTCGCCGAGCGGGCCTTCACCGCACGTGAGCTGCGTGAGGCACGACGGCGCGCCGACGCCGCCGGCTCCCTCCAGGCCGAGCACCTGGCGGCCCGCTGGGCGGCCAAGGAGGCCCTGGTCAAGGCGTGGTCACAGGCCGCCAACACGGTGGCGGGGCGGGCGGTGCCCCCGGCGCTGGTCCCCGAGAGCCTGGACTGGCGCGAGATCGAGGTCGTCACCGACCGCTGGGGGCGCCCGGGGCTGAGGCTGACGGGCCAGGTGGCGGCCGGTGTCGAGCGCGCCCTGGGCGCGGGCGCCAGCGAGCCGGGCTGCTGGCCCGTGTCGCTGACCCACGACGGCGACTGGGCGGCCGCCGTCGTGCTGTGCGCACCCGTCGCCCAGGGCGCCGGGGGTCAGTAGCTGGCGCGCTCCTGGGCCGCGGCGCCACCGGAGCGCTCGTCGATGAAGCGTTGGGCGAGGGCCTCGGACTGCCGCGCCAGCACGGCCACGTCGGCCCCGACGAGGATGAAGTCCACACCCTGGTCGAGGTAGCCGTGCGCGGTGGCCGGGTCGAAGGCGTTGACGCCGACCCTCGTGCCCGCTGCGCGCGCCGCGGCGACGGCCTGCTGGACCTGGGCCACGACCTCGGGGTGCGTCTGCTGCCCGATGAGCCCCATCGAGGCGGCCAGGTCCGCCGGCCCGATGAAGACGGCGTCCACGCCCGGGGTGCTGGCGATGGCCTCGGCGTTGGCGACCGCGGTAGCGGACTCGATCTGGACGGTGAGCGAGACGTGCTCCTCGTTGGCGCGCGCCAGGTACCCCTCGACACGGTTCCAGCGCGCCCCTCGGGACAGCGCCGAGCCGACGCCGCGCACGCCCGCCGGGGGGTAGCGGGTCGCGCTGACCGCCTCAGCCGCCTGCTCGGGGGTGTCGACCATGGGCACGAGCAGGTTCTGCGCTCCCAGGTCGAGGTACTGCTTGATGAGCACCCGGTCGTTGGCGCTCACGCGCACCACTGGGGTGACGGGGTAGGCGGCGACGGCCCGCAGCTGCTCCTGGACCGAGGCCAGCGACAGGGGGGCGTGCTCGCCGTCGATGAGCAGCCAGTCCAGCCCGCTGCCTGCGCAGATCTCCGCCGCGGTGGTCGAGCCGGAGCACACCCACATGCCCACCTGGGCCCGGCGGGCCCCGGCCAGGCGCTGGGCGAAGGTCGGGGGCAGGGTCACAGGAAGCGGCATGAGACGCTCCCCAGCTCGCCGTAGTCGCACACGACGCTGTCACCGCGCTCGACCCACACGGGGCGGGTGAAGGAGCCGGCGAGGATGATCTGCCCGGCCTCGAGGCGCTGGCCGTGCTGGTGGAGCTTGTTGGCGAGCCACGCCACGCCGGTGGCCGGGTGGTTGAGCACGCCAGCGGCCAGGCCGGTCTCCTCGATGGCCTCGTTGCGGTAGAGCACCGCCCCCACGCGCCGCAGGTCCAGGGCGTGGGGCGGCGTGGGGCTGCCTCCGATGACCATGGCGCCGTAGGCGGCATTGTCGGCGATGGTGTCGACGATGGTGCGTCCCTCGAGCTGGATGTGGGAGTTGAGGACCTCCAGCGCCGGGATGACGTACTCCGTGGCGCGCATGACGTCCATGAGGGTGCACGCCGGGCCGGCGAGCTCGTCCTTGAGGAGGAAGGCGAGCTCGACCTCGACGCGCACGTTGGTGAAGGCGCTGGTGTCGAGCACGGCGCCGGTCTGCACGACGGTGTCGTCGAAGATGACCCCGTAGTCGGGCTCGGTGATGCCGGTGGCGGCCTGCATCGCCTTGGAGGTCAGGCCGATCTTGCGGCCGACGAGGCGGTGGCCTGCCGCCAGGCGCCGTCGGCTCCACACGCTCTGGATGGCGTAGGAGTCCTCGACCGTCGCCTGGGGGTAGCGGGCCGTGATCCGTTCAATGAGCTCGTGGGTGCGCTCGGCCTGCTCGAGCTCAGCGGCGATCTGCTCGATCTGGTCCTGGGTGAGCATCCTGTCCTCGTCTTCCGCAGCGTGCGCTGCCTGGTGTGCTGTGCCGGAGGGAGGGGTGGGCGGGGGCGTGGGCACACGTCCCCGCCCACCCGGTGGGGTCAGTTGGTGAGGTCGAACACGCCGTCGAAGAACGCCGAGATCGCGGCGGTGCCGTCCAGCGGCTGGATGTCGGCGACGTACTGGTCCGGGCGGACGACGACGACGGCCCCGGAGTCGGCGATGCCACGGGCCTGGAAGACCGGGTCCTCTGGCAGCGCCGACCACACCTGGTTCCAGTCCTCGACCTGGAAGGGGCCGGTGCGCGGGCGGAAGGCCTCGGGCGTGTCGGTGATGTCGTACTCGCGGTGGTGCTGGCGGTAGACCACCACGAGGTCGAAGAGGGTGTCGGGGTCGTCCCCGGGCCGGGTGTGGCGGACCATGGGCGAGCTGGGGTCAGTGGCCCACCACTGCGCGAAGTCGGCCACGCGGCCGGGCTCGCCGGGGGCGGCGGCGTCGGCGAAGACGTACACGCGCCAGCGTCCGTCGGCCACGTGCTGGTGGCCCAGGGCGAGGGTCGTGGCGTCGCAGCGGCGCACGGCCGGGTGGGACTTGAAGCGCTTGCCCAGCGGGTACCCGGTGGCGGCCTGCTGGACGGCGCGCGAGGAGATGATCTGCGAGGGCGGGTACTGGGTCATGAAGCCGGCCGGGAACTCGGCCGTGCGGACGTAGAAGTCCTCAATGGGCTCGTCGTCGCTGTACTGGCCGGACATGCGTGAGGACCACTCGGAGTCGAAGCTGATGAGGTCCTGGGCGATCTGCTGGCGCTCGGCGTTGTAGGTGCGCAGCAGCTTCTCGGAGGAGTACCCGCGCAGGACCTGGGCGAGCTTCCAGCCGATGTTCCACGAGTCCTGCATGGACACGTTCATGCCCTGACCGGCCTTGGCCGAGTGCGTGTGGCAGGCGTCGCCACAGATGAACACGTGCGGCTGGCGCGACTCGTCGGGGTCGAGGCCGACCTCGTCGAAGCGGTCGGTGACGCGGTGACCGACCTCGTAGACGCTCCACCAGGCGACCTCCTTGGGGGTCACCGTGTAGGGGGCGACGATGGCGTTGAGCCGCCGGATGATCTCCTCCAGGGGCGTGTGGCGCACCTTGTGGTTGTCGTCGGCGCCGACCTCGCCCAGGTCCACGTAGGAGCGGAAGAGGTAGCCGCCCTCACGGGGGATGTGGAGGATGTGCCCCTGCCGGGAGGAGATGATCGACTTGGTGCGGATGTCCGGGAAGTCGGTGTCGGCGACCATGTCCACCACGCCCCAGGCGTGGTAGGAGACCGTGCCCTGGTGGGTGGCGCCGATGGCCCTGCGCACGCGCGAGTGGGCGCCGTCGCCACCGATGAGGTACTTCGTGCGCACGGTCAGCTCCTCGCCGCTGCGCTCACCCGCGGTGCGCCGCAGCCGGGCCTCGACGGGGTACTCGCCCTCACCGATGCTCAGGTCGATCAGCTCCAGGCCCCAGTAGGGGCGCGAGCGTGAGGGCTGGCGCTCCATGAACTCGCGGAAGTAGTCGAGCACGCGTGCCTGGTTGACGATGAGGTGGGGGAACTCGGACAGATCGTGAGGGTCGTCGTCGGTGTAGCGGGTGCGCACGATGTGACCGGGCTCGTCCGGGGAGGGCGACCAGAAGGCGGTCTCGGTGATCTGGTAGGCCTCGTTGATGATCTCGTCGGCGAAGCCGAAGGCCTGGAAGGTCTCGACCGAACGCTGCTGGACGCCGTCGGCGTGGCCGAGCACGAGGCGGCCGTCGCGCTTGTCGATCATGCACGAGAGGATGTCAGGGAAGACGGACAGCTGCGCGGCGGCGACGATGGCCGCCGGGCCGGAGCCGACGATGAGCACGTCCATCTGCTCGGGCAGCTCGGGGGAGCGGTTGACGCCGACTCCGGCGGCCGGCAGGGTGCGGGGGTTGTCGGAGACATAGCCGTGGTGGTGGAACTTCATGGTAATCAGACCTTCACGTCGTTGTGGTGGGAGGCGGCCGCAGGGCGCTGCGGCGCGCAAGGACCCAGGGCCCTGTGCGCCAGGGCCGGGTGGCAGGACCCAGGGCCCTGGGGGAGTCAGGTGAGCGGGCCGCCGGCGACGGCGGTGGCCTTGGGCAGCTGGCTCCTCATGGAGGCGAGCTTGTGGGCTCGCGCGTAGTGCTCGATCTCGTTTAGGGAGGCGGCGCGTCGAATGAGATCGAGGAGGTGCTCGTGCTGGTGGACGGAGACCAGCGAGGCGGTGGGGCTGAAGTCGAGCGCGGAGCGCCGGATCATGGCGACGCGCTCGGCCTCGGTTCCCAGGAGCGTCAGCAGCCTCTCGTTGGGGCACGCCGAGGTGAGCACGGCGTGGAAACGGGTGTTGAGGCGCCGGTACTCGGCGGAGACGAACTCGACGTCGGTGAGCCGGAGCATCTGCGCGTTGAGCTCGCTGGCGTGGTCGAGCTCGGCGGGGGACAGGTGCGGTGCGGACAGGGCGGTCGCCAGCCCCTCAAGGAGCGCGAGGGTGGTCATCGTGTCCTGGTACTCGGTGTAGTTGATCCCGAGGACCTGGGCGCCGACGTTGTGGGTGTAGTCCACCAGGCCCTCGGACTCGAGCCGCCGCACGGCCTCGCGCACCGGCACCACCGACACCCCGGTCTCCTGGGCGATGGCCGTCAGGACGAGCCGGAAGCCGGGGGAGTAGCGCCCGTCGAGGATGCGTGAGCGCAGGTACTCGTAGACCATCTTGGACTTGGACCCGGTGGTCGTGCTCACGCTGGCTCCTGCGGTGGTGGCGGGGGCGTCCCCGCGGGCTGTGCTGGCCCCGTGTCGCAGGGTGCGAGGGGCTGTCAGCCGCAGTGTAGGGAGCCCCCACGCCACCACCGTCGTCGCCATGCCCGTGTCGTCCCTTCTGCTCAGTACCCGGCGCCGCGCTCGAAGGTCGCCTCGGTGGCGTGGCGGGAGCGGGCGACCTCGTCGATGAGGGCGTTGGCCTCGGCGTCGGCGGCCGCGGACAGGTCGCGTCCGGTGCGGTCGCGCAGCAGCAGCGCGGCCACGAGGGCGACGGTGGTGACGGTGAACAGGTAGAAGGCGACGGCCATGGAGGTGCCGAAGCGTGCCTGAAGCGCGGTCGCCAGGAAGGGGGCGAAGGCGCCGCCCACGATCGCGCCGAAGGCGTTGGCCAGGCCCGCACCGGAGTAGCGGATCCTCGCCGGGAACATCTCGGCGAAGAGCGCGGCCTGGGGCCCGTAGGTCATGCCGAGCGGGATGGTGAGCACCACCATGGCGAGCCCGATGAGGGCGTAGCTCTGGGTGTCGATGAGCCTGAAGGTGGCGAAGATCCAGACCATCTGGAAGAGGAAGCCGATGAGGTAGATCCTCTTGCGCCCCACCCTGTCCGACAGGTGGGCAGAGGCCAGGGTGGTGGCGATCCAGCACAGGGCGGCCAGCGAGACGAGGTGGAGGATCGTCTCTCGGTGCAGCCCCAGGTCGTTGGTCGTGTAGGACAGGATGTAGCCGCCCGTGATCATGTACCCGGCCACGCCGTTGCCGGCGAAGATGAGGGTTCCCTGGACCAGGGGGCGCCACGACGTCCTGAACATGTCCACGAGGGGCAGGCGCACCTGCTCGTCGGCCTCGGCCAGCTCGTCCATGACCGGGGACTCCGACACGCCCAGGCGGATGGCCATGCCGATGGCCACGAGGACGATGGACCCCAGGAAGGGCACCCGCCAGCCCCAGGTCTCGAACTGGCTGTCGGTGGTCAGGACGTCGATGACGGCCAGGGCGAGGGTGGCCAGCAGCATCCCCAGCGGCACGCCGATCTGCGGGAAGCCCCCGAAGAGACCGCGCTTGCCGGCCGGCGCGTGCTCAACCGCCATGAGGGCGGCGCCGCCCCACTCGCCGCCGGCGGCGAAGCCCTGGACGACCCTGAGGACGATGAGCAGCACCGGTGCCCACACGCCGATGGTGGCGTAGGTGGGCAGCACGCCGATGAGGAAGGTGGCCGTCCCCATGAGCACGAGGGTGAGCACGAGCATCGCCTTGCGCCCGAGCCGGTCGCCGTAGTGCCCGGCGACGGCGGCTCCCAGCGGCCGGAAGAAGAAGGAGATACCGACCGTGGCGAAGGACAGCAGGCGCCCGGCGACCTGTCCGGCGCTGGCGACGAAGGGGTCGAAGAACAGCGGGGCGAGGATGATCGCGGCCGCGTTGGCGTAGATGAAGAAGTCGTACCACTCGACGGCGGTGCCCACGAGGGTGCCGAGCGCGACGCGCCGGTCCTGCGGCTTGTGCTCGTCGAGGATGATGCCCGCGGGTGCGGGGCCGTTGCCGGGGGCCGTCATCGTCACACCTGCCCCCCGACCTTGTAGCCGGCCTGGGTGTCGCCCTTGCGGGTGTAGGAGAAGCCGTCGGCACCGATGGTGACGTCGATCTCCCGGGGCTCCTCGCGCTCGATGAGGGGCACGAGGTTGCCATCGAGGTCGAGCACGCGTGAGGCCTCGGTGTACCAGGAGGGCACGACGGCGTGGCCCCAGAAGTCGCGGCGCTGGTTGTCGTGGACGTCCCACACGACCTCCGGGTTGTCCGGGTCGCCGGTGTAGTAGTCCTGCGTGTAGATCTCCACGCGGTGCCCGTCGGGGTCGCGCAGGTAGAGGTAGAAGGCGTTGGAGACGCCGTGGCGGCCGGGGCCGCGCTCGATGGAGTCGGAGCGGCGCAGGGCGCCGAGCTTGTCGCAGATGTAGAGGATGTTGTGCTTCTCGTGGGTGGAGAAGGCGATGTGGTGCATGCGCGGGCCGGTGCCTCCGGTCATGGCGGTGTCGTGCACGGTGTGCTTGCGGGTCATCCAGGCTGCGTAGGTGACGCCGGCCTCGTCCTTGATGGACTCGGTGGTCTTGAAGCCGAGGTCGTTGAGGTAGGCGGTGCCCTTGACGACGTCGGGGTAGACCTGGTTGAAGTGGTCCAGGCGCACCAGGGCGCCGGCGCCCTGCTGGTCGTAGGCCCAGGCCAGGCGCTTGACGTGGTCCACCTCGTAGAAGAACTCGTAGGTGAATCCGAGCGGGTCGGCCACGCGCACGGCGTTGTGCACGCCCTTGGAGAAGCTGCCGCGGCGGGTGGCGCATCCGAGCTCGCGGTAGTAGGCCTCGGCCTTGTCCACCTCCTCCTGGCTGCGCACGCGGAAGGCGAAGGCGGCGACGGCGGCCTGCGGCCCCTTGCGCAGGACGAGGTTGTGGTGGATGAACTCCTCGAACCCGCGCAGGTAGATGGCCTCGTCGTCCTCCTCGGTGACGACGAGACCGAGGATGTCGACGTAGAACTCGCGTGAGGCGGCGAGGTCGGTGACGACGATGTCCATGTAGGCGCAGCGCAGCACGTCCGGCGCGGGGGCCTGGGGGGTGGGAATGAGATCGGTCATCACAGTCTCCTTTGGCTGTTGTGGTGTGGTGGTCGGTGAGCCGCCGTGGCTCTGACCTCGTGGGTGTGGTGGTCGGGCGGCGTTGCCCCGCGGTGGTGGGTGGTGCTGGCTGCGGTGCGTCGGGCCCCGTTGCCTGGCGCACCGCAGCGGTCTGGGAGGGTCTCAGGCGGAGGGCCCGCCGAGGCCGAGGTCGCCGTCGGCGTACCCGGTGGCGCCGAAGCGCGTCGTGTGCACGTCGCCCAGGCGCACGTGCACGGACTGCTGGACGGAGTAGAAGTCCAGGGAGCGGTAACCGCCCTCGTGGCCAAGGCCGGAGCCCTTGACCCCGCCGAAGGGGGTGCGCAGGTCACGCACGTTGTGGGAGTTGATCCACACCATCCCGGACTCGATGGCGCTGGCGACGTTGTGCGCGCGGGCGACGTCGCCTGTCCACACGTAGGCGGCCAGGCCGTACTCGACGTCGTTGGCCAGGCGGATGGCCTCCTCCTCGGTGTCGAAGGGGGTGATGGCGACGACGGGGCCGAAGATCTCCTCCTGGAAGATGCGGGCGGTGGGGGGCACGTCGGCGAAGACGGTGGCCTGGACGTAGTTGCCCTCGCCCAGGTGCTCGGGGCGCGCACCGCCGGCGACGAGACGGGCCTCGCTCTTGCCGATCTCGATGTACTCGGTGACCTTGCGGTAGTGCTCTGGGTGGACGAGGGCAGCGATCTCGGTGTCGGGGTCGGAGGGAGGTCCGACGACGACCCTGCTGGCGCGCTCGGCGAAGGCGGCCACGAAGCGGTCGTAGACGGGGCGCTCGACGAGGATGCGAGAGGAGGCGGTGCAGCGCTCGCCGTTGAGGGAGAAGACGCCGAAGAGGGTGGAGTCCAGGGCCGCGTCGAGGTCGGCGTCGGCGAAGACGATGGCGGGGGACTTGCCGCCGAGCTCAAGCGACATGTGCTTCATGTGGCGCGCGCAGTTGGCGTAGATGACCTTTCCGGTGCCCAGCTCGCCGGTGAAGGAGATGAGGGGGACGTCAGGGTGCTTGACCAGGGCGTCGCCGGCGGACTCGCCGAAGCCGTGGACGATGTTGAACACGCCCTCGGGCACGCCCGCGCGCTCCATGATGCCCACCCACAGCTGGGCCGAGACGGGGGTGAACTCGGCGGGCTTGAGCACCACGGTGCAACCGGAGGCGAGCGCGGGGGCGAGCTTCCAGGACTCCTGCATGAAGGGGGTGTTCCAGGGGGTGATGAGCCCGGCCACACCCATCGGCTTGCGGTTGACGTAGTTGATCTGGCGTCCGGGCACGGTGAAGGCCCCATCGACCTGGGCGACGATGAGGTCCGCGAAGAAACGGAAGTTCTCGGCGGCGCGGGTGGCCTGGCCGCGGGCCTGGCGGATGGGCAGGCCGGAGTCGAAGGACTCGATGGCGGCGAGCTCGTCGTTGAGGGCGGTGACCTCGTCGGCGATCCGGTTGAGGATGGTGGCGCGCTGGCGGGCGAGCATGCGCGGCCAGGGACCGGAGTCGAAGGCCTTCTTGGCGGCGGCCACGGCCGCGTTGACGTCGGCCTGCTGGCCGCTGGCGCAGGTGATGTAGGGCCTGTTGGTGGTGGGCTCGATGACCTCGAAGGTCGCGCCGTCGGCGGAGTCGACGAGGGCGCCGCCGATGTAGTGCTGGATCGTGTCGGGCAGGCCCGTGGGCGTGGTGGCCAAGGTGCTCTCCTGGGTGGTGGGCGGTGTGCTGGTGTGGGGTCAGTGCTGGCTCTGGCGCCAGGTCTCGTAGCGCTCGCGCCAGGCGGCGGTCAGGGGGAAGAGGCCGTCAACGCGGTGGCCGGCTGCGACCATCTCGGCGATGAAGCGCTCCGCGTCCTCCTGCTGCTCGCCGGCTTCGAGGACCTCGGTGACCAGGGCGGGTGGGATGACGACGGCGCCGTCGTCGTCGGCGACGATGACGTCTCCGGGCTGGACGGTCGTGCCGCCGCAGGTGATGGTGACGTCGGTCTCCCACGGGACGTGGACGCGTCCGAGGACGGAGGGATGGGTGGAGGCGCACATGACGGGCAGCCCGGTCCCGGCGACGGCGGCGGCGTCGCGCACGGCGCCGTCGGTGATGACGCCGGCGGCGCCGCGGACCTTGGCGCGCAGGGCCAGGACGTCGCCGAGGGTGCCGGCGGTGCTGAGGCCGCGGGCCTCCATGACGAGGACCTCGCCCTCGCCGACGGCGTCGATGGCGCGCTTCTGGGCGTTGTAGCCGCCGCCGTGGCTGGCGAACAGGTCGGGGCGGTAGGCGATGTAGCGCAGGGTGCGGGCGGTGCCGACCATGTGGCTGCCGGGCACGAGGGGGTGGACACCGTCGATGGAGGCGTCGGGGTAGCCACGTCGGCGCAGCTGGGAGGAGATGGTGGAGACGGCCAGGCCTCCCAGCCGTCTGCGCAGCTCCTCGGTGAGCACCCACGGGGCGGGGGAGGGCTCGAGCCCAGCGGCCTCGGGGCTGCCCCAGGCGTCCACGCGCTGAGCGTCGTCGGCGGCGGGTTGGGCGCCGGTGGGGCCCAGCGGTGGGCCGGCCACGACGGTGGTGGTGAGCTCTCCGGTGCTCAGGCCGGGGTCGTCAAGGCTGTAGACCTCGACGCTCACGCTCTGACCGGGCACGAGGACGGAGGAGCCCGCGGGGGTGCCGGTGAGGATGACGTCGCCGGGCTCGAGGGTCATGAAGCGGGACAGGTCGGCGATGAAGTGGGGGAGGCTGAAGAGCATGCCGGCGCTGGAGTCGTCCTGCACGGTGGCGCCGTCCACGCGGGTGCGCAGGCCGATGCGGGCGGGGTCGAGACGTGAGGCGTCCAGGAGGACGGGTCCGAGGGGGGTCATGCCGTCGCCGGACTTGGAGCGGGTGTTGGAGCCCTTGTCGGCAGCGCGCATGTCGAGCAGGCCCATGTCGTTGCCGGCGGTGACCCAGCCGACGTGGGACCAGGCCTGCTCCTCGGTGACGTTGCGGGCGGCGGTGTCGATGACGAGGGCGATCTCGCCCTCGAAGACGAGCAGCTCGGTGCCCTCGGGGCGGGTGACCGTGCCGGGGCCGGCGATGGAGGAGGAGGCCTTGAGGAAGTAGGAGGCCTGCGCCGGGGTGCGTCCGCGCTGGGCGGCGCGCGAGGCGTAGGACAGGTGCACCGCGATGACCTTGCCGGCGCGGTGGCCGAGGGCCTCGCTGATGACGTCGGTGGGGGTGGTGGTCACGGGCTGCTCCTTGTCACGGACGGCTGTGCGTGGGTGTGGCGCCGCCACCGTTGGCGGGTACCCGGTATTGCCGTATATGAGATCGTATACGATGTGTGTTAGAATGATGACCCAGGTCACGCAACCTGTCAACATCTCTTTCGTGACCCGCGGCGACTCATCGACACCGCCACACACACCCTCGAGCCTCATCCACGCGGTGAGTCTCCGCCGCGGCCCCGGCCCGGCAGGACTTCAAAGGAGAAGCCACATGGACCACACGAGCACCCAGGACGCGGTCAGCGACCTCCTCAGCCGCGTCCCCACCGGGATCTTCCTCAACGGCGAGTTCACCGAGGCCTCCTCCGGCGAGCGTTTCGACGTCCTCAACCCCGCCACGGGGGAGGTCCTCACCACGGTGGCCAGCGCCACCCCCCAGGACGCCGCCACCGCCATGGACCAGGCCGTGGCCGCCCAGAGGACCTGGCAGTTCACCTCCCCGCGCGAGCGCGCCGACATCCTGCGACGCGCCTTCGAGCTGACCACGACCACCTACCGCAAGGACCTGGCCCTGCTCATGACCCTGGAGATGGGCAAGCCGCTGGCGCAGGCCGACGGCGAGGTCACCTACGGCGCGGAGTTCCTGCGCTGGTTCGCCGAGGAGGCTGTGCGCGTGCGCGGCGACTACTTCCGCCTGCCTGAGGGCCACCTCCAGGCCCTCGTCGTGCGCCGTCCCGTGGGACCGTGCCTGCTCATCACCCCGTGGAACTTCCCGCTGGCGATGTCCACCCGCAAGGCGGGTCCGGCGCTTGCCGCCGGCAACGTCGCGCTCCTCAAGCCCTCGAAGGACACCCCGCTGACCTCCCTGCTCTTCGCCAGGATCATGTCCGAGGCCGGGCTGCCCGCCGGGGTCCTGTCCGTCCTGCCCTCGCAGCGCAACCGCGACATCACCGGCCCGCTGCTCCAGGACCCGCGCCTGCGCAAGGTCTCCTTCACCGGCTCCACCCCTGTGGGGCGGGCCCTGCTCAAGGAGGCTGCCGGTAACGTCCTGCGCACCTCGATGGAGCTGGGTGGCAACGCGCCCTTCATCGTCTTCGAGGACGCGGACCTCGACGCCGCCGTCGAGGCCGCCGTCGTGACGAAGATGCGCAACATGGGTCAGGCCTGCAACGCCTCGGACCACTTCCTCGTCCACGAGTCCGTCAGCGAGGACTTCGGACGCCGTCTGGCCCAGGCGCTGGGCGCGCAGCGGCTCGGCGACGGCACCAAGGACGGCGTGGACATCGGCCCGCTCGTCTCGGCGCGCCAGCGCGACGCCATCGCCGCCATGGTGGACGGGGCACTGGCCTCCGGCGCCCGGGCGCTCACCGGCGGCCAGGTGCCCGAGGGGCCCGGCTTCTTCTACCCCCCGACGGTCCTGGTTGACGTCCAGCCGCGCACCGACATCGTCCGTGAGGAGATCTTCGGGCCCGTGGCCCCCATCGTGTCCTTCTCGAGCGAGGAGGAGGTCATCGCCCTGGCCAACGACGACCTCGTGGGACTGAGCGCCTACGTCCACACCCGGGACATGGCACGCGTCATGCGGCTGGCCGAACGCCTCGAGTTCGGCATGATCGGCGTCAACTCCGCGACGATCTCCAACGCCGCTGCGCCCTTCGGCGGTGTCAAGCAGTCCGGTATGGGCCGTGAGGGAGGCAAGGAGGGCATCGAGGACTACCTCGAGACCGTCTACGTTGGCATGCCGACCCCCGACTTCCTGCCCTGAGACCGGGGCCGGTCCCCGTCGGCCCGCGCGCCGGGGACCGGCCCCGCCCAGGTGCGCAGGCGCCGCCCTCGGGCTCCTGGGGCAGGCGGGCGCTGCCGGCTCACAGCCCCAGCAGCGGCCGGTAGGTGCTCTCGTCCTCCTGGGAGAAGACGTTGAAGATGACCCGCAGGTCGGCGTCGTGGGCGCTGAGCCAGCCGCGCACCGTCTCGACGGCGGTCTCAGCGGCCTCCTGGCGCGGGTAGCCGAAGACCCCCGTGCTGATGGAGCACACCGCGACGGTGCGCAGCCCGTGCTCGGAGGCGACGTCGAGGCAGCTCGTGTAGCAGGAGGCCAGCTGACGGCGGTGCTCCTCGGTGGGGTGACCGGCCGCGACCGGGCCGACCGTGTGGATGACGTGCCGGCTCGGCAGGTTGTAGGCGGGGGTCATCCTCGCCGCGCCTGTGGGCTCCTCGCGCCCCTGCATCATGCGGGCGCACTCGATACGCAGCTCGATGCCCGCGAAGGTGTGGATGGCGTTGTCAATGCACAGGTGCCCGGGCACCCAGCAGCCGAGCAGCCGGCTGTTGGCCGCGTTGACGACGGCGTCGACGGCGAGGGTCGTGATGTCGCCGCGCCACAGCAGCAGGTGGCTGTCCTGGGGGCTGGCCAGCGCGTCGGCGACGGTGCTCACGCCCGCCTCCTCGATCATGGCGCGCAACAGCTCGTCCTGCGTGGCGAGCAGGGACGGGGCGGCGGGCGCGGGCGGGCGCGTGTTGACCAGGGCGCGCAGCACGGTCCACAGCTCGTCCGCCTGCGTCGTCGCAGGGGGCTCGGCACCGCGCTCGGCGCACAGGGCGTCGACTGTCGAACGCAGGAGGGCGGCTCTGCGGTCATTGTGCATTGCGGGGCTCCTGTGAGGTGGTGGTGGTCAGCGCGGTGAGGACGGCGTCGATGTCGGCGTCGATGAGGATGGAGCGGTCACGGATCTGTACGGGGGCGTAGGCCTCGCCGAGGTTGACGCAGGCGTAGACGGCCGCGGGGTTGGCATAGGTCGAGCGCCAGAAGGGGTACTTGACGATGGTCGGCGTGTTCGCACCCACGCCCAGGTCCAGGAAGAGGACGTGGCCTGCGCTGTGCGACTGCAGGAACCGCCGGTAGCGTGCGGCCGCCTCATGCCAGCCGGCGTCCTCGACGAAGGTGTCGTCGGCGCGCAGGTTCATCGCCATGGGCTCGCCGCACACGGGGCAGTGGGGCACGATCTCGCCGGGGACCGTCATGAGCAGCCCGCGTTCAGGCACCACGAGGGCGCCGTCGTCAGCGATGGTAAGGCCCTGCGCGAGGATCATCCGCCGTACGGTCTCGTGGTTGTCATAGGTCCTGGGGTGGCACGGGACGGCACACTGCCACAGGCCGTAGTCGCCCTGCGTGTAGAACAGGCGCTGTGTGGGCAGGCCGGCAGTCTGGAAGCGGTGGTCGACGTTGGTGGTGAGCACGAAGAACTCGCGCCCCTCCAGCAGGGTCAGCAGGGTGGAGTACGTGTCCTTGGGTGTGGCGACGTAGCGGTTGCACCAGATGTGGCGGCTCCAGTAGGCCCACCGCTCCTCCAGGCTCGCGAAGGGGTGGAAGCCGGCCGTGTACATGTCCGTGAAGCCGTAGACCGCGATGAAGTCGGCGAAGAGCGTCTCGAAGCGCTCGCCGGAGTAGGTCAGGCCCGCAGCGGTGGACAGGCCGGATCCCGCGCCGGAGCCGGGCGACGTCCTCGCCCGGGGCTGCTTGTGCTGGCATGTGCCGACCTTCCCTTGCTCAGCGTCGTCGTCCATCACCACTGGGCGTGGCCAGCCGGGCGTGGCCAGCCGGGCGGGTGCTACTCCTGCCGTCCCGGGCCTCGAGAGCGAGGTGGCGGCGCAGCGGGTCCAAGCATAAGGGGGCGGTGCCGCGAGCGTGTCCACGCAGCGGACATGGCCGGAACCTGCACCGATCCCACGGGGGCGCGTCCTTGATATGGGGCCGATTGCGGGCCGCTGTCGCCCTCAGGACCGTGTCCATGTCCGCTGCGTGGACACCGGTGCGCCTGCCGTGACTGGCGCACCGACGGCGGTATCGAACGCGCGGTGTCAGGCCGGCAGCGCCTGGTGCACCGGTGTCGCGGATATTGGCGTCGGTGGAGGATGAGACACTGCGCGGGTACAGCGCTGTGGGGCGCCACACCGACGACGAGGACGAGAAGTGAGCGGACATATGGAGCGTGCGGAGCTGCACCGCGCGATCTGGCAGGTGGCCAACGACCTGCGCGGCAGTGTCGACGGCTGGGACTTCAAGGCCTATGTGCTGGGTTTCCTGTTCTACCGGTTCATCTCCGAGAACCTGACGTCCTACATCGACGAGGCCGAGTGGGAGGCCGGGGACCCCGGTTTCAGGTACGCGCTCATGTCGGACGCGGACGCCTACCGGGAGCGAGAGGGCATTGTCAACGAGAAGGGCTTCTTCATCCCTCCCTCAGAGCTGTTCGACAACGTTCGCGCCAGGGCTGCGCGCGACGAGAACCTCAACGAGACGCTCTCACGGGTCTTCCACAACATCGAGGCCTCGGCCGTGGGGACGGGCTCGGAGTCGGACCTTCGAGGCCTGTTCGACGACGTCGATGTCAACTCGTCGAAGCTGGGCCGGACCGTCGCCCAGCGCAACGACAAGCTCGTGCGCATCCTCGAGGCCATCGGTGACCTGGACCTGTCCTACGAAGACTCGACGATTGATGCCTTCGGTGACGCGTACGAGTTCCTCATGACGATGTACGCCTCCGCCGCAGGCAAGTCCGGTGGTGAGTTCTTCACCCCGCAGGAGGTCAGTGAGGTCCTCGCCAGGATCACCGTGGCGGGTAAGACGCGTGTCAACGGTGTCTACGAAACTTTCATGCCACGACGGATACAAACGCGCGCGAACTACGATTTAGCCGCTTGATTGGTTGAGTCGGGAATCCAGTGATGCGAAGAGCCTGTCACGGCTGCGACCGATGGCGATCGTGTCCCTGATTAGGAGGATTATGTTCACACCAATTCATCAGGCCTTGGGAATTGAGCCTGGCGACCTGTCGCTGAGTTTGATCGAGCAAGCGGTCGAAAATGGCGTTCGCGAGACTGGTGCGCTCGACTGGAAGGCCAATTTCTATGATCCTCGCAGGCCGCGATGGGATGATGAGGCTGCCAAAGATGTAGCGGCCATCGCTAACAGCGGCGGCGGCTGGATCGTATTCGGAGTTGCTGAGGACGGTGAGACAAGTGCTGCCATGGATATAACTCCGATTCAGTGGAATGCGGATATGCAACAGCGCATTCTTCGAGTGGCATATGCTCGTATAGGACCTCCGGTCTTGGGATTGGAATTCTTCCCACTTCCAGCCACCGAGGGTAGTGTCGTGATGATGCGGGTTCCGGATTCTCCTGATGCTCCGCATTTTGCGCGAAACGGTGACGTTGCCTTCGTTGCCCCTCGGCGCAACGGGCCCCACACTGTGTTCATGAACGACCGTGAGATTGAGCGCGGATTCCGCGAGCGGTTCCAGCAAGCAGACAATCGTGAGCAGCGGCTTCAGGCAATTTTTGAGCGCGCAAGTGAAGGGCTTAATCCCGATGACGGCGTTTGCTTGGTCGCGGCGGCCGCCCCGGTAGAACCATCAGGTTCGCTGGAGCCACCGAGGGAGGAAGACGTCTATAGGCTCATGGGTCAAGCGTCATTCCCTGGACTCGTCTACAGTGGCAACAGACCTGTGCGCTGGGACTCGGGGGAAGTCCGTAAGGGACTGCGGCAGTGGGTGATGCGTAGCCATCGCGAGGACCGATACGCATTTCGGAAATATCTGCACGATGATGCGACCGTGCTCGCGTGTTACCGACTCGGGGGCCTGACAGATCGGGAGGATGCCCGTCACTACTACCCGGTGGGCCTACCGAATCATTGCATGGCTTCGGACATTGAATCTGCTCTGATCGACTTCATCGCACTGCTGCGTGCTCACGCTATGAGCCGTCAATCGAATGCCGGTTTCCTCGTGCGGGTGGGTTTGGTTGGAAATCCAAGCGAACCGATCTATATTCGCACGACGGAATCAAACACGAACTACTTGCTGTCAGCGGAGTACGCGGAACCGATCCGCCGCTTCCAGCTGGTGTCGACAGAGCTTAATCCCCTGGCATCCATCGAGACGGTGATGCCAGTCGCCAATGATCTTGCTCGAGACGTGATAAATCAGGGTGGAGTCAAGTTCTTGAAGGTTATGGCTGAGCCGGGCGACGATTAGTCGTACTTGTTTAGGTCTTGGTGATGCTGATCTGACTTCCGTCGCGGAAAATGAACGTCACCGTGCCGTCGGTGCTGACGACTCCTTTGTCGAGCAGGGTGACGCAGAGGTATGGGCTGAAGACCAACTGTTCAATATCGAGTTTCGCAGTCTCCTCCCTGTAGTAGCAGTAGGCAGCAAGCCGTTTGTGCTTGTTTTGGATCTCGGCGGCCACGGCAGCGTGCTCAGCCAACAGGGCTTGGTGCTGTTGGTGGGTGGCGTTGAATGTCTTCTCGTAGGCTTGTTGGTCTTGGGCGACGCGTGCGTTGCGGGCGATCAGTGATTCGAGCTTCTTCGCTACTTGGTCGATCTGTGCGATCAGTCCGGCCGCTTTGACTTCAAGGTCGCTGGTGTCGAGCGCGTCGAGCACGGCGCGGTTGACGGTGTCATCGGCTGGTGAGCCGAAGCGGAGGCGGATGGCCTCGAGGAACATGTCTTTGAGTCGTTCATCGTCGATGTGCCCGGTGGCGCACGTAGTGTCGCCTTTATATTTGTGGCCGCACCGCCAGATGATCTTTTCGTATTTGCATGCCTGCATGCCACGTTTTCGATCCGAAGAAGTGCCCGCACTGGCCGCAGACGAGAGTGGATGAGAAGGGGCGGGTCCGGTGTTGTGTTCGCTGATTCGCGGCACCGTTGGCTAGTTCTGCTTGGACGAAGTCCCACACTGCTGGGCTGATGATTGCTTCGTGGCTGGCGGTGACGTAGTACTGGGGCACTTCACCGTGGTTGGTGACCTGCTTCTTTGTCAGGAAGTCAGCAACATAGGACTTTTGCAGGAGGGCGTCGACCTTGTACTTCTCGTTGGTGAGGATCGAACGCACCGATTGGTAGTGCCAGGTCTTGTTCCCTGGGGCGGTGAACGTCTCGGGCTCGTCGGTGAGGGTACGGGCGATCGCGCCGATGGCCATGCCGCCTAAGTACATGTTGTAGATTCGCCGCACGATCTTGGCTTGCTCAGGGTTGACCACGAGGTTGCCGTCTTCACCCTTGTCGTAACCAAGGAACCGGGAGTATGCGATGGTGACTTTCCCGTCGGCGAAGCGTTTGCGGTGTCCCCAGGTGACGTTTTCGGAGATGGAACGGGCTTCTTCCTGGGCCAGCGAACTCATGATGGTGATGAGGAGTTCACCTTTGGCGTCGAAAGTCCAGATCCCTTCCTTCTCGAAATAGACTTCCACGCCTTTGTCTTTGAGCGCCCTTACTGTGGTGAGCGAGTCGACGGTGTTGCGGGCGAAACGGGATACGCTCTTGGTGATGATGAGGAGACCACGGACCCCACCTCCCTGAGCGCGGACGACCGGGCCTTCCTCGACCGGGCCATTGACGACTACAACACGCAGTTCGGCACCGCCTATGACTCCAGCGCGAACGGCTTCGAGGGTTACTACGAGGACATCTCGCGACGCCTCGCCTGCCGTGAGATCGACCTTGTCATCGTCGTCAACATGTTCCTCACGGGCTTCGACTCCAAGACGCTCAACACCCTGTGGGTGGACAAGCACCTGCGCTCCCACGGCCTCATCCAGGCCTTCTCCCGCACCAACCGGATCCTCAACTCCGTCAAGTCCTACGGCAACATCGTGTGCTTCCGCGACCTTCAGGCCGAGACCGATGAGGCAATTGCCCTGTTCGGGGACAAGGACGCCGGCGGCATCGTCCTGCTGCGCCCCTACGCCGAGTACCTGAGCGAGTACCTCGCACGGCTCGCCGAGCTGCGTGAGCGTCATGACCCCGGTAGCCCCATCCTCTCAGAGGCCGCCCAGCGCGACTTCATCGCCCGTTTCGGCTCGATCCTGCGCCTGCGCAACATCCTTGCCTCCTTCGACGACTTCGCGGACGACGACGTCCTCACCGAGGCGGACTTCGCCGACTACCGCAGCGTCTACGTCGACCTGTACCAGGACCTGCGGCAGCGGGCGACGGGGGACAGGGAGGACGTCACTGAGGACCTCGTCTTCGAGATCGAGCTCGTCAAGCAGGTGGAGGTCGGCGTCGACTACATCCTCATGCTCGTTGAGCAGCACAGGACCGAGATGGGCGGCCGCACCGACAAGGAGGTCCCGGCCGACATCACCCGCGCCGTCACCTCCAGCCCCACCCTCCACTCCAAGCGCGACCTCATCGAGGACTTCGTCAGGTCCGTGTCTGCCCACGGCGACGTCACCGAGCAGTGGCAGGGCTTCATCACCGGCCGCCAGGAGACCGAGCTCGCCGGGCTCATCGCCCGTGAGCACCTGCGCGACCAACCCGCCCGCACCCTCGTAGCCACCGCCATGCGCGACGGCCAGGTGCCCACCGAAGGCACGGCCATCACCGCGGTCCTGCCACCCATGTCACGTTTCCGGCGTGACGCGGGTGACGACACCCACGAGACCAAGAAGACGCGGGTGCTCGACGCCCTGGCTGCTCACGTGGCCCGCTTCCGCGGGCTCGTCTGAGGTGCAGCGACGTGCCTGTGGGCCAGGCGTGCTCACGGAGCCGCCACCGCCAGTTGCCGCCCCACCCCGCCACCGGCTAGCCTCCTGCCTGAGCACGTGCTCCGGGGTCGGTGAAAGTCCGAGCCGGCGGTGACAGTCCGCGACCCGCGCACACGCCCCGACGGGGCGCCGTGAGCGGCTGAGCTGGTGGAACTCCAGCACCGACGGTGAGAGTCCGGATGGGAGGAAGCACGAGGTGCGCCCGGCGTCCCGACGCCGTCGCCGCCCGCCGCGCCGCGCGCGCACGGACGGCGGCTGTGGGACCCAGGGGCGCGCCGCGCGGGCGCGAGCCGCTGCCCCGCCCCTCACCCCGGAGCCGCCCGGGGCACCCGTCCCGGGGGAGTACCGGGAGGACCTGTGGGCACCGCCCCCCAACACGCCGCGCGTGGCGCCCTCGCGCCGCCGACGCGGGCCACCGCGTCCGGGCTGCGCACCGGCCCGCTGCCCGCCCTGCTGCTGGGTGCGGGCGCACTCACCCTGTGGTGGGCCGTCACCGCCGCCCAGCTGGTGCCCGCGGTCTTCCTGCCCGGCCCCACCGACGTCGCCCGCCGTCTGTGGCTCGCCATGACCCAGGGCGGCGTCCTCGCCTACGCCTGGGTGACGCTGCGCGAGGCCCTGCTGGGCTGCCTGCTGGCCGCCGCCGCGGCCCTTCCTCTCGCCTGGGCCCTGTACCGCTGGCCCATGTTCAGCCGCACCGTGCTGCCCTACGTCGCCGCCTCCCAGGCCGTGCCCGCCATCGCCGTCGCCCCGCTGCTCGTGCTGTGGATCGGCTACGGGACCCTGCCCGTCGTCGTCCTGTGCGCCTTCATGGTCTTCTTCCCCATCACGGTCACCGTGCTGCTGGGCCTGAGGGGGCTGGACACCGACGTCATGGACGCCGCCCGACTCGACGGCGCCCACGGCGTGACGCTCCTGGTCTACATGGAGCTGCCCATGGCGCTGCCCGCGATCCTGTCGGGGCTGCGCACGGGCTTCACCCTGTCGGTCACCGGCGCGGTCGTCGGGGAGATGACGATGGGCGGCGAGGGCCTGGGCATGGTGCTCTCCCACCAGCGCGACAGCGTGGACACCACCGGCCTGTTCTCCACCATCGTCCTGCTGTGCGTCCTGGCGACCTCCATCCACTGGTGCCTGCACGAGCTCGAGCGCCGCAGCCGCGTCGTGGCCGCTATGCGCGGTCGGCGAGCCACGTGAGGCACCGCCTCCTCCTGACACCCCTCACCGCACACAACCCGGAAGGAACCCCATGACCCCGCGTCCCACCCTCACCCGCCGCAGCCTCCTGGGCGCCGCCCTCGGCACCGGCGCCGCCGTCCTGCTGGCCTCCTGCGCCTCCGGCACGGCCTCACACGGACGGAGCACCGCCTCCACCTCGGGCCTCGTCATCGGCATGACCTACACACCCAACGTGCAGTTCGCGCCCTTCTACATGGCTGCCGACGCCGGCGACTACGTCGATGGGGTGAGCCTGCGCCACCACGGCGCCCAGGAGGGCCAGTTCGACGCCCTGCTGGCGGGCACCGAGCAGCTCGTCGTCGCCTCGGCCGACGAGGCCGTCGTGGCGGCCTCCCACGGCAACGACCTCGTCGTCGTCGGCGGTTACTACCAGCGCTTCCCCGGCTGCGTCATCGTCCCCGAGGACTCCGGCATCAGCACGCTGGAGGGCCTCAGGGGCCACAGCCTCGGCCTGCCCGGCCGCTACGGCTCCACCTGGTTCACCGTCCAGCTCGCCCTGGCGACCGCCGGCCTGAGCGAGTCCGACGTCGATATCCAGGAGATCGGTTACACGCAGCAGGCGGCCCTCGTCTCCCGCAAGGTGGACGCCATCGCGGGATTCACGAACAACGACGCCGTCCAGATCGCCCAGAACGGGATGGCTGTGCGCACCATTGACGTCGCCCCCCACGTCCCGCTGCTCGGGGCCTCCCTCGTCACCACACGCACCCAGCTGGAGGCGCACCGCGAGGACCTGGCCGCTGCGGTGGCCGCGTCGGTGGCTGGTATGGAGCGCTTCGTGGCGGACCCCGACGGCGCGGTGGAGGCCACCCGCGCCTACGTCACCGACCTCGTTGACACCACCCAGGCTGCCCACGCCCGGGAGGTCGCCGTCGCCACCGCCGCCCTCGTCAAGCCCGACGCGGACGCCGTCATCGGTGCGCTCAGGCCCGAGCAGGTCGGGGAGATGATCGACTTCCTGGCAGGACGCGGCCTGCTGGGCGCCACCACGCCGTCAACCGACGACGTGTGCGACCCTCTCGTGTGAGCGTCGCAGCGGTGTGTGGGCGTGGGGGGGGGGGGAAACCACTTGTGCGCCCGGACCCCCGCGCACAACAAGC